>NZ_CP076459.1:0-353486 GCF_018866205.1 Candidatus Minimicrobia vallesae
GTGGATAGTCATGCGGTTTGGCAGGGTGTTTTAGGTGAGATTGAAGTAACTGTATCGTCTTCGTCGTTTACTGCGTGGTTCAAAAATACCAAATTGGAAATAATCTCCGACAAAGAAGTTCTTATAATTGCGCCGAATATTTTTGCTAGAACTCAACTTGAAAAGCGATTTCATCCACAAATATTAGAGGCCTTGGCTCACAACGGCATTAATGCCCCGTCTATTTCTTATAACGTCGAATCTAGCAATAAAAAACCGCGCGTTAATCGTGAAGTTGATAAAAGCGGACAAAAAGAACCAGCAAAGCCGCTGATTCTACCGTCGAGGAAATCTCATTCTAGCAATCTTAATCCCAGGTATACCTTTGACAACTTCATCGTTGGCTCAAGTAACGATTTGGCCTATGCTGCTTGCCAAGCGGTCGCCGCACATCCAGGAGAAAAATATAATCCGCTCTATCTTTACGGAGGCTCTGGACTTGGTAAAACTCACTTAATGCAAGCTGTTGGTAACGAGATAGTTAAAAAACAACCTTCGGCGCGAGTGCTTTACATCACTACGGAAACGTTTGTTAATGAGTTTCTGGATTCTATTCGTTTCAAGAAAAAAGGTTTTTCTGATAAATATCGCAATGTCGATGTATTGATTGTCGATGATATGCAATTTATCGCCGGGAAAGAAAAAACTCAGGACGAATTTTTCCATACATTTAACGATCTTCATCAGAACAATAAGCAAATTATCATTAGCTCAGATAAACCGCCAAAAAGTATTCCTACTCTAACCGATCGTTTGCGCAGTCGATTTGAATGGGGTATGGCAATTGATATTCAGATGCCCGATTATGAAACTCGTTGCGCTATTGTTAAAGCAAAAGCCGAACTCAGCAACACCGAACTAGATTCCGATGTCGTAGAATATCTGGCGACCAACTTTAAGACGAACATTCGCGAGCTGGAAGGCGCTTTGAATCGACTGCTTGCTTATGCGGAAATGCAGAATTTCACGCCTGATTTAGCGGCGGCTGAAGGAATTTTGGGAGATATTAAACGCAATAGACCACAACATATAACCGCCAAACAGATAATTGATAAGACGGCGCGCTATTATAATATTGACGTAAAAGATATGTGCTCATCCAGACGAGATAAATTTATCGCGATGCCAAGACAAATTGCGATGTTCCTTCTGCGTAGCGAACTGAAAATGAGTTTTCCGAAAATTGCCCAAGAGCTTGGACGAAAAGACCACACGACCGCTATGCATTCAATTGAAAAAATTACTAAAGAAAGTCTTACCAACGTCAGTATTCGCGAGCAAATTAACGACATTAAGGATAAATTATATGTTCATTAATTGTGGAAAAGCTGTGCAGATGTTGTGTTTTTGCGGCGACTTACCAACACACAGATCTGTGGAAAGAAAACGACGATGGCAAGCAGTGGAATAATACACAAATATCCACTATAAAGTCCACAAATAACACACAGAGTTTTCCACCTATTTTATCGCCATTTACCCCTGTTTGAACACATTTTTTACCCAGTTTCCACAACACCTATTACTATTAAGACTAATTAAAAATTAAGGAAAGTATAATGAAAGTATCAGTCACCCAAGAAAAACTTGCAAAAGCACTTAATCTAATCAAAGATATCGCATCAAGTCGCAATGAACTGCCGATATTGAATAATATTTTACTTCGCACTGATGGAGGAAGATTATTGATTGCTGGAACAAATTTGGAAATTGCTTCTACTCAATACATTGGTGCGAAAATTGAAGATCATGGATCTATTACAATCCCTGCCCGATTGGTGTCAGAATTCATTACAAACTTACCAAGCGGTCCGGTGGAACTTGAAACCAAAAACGAGCATTTGCATATAACTTCAGGAAAATTCTCATCAGTTATCAATGGTGTGGTGGCTGATGAATATCCTGAGCTGCCTACAATTGACGAAAAGACCGCTATGCAATATGAAATTGACGTTGAGGATCTTAAGAAAGCCATAGTCCAAACGAAGTTGGCTGTCAGCTCTGACGTTACGCGAGCAGTTCTTACGGGAGTTTATTGGCATAATTACGAAGGGTCGTTATACTTGGCTGCTACTGATGGCTACAGGCTGGCAGAAAAGCGTCTAAAAAAAGTCAGATAATGAAGTGTCGGCTATTATTCCCGCTTCTACTCTGGCGGAAGTCAGTAAAAGCGTCGGCGATGAGAAGAAAATTACGGTTCTTTTTGACGATTCTCAAGTTTGTTTTAAGACGGGAGATATGGAAATTGTTAGTCGATTAATTGACGGAAAATTCCCTGATTATCGCCAATTGATTCCAGCGACTGCTGAAACTGAGATTGTTATTAAGAAGTCTGATTTTAGTCGAGTTACGAAAATTGCGGCGTTATTCGCGCGTGAATCTGGTGGTGGAATTACAATTACCGCATCAGAGGAAAATTCCCTGCTTTCTATTCATTCGATTGCGTCTGAGCTTGGCGAGAACACCTCAGAGGCAACAGCCAAAATATCCGCAGACGGTCAAGTAACGCTTAATTCACGCTACCTAACGGAGGTTTTGAATATTATTGACGCGGATGAAATCGTATTTTCGTTCAATGGCAAATTGTCGCCGTGTGTAATTCGCGAGCAAGTAAAAAATCCTGATTATACGCACATTATTATGCCGCTTAAGAGCTAGCAGAAAACGGAGATAATCTGGAGGCTGTTTCTGATAAAATATCTTCTGGTATATCTTTGGTGTTGTATATAGTATTGATTATTTGTGGCTTAGTTTTAATCACCCATTTGTTATTTTCTTTCTTCAGAATAACAGTGTAGATATCACCGGAATTTCTATCTATAACACCGCGCTGATAACTGACTGCATACCAGTCCGCGTTATTTCCTAGGATAATTTCTTTTTGAAGTATAAAAGATGATTTTAACTCTGGATATTTGGCAAATAATACCTCTGAAATATCACTTCTATATTCGTTTATTTTACTAGACATGAATTTTTGGCTATATTCAGTTTTTATAGATATATTTTCATCCGATCCTTTTACGGTAAATTCCGTGGAATTCTCATTGATAGAGCCAGATTTAGATGACGTCTTTATTATATATTTGCCGTCTGATAACTGTATTTTAGAATTACCATTTATCGACGTAATTTCGGAAGTGCTTTTGTCTGTGTTGCGATATATTTTTGCTGACAGGTTTTCCTTGTCGAAAGTTATAGATATAGTATGTGTTGGCTGGATGAACATAATCGCTAGCAATATTAACGTTAATATTGCTAATGTAATGCTGCCAATGATAATATTTCTTCGATTCATAATTACTCCGTAAATGTATTAGCGTAGTTTCTAAATGTAATATTTAGCTTTGATGGATCAAATCCCTGCTCTTTAATCTTATTGAGAGCAGCATTTCTATATCCTTCTATAGTATCGATTTCTACGATAACTCCATTCTTATGGTTAGGGTCTGCTTTATATCCAATTGAATAAATTAAGTTTTTTATTGGTAATTTTTTAATTATAGGATTGGCGTCTTCTAGCTTTTTTTGTTCATTAGCAAGTCTGTCTGTTGTAGCTCTGTCTATTTCTGACGTTTTAGACGAAGACTGTAATTCTTTAATAGCCTTCTCTGTCGTGGGCGTGAGTGCAAAAATTATCCTTAACGGATTACCCTTCTTTACTTCGACATTAATATTCTCATCTTTAAAGCCACTTCTTGATGCTTTAAAATCGTATGTTCCTG
Source organism: Candidatus Minimicrobia vallesae (assembly GCF_018866205.1). GTDB lineage: Bacteria > Patescibacteriota > Saccharimonadia > Saccharimonadales > Saccharimonadaceae > Nanosynbacter > Nanosynbacter vallesae. The sequence continues at coordinate 3,765 of NZ_CP076459.1, forward strand.
GTTTTAAATATACGACTTGCGAGCCGATAAATTTTTGATTGCCAGTAGTAATTTCAGCCTTATCGGGTGAGGTTAGTAGGTAAACTGGAGTGGTGTCATGTCTATTTATGTAAGTTATAATGCCGTATACTAATGTACTAAGTGATGATAATAATATTAATATACTGCTAATTACTTTTTTATTCATCACTTTTTCCTAAACCAAGTTACGCTCGGTGATGTTAAACTTTCACTGCCTGCTTTTGGGGCGTATTCACACTGTGAGGCGGATGCTATATTTGAATCAAATCCTTCTATGTTACCAACATAAACAAATGTATGTCCTGGACTATGGGCGACATCTCCAGGTTTAAGGTCGGCTACGTTGATTGAGCTACCATTACCGAGAGTCTGCCAGTTAGCCTCTGCCCACGCTCTCTGTACGGCAAGTTGGACCAGCCTTACCGTTTTCGCCTCCGTAATTATAGTTCTTATCAAATCCGCTGTCGTGTAATAGTGTAGTCACAAACGCGCCACAGTCCACACCACCTCCAAAACAAGAATCTCCAGTAAATCTGTTCTCGCTTTTTGCCTTTTCTATAGCTTCTGCGTATTCAGGTTTTTTGTCTGTACGAACCTTTTTTTCTGGCCAAGCATAGCGTTTGACGTAGCTGATAAAGTCACCACCATTTGATGAAGAGCATCCTCCTCCGCTTCCGCCTGTACCATTAAATCTTTCATAGATTTTTTGAGCGGCGGTACCGCGTATATTTTTAACCTGCTCTTTTGTCATGGCTGATTTTTCAAAATCGTCATGCCAAAAAACAGTGGCGTCATCAACTGTCTTCAGGGTTTTTAATAATTCCCATGAGTTCGAAGCGGTACCAAATCCAGAAGCTGTGACCGGTCTTTCCTTTCCCTCTTGCACTAAATACTCTAATTCGAAGATTAATAGTTTGTCATTATCTTCTACTGGAATAGAATCGACCATACCCTTGTCGTTAGGCGCACCACCATATTCTTGGCTGTAATATTTTTTTAACTCAGATGGTATTTTGTTAGCTATAAGCGTTCGCCTTCCGAACGTCCACTGGGCGAGTCCCCAACCTCCAGACCCCCATCCTTGACCTACTTCGTGTCTGGTAGGACTAAATCCGGATTCTGCTTGAATATTAGCCATCACGCCAGCTGTTTGTTCGGCGCTTAATCCTGCGTTACGTAGATATCCCCAAATCTTTTCTTGGTTATCAGATCCTGACACTCCATTAGAAGATGATCCGGAACAAGTTGTTGAATCATTTTCTTTATACCAAAGAATATCGTTTGTTACATATGAATCGGGATATTCTGCCGCTAAAGATACTGGTTGTATAGTAATAGCAAAAGATATAGCAAAGCAAAGAGCGATAGACAACTTTTTATACATCAGACTGGTTCCTTTTATATTCGTTTATAATATCTGCGGGAACACCAATACTTTTTAAGGCGTCTGGGGATTTTCTATCATTAACACCTGTTATGACCGAATTATTTCTTAGAATCGCGTACGAGTCATAAGTAGATTTAATTTTCTCGCTATAAATTTCTAAAGTAACCAACTTAAATTCGCCCTGCTCTTTTACTATTGAATACTTTTTTAATTCACGGTTGCCGTAGGTGCTGGAGGTAGAATTTAGTAATTCGGTGATAACTTTTTGCTCTGAAGATTGCTCGTGAGTATTATTTTGATTACTTGGATTCTCGTTAGCGTTTTGAGATGATGACAGAACGGTAGTGTATTGATTGTTGTCAGGATTTTTAATAATAAGGAAGGTTGCCATAATACTTATTAAAAATAATACGGATGATATTAGTATAACTTTATTTTCTTTATCCATTAGACCTTCCTCGCGTACTCCCAGTGCCAAGCTTCTGATTTTTTAGTCCCTGGTTCAGCCCAAGCTGGATGCACATATCCATATTTATGAGCGTTAGCCTTTAACCACTTATACACAGAAGAATCAAATCCTCCAACATTAATGTCTACGGCTAGCCCCCAACCGTGATTTGATTGACATGGAGGGTAGTAGGCTGCTGCGGCCCCGCCTTGATATAGAGGGTTTCCAGGAGTTGCATAAGCAGCCTGTGTTGCACAATCTCGATATGCTTCATTAATGGTTAAGTCAGACCCATTATCGGCTTTGTATGCTTTATTCATTTCTTCCATGGCTGTAGCTGCTTTTTTATGCATTTTATTTTCTGGTGAAAAAGATAGAGCTTGCAATTCTGAATCTGGGATTTCTCCGTTACTATGATTACCCCATCCCGACTGAGCTTCTTCTAATTGTGGTTCGCCAATTGCCTCGCCATTGTCTGGGGCTTTAGCTGTGGTTGAAGGAGCATCTTCTTCATCATCTTCGCCATTAATTGATTGAGCGATCTGAAAGTCGATTAGTAATACTGACATTGCGGAAAGTTTTCTGTCATCGTATTGCTTAGCGGAATTTTCAGCTCCGAAAGATTGGTCAGTAATATCTTTATTTTCATTATCTTTATATGTTGGTGCGGTAGATGATGTTGTCTGTGTCGAATCTGTTGGCGCTGTACAGCCGCCGCTATTGAACCAGTATTCACCTTTTTCTGCAGCGCTACAATCTTCAATGAAATCGTAAAGAGGCGTATCCTTAACTATATATCCGCTAGTCATGAGATCGGATATGTCTGCGCCATCTGGAATGTCCATATCTTTCTGTATCCATCCTTCATCTTCGGCAATTTGAATAGCCTCCTCTACTGACATGTTTGCCTGGCTGTTGGTTATGCCAGTACACGGTAATCCTGCCATGTTCACGGCTGGATCTTCCGATGATCCGCTGCCCATAGAAAAGTCTTTTGCATATCCGCAATATTTATCAGAATACATACCGCTTGCTGCTTTTGCGGTGGATGAATAAGATAATGCCATAGAAGGTAGCCTGAGAATATTAGATAGCATTGCTACTGGAGTTTTACTATAAGTTCCATTAGCCATCATCATATTGCCCATATTATGGAATATACTACCTAAGAATGTATATCTACTGGATGTATCAAATGGACTTAATGAGGCGATATCCATTTCTTTTTGGAATTCTTCGTTCGCTATTTGGATTCCATTGAATTCTGCTAATTGGCTCATTTTAAGCCCTGGTAACATCTGCCCCATAGATCCGCTTGCAAAGAATGCTGCCGCTCCAACGCCAAGTGCATCACCCAAATCCTTATACTGAGCATTATCTGGATGAAAGCAGACTTACTGCCAATTCTTTGAGGATTTTCTTTACGGTATCGCCAACGGCATACTTAAGTAATTCTGTGGTTACTGTGGCTAATGTCTTTTTTGCAATCCACTTTGCTAATGATGTTAATCCAAAAGTAGCTGCCCCGGCAACTGCTACCTCTACTGCTATAGAGGAGTACATAGCAACTGGACTTAGTATATAATTGCACACTGGTTCGCTAGCCTCTTCGGCGAATTAAGAGAGTGGACTATAGGATTCGTAGCTACTGAATATCCAGGAATGTAGTTTTTTGCAATTCCAGGCTTGTTGTTATTTACGCCCATTGCTGCTAGTAAATACGGAGAATCCAATGCCGATCCTTCGGCGTTATCGGACCCTTTCATCTTTCCTCTTTCGGTTAGCATAGTGCCGATGGTTTCCATCGTTTCTTGAGAGAATCCACTGCCACTAGAGTCGAGTCCAGAAGCCTTAGCTTGTGAACCAGGAGATAATATTACATCCATAACTAGCCCTAATAAAGGAACTAACTGAATTGCTGCTACTCCTGATGCGATGATGTTGGGAAGTTTTAGTGCAAGGCATATTCCTGCTGCAGCGACGTATACTAGCCCGCCTTTTTTTAGTTTCTCTGTTGATTTTGTAACTCTTTCATTGATTCCACCGATAGCCTTGTCGTCGTTAAAGCCTGGTAATTTTTCTTTAAGTTTATTTGCCTTTTCTTTTACTCCGAGTTTTTTATCAATTTTTGAAATTGCACTATTTCTTTTAAGATTAAATTTATTGTAAAGCCTACTTATATGTTTTCCTGTCCAGGCGCGGAAACGCATTTTAAATAAGCCAGTTCTGCCATAGACTTTACTGGCAATTTTACGATTCTCTTTCTTCAGCAATTCGTCTTTTAATTTCGACGACTCAATAGGTTTCCCGTCGTTTAATCCTTCCACCTTCCAGTGAGTTGGATTTTTTTCTGGATAACCAGTTCTCTTCAGCTTCATTTCATTGCCATCAGCATCGACTGGAATAATTCCCGATTTCTTGAATTTCGTTAGTGCTTTATAGGACAATTTTCCTGTTCTACATCGTATTCCTTTATTATATTAGCAAATTCCTGGGCCATCTTTAGAATCCAGGAATCCGTTCATAACCTTTTTCATTCTGGATATTTTAGAGGGTGTAGCGGAGTCATTTTTCCAGGTAAAGTTTTCCATTATATTTTGCAACATTGTTGCTGGACTAAGAAATATTCCCATAATTCCACCGCCCAGTCCTAATATTCCGGCAATAGCTGCAATTGGTCCGCGTTTTTTCAGTAAAGACTTGAATGTTACTGGACTTTTCTTTTTTCCCGCAGACGGCTGATAAAAACCGTTGCCTGGAACAGAAGATTCTTGGTCATTAACGGCAGCGCTGGCGGAATCGTTTTGATTAGGATTCAAATCCGAATCTTTATTATCAAACTGAGATTCAAGGTCATTTATGACATCTCTTTCGCGATCACTTAACTCTGACCCGCTGTCAGAACCAGCCGAGATTTGATCAAACTTAGCCTGCTCAGCAGGATTTAATCTGCTGTCAGTTTCGGAATCTGTCGTATAATCAACTCGTGCCATATTTTATCGCTATTCTCCCTACACTGCTCCGTAGCCGCCGATTGGTGAATCTGACGGTTTTATTTGTTGCGATACGGGATTTGTATTGATCAAATTATATTCGGTATCGCTAGCCTGAATCTGGATGTGAACGTGATTTTGTCCAGCAAAGAATAATCCTTGCCCAACTGGGAAATTGGCTAGTCGTTTCTGCTCTTCATCTGTCAATTTAAACACTTGCGCCAAAACGTCAACGGCGCTGGCAGACTGTTTCAAAAGCAGCTGCATTGAGGAGTTGGAAACGATTGCTCGTCCCATTTTACTTCCGACGAAGTCTTCCACGTCCTGCGTGATTGTCGTTAGTCCTAATTGATATTTGCGGGCGCGCTTGGCTAATGAGAATAAGAAATTGGCAGAATCGTCATATTTCATCAATTGCCAAGCCTCGTCAACAATCAACATACGTTTCCTCTGGTCGGTACGCGTAATATTCCAGATGTGATTCAGAACAATATACATCGCCGTTGGTCGCAGTTCATCTTCCAAGTCGCGAATGTTAAAGACAACCATATTATTATTAATATCAATATTACTCTGTTGCGAGAATATTCCCGCAAACGTTCCAGAGGTAAATTTGCGAAGTCGCTGAGCCAGGCTTGGGCCAGTTCCGCCCATGTGAAGCAAGGTGTCGTATAAGTCAGAAATCGTCGGTGGCGTAGAATTGTGCGTCAATGGATCTGAAGTAATGCCGACACGCGCGTAAGTGTCGATTAATGCTTGATCAATATCAGCTTCTTCTGCTGGCGATAATCCTGCTACGACTTGCCCGCCAGCCCCTACTCCTGCGCCGCCCAGCATTTGCCTGAGTAGTCCGTGTAGCGTAACTAAGTTAGCTCGCAGTGCGTCATCTGCCTCATCAGTATCAATAACACGCGGCAAATCAAACGGATTGATCCTCGTGTCGCTACTTAAGCTCAATCGAATATAACTGCCACCAACCGCGTCGCATAGTTTTTGGTACTCGTTTTCTGGGTCGATAATCACAATATCAGCCCCGACCATCATACTTCTTAAAGCTTCCAATTTAACGGTAAATGATTTACCAGCACCAGACTTAGCGAACACGACCATATTGGCGTTTTCCAGAGAGAATCTGTCAAAAATCACCAAGCCATTATTATGCATATTAATTCCGTAAAGCACGCCCTTATTGTCCGTCAAATCGGCTGAAGTGAATGGGAAGCTGGTTGAAATTGCGCCAGTATTCATGTTGCGGCGAATCTGTAGTTCATCAGTCAATTGTGGAATAGAGCTATTCAATCCCTGCTCCTGCTGGCTGGAAGCTACTTTTGAGAACACCAATTGCTGACCAAAAATAGTTTCAATTTTATGCTGGATGAAGTTTAGCTCGTCCAAGCTGTCGGCGTAAAGCGTAATATATAAGCCATAGCGGAAGAACTTTTCGGCGCCAATCTGCAATTGATCGCGCAATTCTTCGGCGTCTTGCAAAGCCGCTTCCAAGCCTGGGTCGCGCACCTTTCCCTTTTCCATGTTTATATTCATGGTTGCTTCCAGCTGAGTAACTTTTTTGCGCAGGTTATTCAGGACAATTTGCGTATCGACTGGATAAATAAACATACTAATGTCCAGCACTTCATCGATATTAATGATTGAGCTAAGCCAGCCGGTGTAGATTTGACGAAGAAAGCCATAAACATACATTGTGCGGCCATATTTTGAGCCAAGTCGGAAATGGTCAGAATGAAGCTCAATACTACTTGGCCACTAATAAAATCACGCAAAGTTCGAACACCAGTTAAGAAGGCCTGCTCGACTTCGGCTTGTTCCCGTGCTCGTTGTTGAGCAGCAATATCAACGGCATCTAATTTCTTCTTTACCATTATGACCTTCCTCCTCTCGGTGATGGACCAGTTCCCTTAGTTACGTAAGTGGTCGTAAGCTCGCTTGGGTCAATGTCCTCTAGCGATTCACGTGACGACGTGTCGGGATTATATGAAGTGTAGAACAGCTCACCCAGTTGCCTGGTATTTAATTGCCAACTTTTTACGCCCATTTGGAATAGTCCGTTCATAACCGAATCAATGCGGTTTTTAATTTCATCTTTGGCTTTGGTGTAAGTAACTTGGTCAATTTTTGTTACGGTTGCCTCTTTTTTTCCACTGAAGAAGCTATTGAATAGTCCCTTAGTTTGCTGTTTGAAGGCATTTTCCTCGCCAGCTGGATAATATGGAACGACAACGTAAAAGCTCTTATCCATAATGTTTGCTTCTTGCGCCAGAATATCAATGAAATCCATATAATCGTCCATTAGGACGTTGAGGAGCATATTGTCTTGATTGCGGCGAATTTCAGCCAATCTGTCCAGATACGGACCAATGTCCACGCGGCGTGAACGGATAAGAACTTGAATTGGGAAATATAGAGAGTTGATAAAGTTTTGATAGCTGAACTCAATTCCCTCTCTTTCGCGTGAACTCATCAGGTCAAAGTTGATTGATTCACATTCCACTACCGCCCGAAAACTGCCATCGCTCATAATGATCATATTTTCGCGCATTTCAGAGAAAAGCAGCGTATTCTGGGTGCTAATCGGTCCTTTTTGCTTCTTGTCGTCAGGGGTTTTATCTGGAGATGGCGCGGTTGGATTTGGTCCCGAACCAATTGCCCCTGATGGCTGCTGAGGGACACCAGGAAGAGCCGCATTGGTTTGCGGAACCTGCTGATAAGATTGTTGATTTTGTAACTCTGGTTGCATAAACCCCACCTAACGTAGTGAAATCACCACTTCCTCATCTGATAATTTATTTTCTTGCTGAATTCGATTTGCCTCACGCGCAATCGTTTCAATCGAGAGGTCGCGGTTATTTGCCAGTTCTATTATAGCAGGTGACACCTCGTTTACGCTAGTTTGCGGCGTGGTTGTCGGTCGAAGTTTGAGCTGGAGTGCAGCGGCAGGCCGTTCGGACACTGGATTTAATACAGATTGACGCATCGTTGGGTACGGATTCATTTGTAGCGGTGTGGCTGGAGTAGGATTATCTGGGTGAGATGATTGAGGTGGTTGCGCGGGAGGCGGCGTAGTAGATTGTCCTGTTTGCATCTTTTGGATAACTTCTTGTCGCCTACGAACATCGGACTGATTTATCAAGTGATTGATATTTTGCGCCGTAGCACTATTTTCATCCAATATGTCGTTAGCTGCTTGTCCTTCGTTGAATAAATCGGCACGCATCGAGCTATTCGGATTATTGACGCCACGAATTGACCAACCTTGACTATCTACCAAATTCGCCAAATATGACAATCTTCGCTGAACTTCGGCTTGATCGTAATTATTGCCGTAAGTCTTCTCCCCTCGACTTTTGGCGCGATAACTTCGACCAATCTTTCAATTCCATCAGGCTGCCATAGACGCCTTTTTTGGTTTTAGCATAAAAGAAATAACTGCCGCCAAATAAACTTCCATCGGCTGATCTTTTTTAAGAGGTAAAGCCAACGCCCCAAAAAACAAAATCATCGGCACAGGAATTATTGCCAAAGGTAGCAAAATTGTACTCAAACCGTACGCAATAGCGATTCCGATAACAGCTATAATTAAGAACACAAACTGTCGGAAACTAAACGGCCCGAGCAGTTTGTCCTCCGCCTCGACATCTTGAGGAACTTTATACACCGACATACTGCTTATATTATATCAAAATATGAAGATTATAACATGTTGCGGAAAATCTCAAATTGTTCTTTGGCTGCGTCAGTTGCATTAGCTGATAACCTCTTATCGGTAAGAATTGTGTTGATAACATCCTTAATATCTTGACGTTTCTTATCAGTAATAACAGATGTAGTATTTACAGCTTCTATCAACAACTTAACGGCATCAGCATCCGTAGACGCTAAGGTCTCAGGCTTGTATTTACCACCCTGTAGCCATTCAGCGAAGTGATTCATGAGGTCTCCCCTGTTATTAATATCGCCCTTCAGCATATCATCGATGAGCTTACCTCCCATAAAGGACGCCTTATTCCTTACACCAGATTCCGCTAATGCTGAAGCTGCAGAAGAATAGAATTCTGGCGGCAATTCGCTAAGAAGCTCGGCGACTTCTGCTGCGGTACCGTATTTAATCTGCTCTTCAATTGCGGCTTCACGTACAAATATGTTATTACTATCCAGTACTGTTCCATCTGAAAGCGTCACGGAATTGCCTAAAGCTATCTTTTGTCTTTGCTCAGAGCTTAGCTTATAATGCTTCATAATCTGATGAGCTTCATCAACAGACTTGGCATATTCGCTACGGCTGGTTGCTATGGCTGAAGCTAAGGCTGCATTTGCACCAATCAAATTGCCATTTGCATCTTTGAATACATTGCCGCCAGCCTTCTCTCGAAGTTCCTTGCTGTTTATCAATTGCTCTGCAAATTCACTGTGCTGTTGACGTTGAGCGTTATTCTTAATCAGACCTGCTGTTGCAATTTCGGTTTCTAGGTCTTTAATATCTGACATAAATTGAGCTTGTTGCTGCGTCTCGCCAAGTTGAGTATGTAGCTGACACGGCTCGTAGAGCGCGATCGTAAGCTTTCCATACGTATCAGTTGGTGCGTGACCCAGCGTAGCTTCGAGGTAGCGATTGTCATCTTGTGCGGATAACAGATCTGCACGCCTGGAAGCCTGTCTGGCGTCTAAGTCTAACTTCTTATACCTGGCTGTATCTCTAAATGAATTCTCGGCATTTTTCTGTGAAGTTTCCAGATCTTTTTTGAGTGCTCTACCGTTATGATCTGCCCAACGGCGTAAACGATTTGGGTTGAATCGCGCCATATTGGGGTTAGCCAACTTCTTGTTTTTAATGGTCTCACGACGATCTTTAGCCCAGTTCTTAGTCCTGTCGTATAAGCCCTTATTCTTATCATTAACAAACCCAGCGAATTTACCTAATACTCCGCCGCTAAGTTTCAGAATTATAGGAGTTAAGGCTAATGGTATAACTTGAACTACCATTCCTAAGATTTGCATTATTCCGCCATTTGCTCCAGTGGCGTTTTGGATAATTATTATTCCAGCCAATTGTGCCCCACCGAATATTACAGCGAATGCCGGGAAAAATACTAACATCGTGAAGAATAAGTCTCGCCATTTCTTAAACCATTTTTCTGTACCAGGAAGTAAATAGCAAACGAAGGCTAAAGGTGAAATGATGATTAAGATTACAATTAAAGCTTGACGTGCTGCCATAATTAGAAGCACTAAGAGAAGTACTAGACCTATTCCCACTAATGCTGATAGTGCCAATGGTAGCAATTCTGCCCCCATAGCCACTGTTGCGACCACTCCACCAGCTAAAGCTCCGTTGGATAATATCATCACAATAACTTCTGACCATGTCCAACCTACGCCCGTATTTTCTCCTACGGTAGATATGGTATTTTTAATTCCCATGAAAGCGTCCTGAAAAGCATAGCCGGCTATGTTTGATAAATCCAGTAATACAGCACAAAACGTAAACGATAAATTGACCAACACCACCGCAATCACTAACCTAGGGAGCATTTTTTTAACGCCGTAATTGCTAATTCCTACAGAGGTCAATTGTGAGTAGATAATCACCAAAAACGCCACGATAAACGCCACGTTGCTAATGTTTCGCATAATGACCCACGCCAGATAAATTCCGCTGTTTTGGTTGGTTGTTTCTAAAGGCTTAGTTTTTAAGAACTCCTGAAGCGCGCTGTACATATAATCTATGCCATCAGCCAGCCAGTTGGAAACTGGACAGATAAACCATCCTATTCCCTGCACATCACAGGAAGTGCTGGTTGAATTTTCAGATGGCGATTCAATTGAAATAGTTGAAGTGCTGGTTTGTTCGTAGGTGTTTGGTGGCGTAAATGAATAAACCGCGTAAGTTGCGGAACTTAGTGAAGATATTTCGCTTGATGGGAAATAAATAACCTTGGTTTCTTTTTTATTCTTATCTTCATTAACATAAACAAGCGAATTATCAGGTAGGTTAAATTGTTTGATCTTTTTATCATCACTTATCTTTGTATATTTTTCTTTATTATAGGTTAAATTATGACCGCTCCATTCTGCGTCTACGGCGTAAACAGAGGTTGAGTGTGTTAAGGTATTAAGAAAAATGCCCACCAGCATCCCTGCTATCAGCAATATAAACCACTGCAGCCACTTGTTAAGAAGCTGCTTACGGGAAATTAACCACTCCATCTGAGGTTATATTAGCATTTTTGATGGAAAAAGTCAAGAGAAGAAGCTGTGTATGATTTTTTCTTGCTTAATGCCTTATGCTGTATTTATTCCCCCCCCAGAGCTGATATTGCTCTGCTGGTGATTTTGTGATGAATGTCAAGAATTATTGCCCTCCAGGTTATGCTGTGATGACTGTTGAGAGCCCCTACCCTGGCTATTTTGCGATGATTGCTGAGAATTAGAGGAAGATGTATTCTGTGGCGTATTATGTGCAACCACTCCGTGAGCACTTAATGCATCTAATATTGTTTGATTCATATTTTTCGCAGTATTTGGATTCGATATAGCAATTTCTCCTGCTTGTATAAATGCATCCTCGGCTTGCTGATTCCCGCTGCTAGTAATGGCCTTAGATAACCATTTGGTTGCTGCGCCATTTTGTACTAAGTGTTCTGCTTGTAAATTGCCATCTGCAGCGTTATCTATGGCCATATTCTTTAGATCAGTCATATTTCCAACTTCATCTTCGAGGATAGCATCCCCGAATCTATTTCCTATAATATTATTATCCTTCTTTGCGTATGCAGCTTTAATTGCTCGTTGTTTTATAGAAGTGTCTACACCTTTTAGGCTACTCAGCACCTCCATACGTTCTTCAAAACTACCATTAGCCATAATATGATCAACAGCAGCCGCACGCAGAGCTTGTGAGGCTGTTGTGTTTGTACCGTTAGCTATATCGGATATATCGTCAGATGTCATACCTTGCAACATTGTGGATGCATTTTCAACGTCACTTTCGAACGCTTTATCTACAGCTGCGCGGGCGCGTGCTCCACCTTTATCCCAGCCCATGAATCGACCGATTGGACTGTTGTCCCTCCACGTCGCAAATTTACCCGTTCGCATGCTTGCGCGTTTTCTATCCATGAAGTCTGAGTATTTTCTTTTTGTATCACCAATAACAGAATTGTCAACACGTCTTTTCGCTACGCCCTTTACATTTCCAGCGAATCGACCGTGTGCATTGGCACTCATTTTTCCTATCTTTGCACCAATACTGCCCAATGAATTTAAAGAACTCTGTAATACGAAGGGTGTGGCACCTAATGGTAAAATAGACGCTGCTAAGGCTGCAAATTGCATAGTCTCCTTCGGATTATTTGGATCATCTGTAGCTGATGCTGCCAATACCGCACCAGCCAACTTTCCAGCTCCGTATAGAAGAGATATTACAGGAAATACTAACAATAACCCTCTGAACATTGATATCCATTTTTTGAATAAGTTTTCAGTGTTTGGTAGAAGCCATGCAGCAAATGCTAATGGAGATATTGCTATTAATAATATAATAGCAGCTTGTCGAACAATTAATATAACCAGCACGACGAGTAAAGCCAAAAGTAGAGCCATGATAGTAGGTATACTTACAGCAAGAAATAGGAACAAACCTACTCCAGCTAGAGCTAAGCCCCCAAACGATAAAAGTGGAGAAACTACCAACCGCTGCTGATTGGGTACCGACTCCTGATGCAGCCCCCTCCAGAACTCCTTTAAGAGAAAAACCGAGGATATTAGACAAGTCTACAGCCAATTGACAGAGATAAAAAGATAAGTTTACGAGCAAAGCTCCTATTATCAACCGTAGCAGAATATTCTTAATTCCATAATTACTGACGCCAACATTACTTATTTGGGAAAATATCACCCACAGGAATATTACGGCAAATACAGCATTTGCAATATCTCGGAAGAAACCCCAAGCTTGTCCTAATCCCCCGCATGTTGAATCATTCCTTAAAGATCTCTGGATCAATAGATAAAAAATAAGATATTGCAGAATAAGAAGAATCACCAAGACTGCCAGCAAAACTCATTAAAGGACAAACAAGCCATCCCACACCGTCGACGCCACACGAATTTTTCGCTTCATCTTTCTTCTGGCTTAGTAAATTATTTTCTGCCTTTTTAGCTGAGCTGGCACGTCCATCTCTTTAATGTTATCCCAGGCTATAGCTGTCATATTTTGTGTGACTTGATCTTTATGCCTGATCTTGAGCTAACACAGTCGGTGAAATATTGATTCTTGGCACTAGATCAGTATCTCCGTATTTGAAGGATACAGCTTCTTCAGCTTCAACTATACAAATCCCTGGTAATTTCTTTGCGACAGCTTTTTTGTGCATTTGATCGCAACTGATACTTCCGCTAATAGTTGCGCATCCAGCCTCGAGTTTTTCGCTGTCCGACAACCCATATACCAAGTACTATTGGTAATCTTCGGTTTTTAGAACTTCCTCTAGATTGGGCATATTTACTTGATTAGTGACAACCTCTATTGAGAACCTTTTTCTGGCATTTCCTCTTTGATAATTTCACACACCTACCCTGTGAATAGGGTCCTTCCTTAGGTGTTGATCCCTGTACTTCTCGTGATTCAGCTTTATATCCACTATCACATTTAAGTCTGTCATAGCTCACTCTATGGTTACTTTTACTACTATAACACCACCACCATCCATCATCTTTACTTTCTTCACCTTGAGGGGTTTTCTTGTAATTACCATATTCAGTATTACAGATAACGGCACCTCCTTTAATAGGTTTGGAGGTTGCGTCATCCGCATATGCAACTAAAATTGGCTGCAAAATTATAAAAGCTAGCGATGCAAATAAAATAATCAGCAGTGGTTTTATAGGATTATAGTAAAAATACCGCATATGCTTGCATTATAGCATATGCGGTATTGTCATGGTAAGATTAGTGACCCTAAGACCACCATGCTTTTTTTTCTACACCGAATGTTATCTCGTTAAGTTCAATCAGATGTTGAATGTTCGACGTATTAACTTCTACGGACATATTAATAGGACTGGCTTCGAAGTCCTTATTATTTGATGGCACAGTTATGGTTGCTCCACTTGCCTCAAATCTAACAACTGAATCTTTCGTTCCTTTAGAATTATTGACTGCGATAGGTTGTTTACTTACTCTCAGTATTTCAGTGTAGTCATAATAAAGCGATCGCTGTTCAACGGTACAGAGTTCCTTTTTGCATGTAGGAGATGTTGGGTTTGAAGCTGCCCAAAGCTTTCTTATTGCTTCTTTGAATTTTTCTAATTCTTCAGTCTTTTCCGGATTAAACATAGCCGTAGCTAGATTCATTGCCCTTGTGTAGTTTGCGTCATCAGAATGATCAACACTAAGCATTTGAATTAGTCGGATTATTCTCAATGCACTCCAAGCTGTTTTCTTTGTTACTGGATCAAAAACAGGCTCTTCACCGTTATCATAGTTATTTCTAATAAACTGATCTAAAATTCCTACCAAGTCTTCTCTAGAGGCATTCTTGTCGTCTAAGATACTCAGATCAATACCTTCGTAATTCCAGTCTTTTAGGGGTTTTAGCATTTCTTCAACATCAGTCTTTCTTGAGGCTGGTGTTTTATCTGGCGACAACTCTGGTGCTGGACTCTGAGTTTCTTGCGCTGTAGATGTTGTGATGTCTGGAGTTGGTTCGCTGTGAGTCTCTCTATTACATCCCGCCACTCCAAATGCAAGTGCTGCCGTGCCAATTAGTGCCATTATTTTTTTTGGTAGTTCTGAACCGCTTGGGTTATTAAGCTTATTAGGGTTATAAACCATAACGCTTGGGGTCCTTTCTCTGACATTGTCAGGTATTTTATTGTAAAACTCCTTAGACTTCCCAGTCCAATTGGCGATATCATAACATAAATTGCACATAAATGCAATAAATACAGAATATTTTCATAAAAAAACACCCTGTCGAGGGGTGAAAATATCTGTGGCGCGCTCGACCGGATTCGAACCGGCGATCTCCTCCGTGACAGGGAGGCGTGATAGGCCAACTTCACTACGAGCGCATATCAATATCCCTTATATTATCAGATTACTTCTGTCTTTTCAAGGAAAATGTTTGCTTTTTTCGCTTGACTATTTTACAATTTAGGTATAAGAGAAAATTTTATGACAAAAAGAAATATTGTAATCAGTATATTCATCGCAACAGTAATCGCAGGAAGTGTTTTTATACCCAGAATAGCTTTAGCTACCAGCTGTGGCGGCGCGGAAACTTCTGTTATTTCTTGTGAAGGCGAAGGTAGCACGGCAATTATCAACATAATCAAGCAAGTTATTAAGATCTTAACCGCTGGTATTGGAGTTGCGGCGGTTGGTGCTGTTATATACGGGGCATTCTTATATACCACTTCTGAGGGTAGTCCAGATAAGATAAAAAAAGCGCGTGAAGTTTGGACGAATACTGTCATTGGGATAATAATGTTTGCATTTATGGTGGCAATTACCAACTTTATTATTCCAGGAGGAGTTTTCGATTAATGAAGAAGATTATAATAGCTATGTCTTTAATTGATTATGGGGTCGTTTGGGGCGAGTGTAACTTTCCCGAATACTTCTTTTGCGGACGATAACGATGCGTGTTCTAATAAGGGAAAAATTTTAACGTTAAAACCATGGTATAGCGGTTTAACTAATAATGACTGTTCCCTTAGAAGTCCAGGCGCAGATGCTAATTCTCAAGCTAACTATATTTGGAAAATCGCACTTAATATCGTTGATGATTTGCTGCAGCTTATCGGCTACACGACTATTGGATATATCATGTACGGTGGTTTCTTGATGATGACCAGTAACGGAGCTCCAGATAAGGCTGCTCATGGACGAAAAACTATTATGAGTGCCGCGATTGGCTTGGTTATTGCCCTAGCTTCTGTTGCGGTTGGTTAACTTTATATCATCAAAGATAGGGGTATAAAATGAGATATATGGAATTTTTTGCTGGATTATTAGGGAGAGCCAGATGCTCTTGGTGTGCCGAGAATAATGGTGTAGATATTATGAAGTTTGTTAATTTCGCATTTTGGGTGGCTGGTGTCGTAGCTGTTATTGTGGTGATTATTGCTGGAATAAACTATTCCCTGTCCTCTGGCGATCCGTCCAAAACTGCCAGCGCAAAGAATGCTATTCTATATTCAGTCATTGGTTTGGTTATTATTGCTAGTGCGATTGCTATAACAGGTTATATTATAGGAAAGGTTTAAGATGAAGATTTTTACAAAAATCCTGACCGCTGGAATACTAATGATTGGGCTCCTTGGAGTGTTTACTCCAGCGGTATCTGCAGCTAACGGTATTAATATTTGCTCAGGAAATGAAAAATAACTCTGTCTATTGTAAAAATAAAGACACTGGCGAAACTCAAGTGAACGGTATTATAAAAACTATCGTTGAAGTTCTACTTACGGCCGTTGGTGCTATTTCGATTATTATGATAGTTATTGGTGGTATTATGTTTGCACTTTCCAGTGGTGACGCCCAGAAAGCCGCAAAAGCCAGGAATACTGTTTTATATGCGGTAGTTGGCTTGGCAGTGTCATTATTCGCATCAGCAATTGTCAATTTTGTATTTAATAGGTTTAATTAGGAGAAAATATGAAAAAATCAATAATATCAATAGCAATTATGACCTGTGCGGTGTTTGGGGTGTCAGTTTTATCTACCACTTCCCTGTCGGGCAGTGTTTCTGCCCAGGTATCTAAAGGAATTGATACGGCTACAACATCGGAAATGAAAGGTAAAAGTATTGACGGTGATGGCGGTCTAATAAAAACAGTAGTTAATGTTTTACTTTGGGCTGTGGGTATTTTGTCTGTTATTATGATTATTTTTAGTGGTTTTCGCTATATTACTTCATCTGGCGACGCATCAAAGACAAAATCTGCTCAGAATACGCTCATTTATTCAGTAGTTGGATTAATTGTGGCTATCATGGCATGGGCGATTGTCAATATGGTTATAAATCGACTATAATAAATCCATAATTAGTTTTGCAAATAACAGATAAAAATGTATAATAGTAATATCATTAAACAAGGAGAAAATAACAATGAATAAATTAAAATTAATCTTGGCGGGACTACTGGTAGTACCAACTGTTGCTTTGGCTGTAGCTCCAGCTGCAAGCGCTGAAGGAGACTTTACCCTAAATAGTGGTGTAAACAGCGCAAAAGGAGATGGTGTAAATGAAACCACTTCAGACCCTCAAAGCTTTGGTTAAGCAGTTTGTAAATATATTCTTGTTTGCTGTTGGTGCATTGAGCGTTATTATGCTTATCTGGGGTGGTATCCGCTACACCACTTCAGCTGGTGATAGCAATAAGGTTCAGGCAGCTAAGAACACAGTTTTGTACGCAATTGTCGGTTTGGTGGTTGCAATTTTGGCATACGCAATCGTCAATATGGTTATCGATAAGTTTACATCAGGATCATAATCCTTCCCAGTGATAAAAAAGAGCCTCGCTGATGAGGTTCTTTTTTTATGGCTAAAAAAATACCGCCAACTTGTGACGGTATTTTCTGTGAAATGGTTTTTACAGAACTTGAATCTTCTTTGCTCTTTTCTTGCTTTATCTTTTCAAAAGTAATTGTCAAAACGCCATCTTTTAATTCTGCCTTAACGCCTTCTTCATTCACAGCGGTTGGCAATGCTAATGTACGACTGAATTCGCCCCAGTAGCATTCTTGGATGTGCCATTGGCGAACATCTGCTTCGTCGCCGCTAGACAGTGTGCCGCTAATTGTTAAGATGCCGTCAGAAATGCTTACGTCTAGGTCGTTTCGATCTACGCCGGCAGTACGAGCTTTGATAACTAGGTTATTTTCTGTCTCAAAAACGTCAACAGCCAATTGACCCATTGCATCATCAGCCTCATCTTCCCAGTTGTCATCGGATCGTGTTGCTGGTGTACTGTTGCTTCTACTATTGTCGTCGTTAAAACCAGGTAGCAGATCGTCGTTATCATCATCAATAAACGCCGCTGCCAATTCCTGTTCTGTTAGTAATGTATCATCTTGCTTTCGGGCCATAATTTCCTCCACTTTTATAATAGGCTCATTGACAAAGTCTTTATTAGTATAACTGTAATGTGCGTTATAATCAACAGAGAAAGGCTTAAAACGTAAAAATTACAATGTTTGACACACTACCATCAATCATCGCTCCTCACCACTGTTATAAGTGTGGTAAAACCGGTGATATTTTATGCTTAGATTGTAAAAAATACATCATCAGTCGGAAGTATGATATGTGTGTATTATGTGGTGATTTATTGGAGAATGGCAACTTATGTAAAAAGCATAATCTTCCCTGTGATATGATCTGGTGTTTTTCGCGACGCACAGGTGTTGTCGCAAAGATTATTGATGATTATAAGTTCAATCGCGTTCAGGCGGCGGCTGATTTACTAAGCGAGTTCTTAGACGAAGCCCTGCCTGAATTGCCGCCAGATACAGTAATCATACCAATTCCTACAATTTCTAAGAATATTCGGCGTCGTGGATTTGATCATATCCGAAAAATTGCTATTAAACTATCTCGACGTAGAAAAATAGAATGTCGTTCCCTGCTTCGGCGTAGAAATAACGTAACTCAGCACTTTACGAAGTCTTCCGCCCAGAGAAAACGTCAAGCAAAGGAGTTTTTTGAAATTGCGGGTAAAGTTGATAAAAATAAGCGATATATCATTATTGATGATATCTTTACGACTGGCTCAACTGTGTTGGCGGCGGCGGAATGTTTGAAGAAAAATGGCGCCAAACACGTGGAAATTGCGGTTATTGCCAGGCATGGGCGTCCGAAGCTATGAGTGATGATAATGACTGCCGCGATGGATTTCTTGGGCGCGGTATAATTGCTCAGCTAAAATAAGACGAACTAATTGGTGTGGAAACACTAAGTTCGATAACGACCAGACGATGTTGGATTTTTGGCGCAAGTCGCTAGTAACTCCGTAAGCGCCACCGATGATGAAGACAATGTGCTTGTCGATATGTTCGGTTATTAGGTCAGATAATTCCGGTGATGATAGGTTCTTACCGCGCTCATCGAGCAAAATAACGAAGTCGTCCGAATTAAGGCGTGAAAAAATACGCTCAGACTCTTCCTGGCGCGCTCTGTCGCCTTCAAAGCTTGAATGCGGTAGAATAATCATTTCCGCAGCAAAAGGTGCTCGTAGACGCTCTAAAAAACGAAAAATGCCTGGTTGAACCCAGGCTTCGTGCTTTTTTCCGATTGTTATAATGGTGATTTTCATAATATCTATGGCGGAGAGAGAGGGATTCGAACCCTCGATGAGTTGCCCCATACCGCTTTTCGAGAGCGGCCAGTTCAACCACTCCTGCACCTCTCCGTAAAGGTTAATTGGTACACCCGGCAAGATTCGAACTTACGACCTCTGGCTCCGCAAGCCAGCGCTCTATCCAGCTGAGCTACGGGTGCATACAGCCTTTCAAAAAGAGCCGCAACAACAAAAATATAAGGTACCTTCATTGCTATAAAGCACTGAACTTTTGTATTCTACCACATAAAATATAGTCAATCAAGCTATAGCTTTATCAGCCGAATAAACTTCTCTAAGGCGTCTGGCTTAATTTCTTGCATTGGTAGGCGCGCTCCGAGCATATCGACGATTCTTTCGCCCTCTGCTTCGGAAAAATAAATAGTCAAACCTGGCGAAAATCGTTTTACTGGCAATAATAGAATCGAATGTTGGTTGTTTTCGTGAATTAATCCAAATGCGCGAAATTCGCTAAAATCGTGTAAAACATCGGCGATGTAAATGCCTTTGGGGCTAATCGCGTAGTTTATTACTTGTGGGGTTTTGTTTGATAATACAAACAAGGCTACAGCCATAATTGGCAGTAAAACAGCGAAAGTCCAGTTCTTAAACACTAAAATCGCCAAAGCCATTAATCCTATCAACACGATGACAAAAAACACGTACCACAATTTACCGCGTTGAACTTGCACGCCTTCTGGTGCGTTCCAAGCTATTGGCTCGGTTAAATCAAGCCTGTCAGGTGATGGCGTTTCAAAGTCTTGGTTTTCTGGACTATCGTTCATGACGTTAGTATATCACGATGAGAATTAGCGAACAATTAAACGTTAGTGGTTGATCCGCCGCTTAAAGCTGCGCCAAGGATGAAGTTGATTATGGCGTAAGCAAAGACTGCGATTAATAGACCGATGATTGCATATAAAATTGTGTTTTTGGCGTTTGTGACAGATTCTTTTTTACCGCCAGATATTACGTAGCGGAAACCGCCGAAGATTAGCATAACGACACTTAAGACGCCGACGCCGAATAGCATAATGTTGATGGCTCGCCTTACGATTGATGAATCGCCATTAGCCAAGTTGGATGGCGTATTGTCGCCGCGTGCCGCGTTAATTCCAGCTGGAGCACCACCTTCGCCTAATGCGGAAACTGGAGCGGTTGCTAAAGCTACACCGAACCCAATTGTAAGTAATCCTATTGTAATTTTAGAGACGTATTCTTTTATCATAATTCTATTAGACCCGATGGACCATAAAGCCACCGAACACAACGACACCGACCACGATACGACTCAAACAGTTCGAAAGCGAAGGCTACGCCTACAACCAAGCGGCCTCCAAGGGAAACCAATGGGTCTAAATGCGGGCAGCACGAAAAGAAGGCACTAGCCAAAAAAAAGAAGCCCGGCCATCATCCGCCAAAATTCAGAGATAACACGGAAGCGTGACAGAGCGGTTGAAGGCAACGGTCTTGAAAACCGGCGGGCGGTGAAAACCCACCGAGAGTTCGAATCCCACCCCTTCCGCCAAAATTGCGGTTTGTGCCGCACACAGGAAACGTGGCAGAGAGGCTGAATGCAGCGGACTCGAAATCCGCTAAGGGCGTAAGTCCTTCGTGGGTTCGAATCCCACCGTTTCCGCCACCCAACGGAGACAAAAAACAAAGAATAAAAATGAATTTAGTACAACAGTTTTTCACCGTTACAACTATGTTTGTCAGTTTGAATGTAGCGTTTGGTGTGCTGCTGCACGATACCAACGTCGATAAAGCGTTTTTGTCATCTTGGAAAACATATAGCGTTCAAAGTGACGTTGAGGGTGAAATAAAAATGCCAGAAACAAAGCCTCATACTCATCCAGAACACGCTCAATTGTCAAATGTGTTGAAAGAAGGTTCAGCGCGACCGCGAACTACACCTCGTAACAACGATAAGAAGCGATTACGCCAAAAATATGCCGCTCGTGGTCAACATACTTTTGACGGATATCACCTTGATTTTGAAGGTGTAAGCTAGGCTATTTTAAGCTAATTACTTCCAGTTCCGAAACAAGCCGAGTAATGATTTTTTCTTGCTCGGCTAATTGCTCGCGAGTTTCCTCGACAAGGTGAGCTGGCGCCTTCTCAACGTAAGTCGGATTTTCCAGGCGCTTCTTTAATCCCGCCAATTTCTGACGTGCTTCGGCTAGGCGCATTTCCAAATTTTCCTGATGTTGGTACAGAGTTTCGCTATCAATATCTAGCCACGCTTCCCTGTTTGCCGCCGCCAATCTCAGTCCACGCGGCTGATCCGTGTGTTCAATTGCCTCAAGCCGCATCAGATGCTTAATTGTGTCTTGATTGTCGGCGATAAGACTGTCGTTGCCGTATAACAATCGATATTTCTTATTCCCTGGCAGTTCAGCAATCACCCAGCGACCTTCAGCAACCAGAAGCTTAAGTTGCTCGAATTGCTCAGCGGCAATCGGATCGAACTTTTCTGGAGTCGGCCAAGCTTCACGCATCAAAATGCCGTCGGTGTAATTGAGTGTTTGCCAAATTGTTTCCGTAACGAACGGCGCAAACGGATGAGCGATTTTCAAAGAAGTTGCCAAAACCCAAGATAGTAACGGACGATTGATCGCAGTCTTAGACGATTCAATGTACCAGTCAGCCACGTCGTCCCAAATGGTGTGATAAACAGTTTCTGATGCCTCTGAGAAGCGATATTGCTCTATTCTAACGGCAATGTTGTTGGCGGCGTCGTTCAATTGGCGAATAATCCAGTGATCGGCCGGAGTTTGTGGCTCTAAGTCGACAATTTGGTGATTATCGCCAATTTGCGCCTCGACAAACCTGGCAATATTCCATAGCTTATTGCAGAAGTTGCGTGCCGCAATAACTGATCCCTTGTTGAAGGCTTGGCTTTGAGCTGGCGCTCGCCCAGAAATAACTCCCATGCGCGTTGCGTCAGATCCGAATTCCGCAACCAATTCCATTGGATTGATAACGTTACCCTTAGACTTGGACATTTTTTGATTGTGCTCGTCATTAACCATTCCGTGTAGATAAACTTCTTTGAACGGTAACTTCCCTGTTCGGTATAGGCTAAGCATGATCATTCGAGAAACCCATGCGCGCATAATATCCATACCAGTTTCCATCATGTCAGTTGGGAAATAATTAGCTAAATCGCCGCCAGTTAAATAATCCGTTACGATATATGGCCATTGACCAGATGAGAACCAAGTGTCAAAGGTATCCTCTTCCCTGATATATGTTGTGCCATTTACAACAATACTCTGCTCGTTGGTGCGAGTGTCGAATATCCAATCCTTAGGGTCGTTTTCATTTACAAACGCAGGAATTGGTATTCCCCATGGAATCTGTCGTGAAATATTCCAGTCTTTCAATTGCTCAAGATATGCGATAAGTTCTTTGCGCTTGGATGCTGGATAAAAAGTGATTTCTTCTTTTTTAAGCGCGTCAATTGCTGGCTGTGCGAGTGATTGCGTTTTAATAAACCACTGCTCTTTAATCATTGGCTCAATCACGCTGCCACACTTATAACAATGTCCAACGGCGTGTTCAATTTCAGTCTCACCGCGGCGTAGCTCCAGCGCCTCCAACGCTTCCAGAAACTCGAGCGCGAGCTTCTACTGGCGTTAATCCCAAGAACTGCGCTGGCACGTTTATCATCTTCCCTTCTGGGCTGATAATTGACTCTAGAGGCAAATCATGGCGTTTTGCAATTTCAAAGTCGTTCGGATCGTGTGCTGGCGTAATCTTAACCGCACCGGTACCGTAGCTCATATCGACGTATTCGTCCGCGATGATAGGAATTTCCTTATCGACAATCGGCAGTAAAATGCGAGTTCCAATCAATTTTTTGTATCGCTCATCGTCTGGATGAACCGCCACAGCAACGTCGCCGAGCATAGTTTCTGGGCGCGTAGTAGCTATGATAATCTCGCCAATTTTATCTAATGTCGGGTAAGCTATTTTCCACAACTTCCCTTTCCTCGTTCTTATGTTCTACCTCGATGTCAGCAAAGCTGGTTTGGTGTTCGGTACAATAATTCGACAATTCGCTCACCTCTGTAAACCAAATTGTCATCCCACATTTTCCCTAAATGTATCGTATACAGTGTTGATAACTTTATCGTCCAGAGTGAACGTCAAATGCTTCCATGACGCACCAACACCTAACGCGCGCAATTGCAGCTCCATATTGCCGCGTTTTTCTTGTACAAAATTCCAAACTTGACTATACAATTGGTCACGTGAAAAATCGAAGCGACTCTTCCCTTGCTTCGTCAATTCCCTTTCATACACAACCCAAGTTTCAAACCCAGCGTGGTCGGCGCCTGGAATAAATACAGCGTCGTCACTCCTTCATTCGGTGATAACGAATCAAAATTATCCTTCAAATTCATATCGAGTGCATGCCCGATATGCAGATTACCATTCGCGTTAGGTGGCGGCATAATGATTGAATACGGCTTGCCTACCCCTGTTGGTTCTAAAGCCTCACTAGTTTCCCAGAGGGCATAAATATTCGGTTCGTAATCGTTTGGTATGTATTGTTTAGCTAGCTGCATAAGTTATTCCATGGTTTTTTCATGTGAAAAAAGACAAAAGAAAACAAAAGTAGCTTTTCACGTGCAAAAGCCCTTAAATATCGTAATCCTCTAATTTCTCCACATGTTTATATTACATCTTAATTATACCACAAATTTATGTGGTGCGAGGGATGGATAAAATAAGGTTATTTTCTGATCGTTTGATACGCTCGATATAGCCAATATTGAAGTGGCTTTAAAGGAAGTTCCCAGGTTGACCCAGAATAGATATCTTCGCCGCCGAACGATCGCCTAAACTTTCGTAAAGCCAGCCCACGGGTGATTTTTTGGCGCGTTTTCAGGAGCAATTCCGTATAAATCGACTTTCTCCATTTGACGATGTTTTGCATCGATTATCGCTTCGGCGAGCAGGGCAGTTCCAGCATTAAGTTTGCGATATTCTGGCGTAGAATTTACAGCCGCATGCGCGTAAATTCGAGTTGTTTTTGAGTCGAAAAATAGGGCAGTAGCAATTACTTTATTGTCATATGTTGCATACCAAAATGAAGCATCCTTGGATGGAAGTAGGAAACCAGCTTGCTTATGAAAATATGAATCTGGGTGCGGCGACATGCCGGTTCGTTTGGCAACTTCGTGTATCAATTCTAGGAAATATTTAATATCGTCCGGGCTTTGAGATTGATGAACAGTTACACCTTTTTTATGATAATTCCTATAACAATTCCTTACAGGTTGCGCCATGCTTGCTATAATCTCTTCCTCTGGCTGCTGGAGATTGATAACATGCGTATGTTCTGGCTGCAAATGGACATAAGTGGCTTTCTCCAATGCTCATCAGATAACACCTTAGAAAAAGGTGGGTTTAATTGGTCCGACTCTAAGGAAAGTTACGCCAAGTTTTTTTACCCAGACTAACAAAGTCTTTTAACGCCAACCGTAGACGCTTCTTCATTAATGACAGTTGGACCAAAAGCGGCAATATAGGCGAGAATTGCCCGTACCATGCTCTAATATTGCGAAATATTCCCATCCTTCACCTCTGTTGTGAAAGACTTTTCGACCGAGCGATTGTTGGAATTTTTCCCAAGCTGATGATTGTAGAAAATGTTGATTCATGTTGTAATCCTCACAACGTTATATTGCTGTCATTGATAAACTTGGCTGAACTTCCAAATCGTATGGATCTGTAGGCTCGTCAATTTGAGATCTGAAATAACCGAGAGTAGCAATCATCGCGGCGTTATCTGTACAGAGCTGGATAGGGGGCATATTCGATGTCAATTGGCAAAGCTTCGCGTAATTGACGGCGCAATTCTTGATTAGCTGGCGACTCCGCCAGCGATTACAACAGAGGCTGGCTGGAAATTGTCAAACGCCTTCTTGGTTTTATTTACGAGAGTTTTTATGGCTGTATATTTGGAAACTCGCCGCCATATTACGTCGTAATTCGTCATCTACGAGCGCTGGAAGCTCATGAGAGGGAAAAGTGAAGTCTTTACCGACTTCGTGCTGAACGGCTCTCAAAACGGCTGTCTTAAGCCCAGAGAAGGAAAAAATCGTATTCGCCGGATAATCTGGCGATAGGCAAGTGGAACGCGGGTGGATCGCCAAGTTCAGCGACTTTAGCAATGGCTGGGCCGCCAGGATATGGCAAACCGATGATTTTAGCAACTTTATCAAAAGCTTCTGCCAACCACAAGTCGTCTTGAGTTTGTCCAATAAGCTGATAATCACCGTGATTTTTAAATAGGACAAGTTGTGAATGCCCGCCTGAAACGATCAACGAAAGCATAGGGAATGACGGCTGCTGTTTCGGCAATGTTAGAGATAAATTGTCAGCTTGCTTATTGATAAAATTAAGCGTACACGTGAGCTTCTACATGATGAATCTTAAAGAGCGGCTTATTATGGATAATAGCTGATGAGCTCTGGCGGCGAGAGTGCCGATTAATAACGAGCCAATAAGCCCCGGCGCGTAAGCAACAGCGATGGCGTCAATATCATCCCAAGTGCAATTTGCGTCAGACAAAAAGCTTTTTTAATGACGGGATTTACAACTTCCAAGTGACTACGAGCGGCAATTTCTCAAATAACTCCGCCGTATTCTGCATGAATATCAATTTGAGAATTGACGACATTTGAAAGCAAGCGTTCGCCATCTTCAACTATTGACGCCGCTGTTTCGTCGCAACTGGATTCTCAATTCCCAAAATTCTCTCATTTGTTTTTATTATAGCAAATATAAGTGGTAAAATGGGTATTATGAAAAACGAGTTGGTAAAAATTGCTAGAAAAACGCTACCTCAAGGAGCTTTGGAAAAAACCAAAAACGCCTATAGAGTTGCGCGCACGAAGATGATTAGCCTAAGATACGGCAATCCAGCTCGTGGCTTGAGAATTATCGCAGTAACAGGGACAAACGGGAAAACTACGACCGCGTGTTATATCAATGAGATCTTGAAAGAGGCTGGCTTTAAGACTGCATTATTTACGACGGCGGTGATTGAAATTACTGGAAAGGAAAAGATAAATGATTTGAATGCGACAGTTCCGACTGTAGCAAGGCTGTTTAGCTTTTTCCAGACGGCTCAGCGTGAAGGCGTGGAATATGTGATTTTAGAGGCAACAAGTCACGCTCTGTCACAACATAAATTTGACGGCGTGCCAATTGAGGCGGCGGTGATGACTAATTTGACTCAAGACCATTTGGATTATCATAAAACGATGGAAGCTTACGCGGCAGCTAAGGCTAAATTGTTTGAGAAAAAGCCGAAATATATCGTACTGAATCGTGATGACGAGTGGTTTGAATATTTTGACAAGTTTACGGCTTCTGGCGAGAAAATGACTTACGGGACGAATCCGGAAGCTGAAGCTCACTTAACACACGTTAAGTTATAGAAAAAGGGAACAGAGGCGAGTCTACTGGATTGATCATCAAACTCATTTGGAGCTGGCGACTAATTTGCCTGGCGAATTTAACGTGAAGAATATGTCGGCTGCGGTGTCGTTGGCATATTTGTTGGGAATAAAGTTAGAAGATATCCAAGAGGGCGTGGCGAACCTGGAGACGATTCCTGGACGATTCGAGCGAGTAGAAAATAAGCTTGGAATTGATATTATTGTGGATTATGCGCACACGCCAGACGCGTTGGAAAAATTGCTAAAAACCACTCATAAAATTACCAAGGGGCGATTAACTTTGGTGTTTGGTGCGTGCGGCGACAGAGATAAGACAAAGCGTCCGATTATGGGCGAGCTGGCGGCTAATTTGGCAGATAGGATTTTCCTAACTGACGAGGAAAGCTACAACGAAAATCCAGATGAAATTCGGGCAATGATTCGTCAGGGAATTGAGCGAACGAAAAAGGCTCATAAAATGACGGAAATTGCTGATCGAAAACAGGCGATTTATCAAGCTCTGAGGTCGGCTGTTCGTGGCGATACGGTTCTGATTACGGGTATGGGTCATGAGCAGTACCGAATTGTGAATGGCAAGCGAATTCCGTGGAATGACAAGAAGGTCGTCGTTCAGGAAATTATTTCTGAGATTGAGAAAAAGAGTCGTAAAATTTAACCTGCTTTAATCTGTTTCATCCAGCTTTGTGATTGGCGAACTAATTTTTCTGCATCGCTTGGGTCGAGTAGCAATTCTTTCACAGCGTCTTCAAGGTAAATGCCGCCCTGCGAGCCTTTGAATAGAATAGTCGTATCTTTAATGTCGCTATTTTTCAGGAATTCTCCAGCTTCAAGCGCCGTGTCAAAAGAAACTACTTTACAGCCATTTTTTTCAGCAATTGGTGCGAGGTGTTTTTTAGCCATTTTACCGACGGTGATGAGCAATTCTAACTGTTTAGGGTCACAAATTTCACCGATTTTTTTATGCTCCGATTCGGATGTTTCACCCAATTCATTCATATCGCCCAATACGGCAATTTTATGATTGGCAGAGATGGAATAGAGCGTTTTTAACGAATTTTCCATGGCAATAGGACTGGCGTTGTAAGTGTCGTCCAGCAACGTACAGCCGCGTATGCCGCGTAAAATATTCATTCTACCTGAAACTGGTCTGATTTTTGTTAAAGCCGCCGCAACTTCTTCAATATTCATTCCGCAAGCTAACCCCGCCGCCGCCGCGCCAGTGATTGAGCGAATATTGTGCTTGCCTAATACAGAAATATTTATATCCTGAGAAGTTTCTTCGCAGAGTGTCTTAAATTGACAATACAACCAGTGTCTGTAGTCTTCTTTAATTTCCAGGAAAACATCAGCAGATTCGTCGCCGTAACTCACGCGATTTCCAACTATGAGATTATGATATTTTTCATCGATATCGTGAAGGTTGAAGATGGTTTTTTTAGCGACTTGGCTAATGGACAATTCCTCATGAGCTACCGTATCCATATTCTTGAAAAACTCCATATGCTCAGGAGCAACAGAGGTAATTATGGCAATGTCGGGCTGAATATAGCGCATAAAAATAGCCATTTCACCAGGGCAATCAATACCGCATTCTTGAATAATTATATCTGGCGATTCAGAGTTTTTTATACTGGCGTGTGCGGCGGAGAAGACTTTTAGCCAGGCTAGGGGAGATTTGGCGTTTTTTGGTCCGTCTACGCCTAAGATTTCCAGCGGCGCACTTAAGGTTGTGTTCAAATTGCCACGACTATGGCGCACGGTGAATTTTTCTGATAAAACAGTGGCGGTTGCTGATTTTACGCTAGTTTTACCAACGCTGCCAACTACGGCAATTAGCTTGGCGTCAGGATGAGATTTAAGATATTTTTTTACGTAAGAACCGAGAATTGTTTCTAAGAGATGTTTGAATAATTGCATGGAGATATTATAACAGATTGATAGTAATTAAAATTAGCACTCAAGCTTGACGAGTGCCAAATTGGTGCGTTACAATAGATACGTTGTTAACGAAATGGAGGATAACGTGAGTACACCTATTAAGCCTCTTGGCGACCGTGTTGTAGCGGTGCGTGAAGAAGCAAAGACTCAGACAGCGAGCGGAATTTACTTGCCTGATAACGCTAAAGAAAAGCCAGTAGTTGCGGAAGTTAAAGCAGTTGGCGGTGACGTGAAGAACGTCAAAGTCGGTGATCGGATTGTCTATAAGGAATATTCGACTACGGATTTGAAAATTGACGGCACGGAATATTTGGTTGTTCGCGAAGAAGATATTTTAGCAACGGTTGTTGGATAAAAAGGGGAGTTTAATTATGGCAAAAAAAGTTTTTTATGATGACGATGCGCGAAATCGCGTGCTTGGCGGAGCTAAATCGCTATACGACGCAGTTAAGGTAACTTACGGTCCAAAGGGTCGCAATGTTGTGATTGCGAAGGGTTTTGGCGGTCCAACGGTTACTCATGACGGCGTAACTGTGGCTGAAGGAATTGAATTGCCAGAAAATGATGACGAAACGCTGGGATACAAAGTCGGTGCCGATTTAATCAAGCAGGCTGCTAAGAACTTGAACAAGCAAGCAGGCGACGGCACAACGACTGTAACGGTGTTGACGTACTCGATTTTGAAAGAGGCAAATCGATTGATTGCGGCTGGACATAATCCGATGGAACTTAGGAAAGGCATCGAGCAAGCTGGCGCGGAAATTGTTAAAGAATTGAACAAATTGGCTGAGCCGATTGAAGGCAAGTCTGACCGCGTGGCTGAAGTTGCTACGATTTCGGCGGGAGATGCGGAAATTGGTAAATTGATCGCTGGCGTAATTGAGAAAGTCGGTAAAGACGGCGTGGTTACTGTTGAGGCTGGTCAAGGTTTGGAGCTAGAAGCTGAAGTTGTCGAAGGTTTTAGCTTGGACAAGGGTTGGGTGAGTCCGTTCTTTGTTACTGACGCGGGTCGCCAGGAGGCTGTGTACGAAAAGCCAGCAATTCTAATCACCGACAAGAAGATTTCTAGCGTGCAAGAATTCTTGCCAATGTTGGAAAAATTGGCACAAAGCGGTAAAAAAGACGTGGTTTTGATTGCTGACGAAGTTGAAGGCGAGGCATTGAGTATTTTGGTGCTGAACAAATTGAAGGGCGTATTTAATACCGTAGCAGTTAAGGCGCCAAGTTTCGGTGATCGTCGTAAAGATGTACTTCGTGATATCGCTGTGCTAACTGGCGCGACTGTGATTTCTGAAGATCACGGATTGACATTCGAAAACGCTGGCTTGGAAGTTTTGGGTTCGGCGCGCAAGGTGATTGTTGGAAAAGACGAAACGACAATTATCGAAGGCGCGGGCAAACCTTCAGGCGTGAAGGAGCGAATTGCTGAGATTAAATCGCTTTCAGAAAATGCTTCTAGCGAGTATGAAAAAGAGCAATTCGACAAGCGTGCCGCAGCACTATCTGGCAAGGTTGCGGTTATTAAGGTTGGCGGCGCGACTGAGACAGAGATTGATGAGAAGAAATTCCGCGTTGATGATGCAGTGGCGGCTACTAAGGCAGCTTTGGCTGAGGGAATTGTCGCTGGTGGTGGCGTAACTTTGGTCAATCTGGCTGGCAACCTAAAAGTTAGCGGCGCAGACAGTTTGTCGGTCGGTCGACAAATCCTAAAAGACGCTCTGAAGCAACCGTTCTTGCAGATTATGAAAAATGCTGGCTTGAATGCCGACGCGTTGCTTGCTCAAGTTGAATCTGGCAAACCTGGATTCGGCGTTAACGTTATGAAGCCAGAAGATGGTCTAATTGACGTGAAGAAGGCTGGTGTGATTGATCCAGCTCGCGTGACTAAAGAAGCTGTTCAAAATGCAGTGTCAATTGCGTCAACTGCGGCAACTATGGGCGCTTTGGTGGTTGATATTCCAGAGGCTGAAGTTGCAGCTGCTCCTGGCGGCATGCCAGGAATGGGCATGATGTAAATCTGCCCCGAGCAATAAAAATCCCGCCGAAAATGGCGGGTTTTTATTTTGGAGAAATGACTTAACGAGGATTTGAGAAATAGTCGATTTCTTTAATGATATCCAGTAGAGCCTGAGCGCGGCGAGCTTCGTCAACAATAGCTATGGCAGCGTCGTGTGCTGGTGCGATCAGAGTTTTATCGTCCGTAGAGCGAAGAAGTAATAGGTAAGTGTCAAACTTTTCTTCTGGAGAAACGTCCAGCTTATCGACCAATGGACGCAACTCGTTCAAAGCAGTTTGCTTAATCGTATCAAGTGCAGGATCTGCGGTTGGCTGTGATGATGCGTGGATATGTTGGAGTTGGATTAACTGGCTCTGGATGTACAGTTCGCTTATCAACAGGCAGGCTCATCGTTCTGGTCTGTAGCGACAGGATCCGGTGAGATGGTTGCAGGATTAATTACAGGTGAAGCTGTAGCACTTGTCTCTTCAAATTGTAAATTATTGTCTGTACCTTGTGACACGCCAGCTAATACCTTAGCCAGTTCTTGGTCGTCACTGAATGATTGATTAGCTTGAGAATCCATTATAACCCACCTTATATATTAAATTGTTTAAGCTTATATATGTTACACTATAACATGAGTTAATCAAGGAGCGCAAGATGTTAGATGATATGAATGTGATAAAACAATATGATCCAGGCGACGTTTTAAGCGGCGTTTTGAATATTCCAGAACAAGCTCGATATGAAGTGTCGATTCACGAAGGTGCGAATCAACGTCGAGATTTTAAGAATATCGTGATCGCGGGAATGGGCGGTTCGGCTTTAGCGGCTGATATGGTTCGAGTTTTGACCGCGGGCTGGTTGCATATTCCACTTGAAGTGGTGAAGGGCTATGATTTACCGGGATTTGTGAGCGAGGAAACGTTGGTTATTGCGGTTAGTCATTCGGGCAATACTGAGGAAACTCTGAGTTGTTATCAGCAAGCATTGGAGAAGAAGGCGTGTCTGGCGGCTATGTCGACTGGCGGAGCGTTGATTGAGCGAGCGAAAAATGACAACGTAACTTACGCCCAAGTTCCAGCTGGCGCGCAGCCACGAATGTCGACGGTTTACCATTTGCGAGGATTATTGAAATTATTACAACATTTTTGGGTGATTGATAATGATTTGTATGATCAGGTGAAAAATAGTGCTGATTGGTTGGCGGGCGAGATATCTAATTGGACAGCCAAAACGCCAGAAGCTGATAATTTGGCGAAGCAGATTGCGAAATTAACAATTGGCAAGACGTTGGTTGTTTTTGGCGGTGAATTGACTTGGCCGCTGGCGTATAAGTGGAAAATTAGCTGGAATGAATCGGCGAAGAATTTGGCGTTCTCGAATCAATATCCAGAATTTAATCATAACGAGTTCATTGGTTGGTCGTCGCATCCTGTAGAGAAGCCGTTTACGGTTTTTGATATTCGTAGCAATTTGGAGCGGGACAGAATCCGCGAGCGAATGGAGCTGAGCGATCGTTTGTTGAGTGGTAAGCGACCAAAGGCGCACGTACTGGAACTTCGAGGGAAGACGCTTATGGAGCAATTGCTGTGGGGTTTGGTGCTGGCTGACGCGGCTAGTATTTACACAGCCATTCTTAATGGAGTCAATCCTGGTCCAGTTCAGTTGGTTGAAAAATTGAAAGCGGAACTTAGTTAATTTAATATCGTAGAGATTCGATTGGGTCGCGTCTGGTGGCGCGGGCTGCTGGATATACGCCAGAAATTACGCCGATGATTATTGATAGTCCAATTGATAAGACGGCTGTTTGCCAATAAATATAAGGCGTGAGAGGCAAGTATAAGCTGGCAATATAAGCTCCCGCCAAGCCTAATCCGTAGCCCAATATTCCGCCGAGGAATCCGATAATCGCTGCCTCGATTAAGAATTGATTGATGATATCCCAGCCCGTGGCGCCGACGGCTCGTCTGACGCCGACTTCACGCTGGCGCTCGGCGACATTGACAAGCATCACGTTCATAACGCCTATTCCACCGATTAACAGAGAAATAATGCCGATGACAGTTAAGATTATCGAGAGAAACCTCGCGACATTAGACTTCTTTTCGTTTATCTCTTCGCCAGAAACGATTCGATAATTCTTATCGCTATCATGATTCTTCTTCAAAATATCGTCAGCCGATTTTATGACTGAATTGAGATTTTTATGATCTTTGGTAGTTACGATGATTTGCTGAATCTGCGGCGTTCCTTGAGTGAATTTTTTAATCACAGACAATGGAATAATGGCGGCGTTATTAAAATTCACGTCCAAATAACTGGCTTGATTTTCAATATTCTTCAACACGCCAACAACAGTCAATGGTTGATTTCGGATGTAAATAACGTTTCCGATAGACCTTTCGGTGCCGAACAAATCGACCGACAATTGCTGACCGACGACAACTCCGCCGATGTCGTTAATAAATTGTCCAGTAGCAATTTGCAAATTAGCGACGTCTTTTAGCGATTCCGTACTGCCGATTAACGCGGCGTTTTGGATATCGACTTTACCTTCGCGGGCGCGCAGCTCGGCGTGCAGGAAAGCAATTGGCGCGGCTTTCGTATTGGCAATTTTTCCTATATCCCTGGCGTCCGTTTCAGTCAATGTGTTGACTGTCGTCGTGTTGTCGGATTCGGTCAGCAGATTCGGGACGGCTTTTTGATTGCCAGACTTAACAATGGCGACAGGAGTGGATGATTGGTTAGAATTGTCACCGAATAGGTGATTAAATCCGCCAGTTAAAGATAGAACCATGGTGATGCTGGCGATGCCAATAGCTACGCCTACAATTGTCAAAAATGTTCGTCCGCGATTAGCTCGTAGCGCCTGAGTAGCGTTCTCAAAATGATTTTTTACTAATATTTTCACGATTTTTTCGCCCTCGATTTCTTTGAAGATTTTTGCTTCTTAGGTTTTTCTTCTTTTTCGTCGTCTACAATTAACTTCTTAGTGAACTTGCGCTTTTCCTTATGCTCGTCAGTGTCGATTTTTCCGTCCAACATAGTGATGACGCGACTGGCGTAATGAGTCAATTCTGGGTTGTGAGTAACCATAATTATTGTATTGCCGCGACGATGCAAGTCGGACAATTCTTCCATAATAAGATGACTCGATTTGCTATCCAAATTTCCTGTTGGCTCGTCGGCTAAGATAATTGACGGACTATTAACCAACGCTCTGGCAATTGCTACGCGCTGAACCTGACCACCAGATAATTGATGCGGCATATAATATTCACGCTGTCCCAGATGAAAAGTTTTCAGAATGCGACTAGCTTCTTGGAGTCGTTTAACTTTCCCGAGTCCTTTATACGTTAGCGGCAACGCTACGTTTTCAATTACAGTCAGGCGAGGAATAAGATTGAAATTCTGGAAAACGAAGCCGATGTGTTTGGAGCGAATTTTGGCGCGTCGTCGTGAGCTGAGATTGTCGACAGCGACATCGTCCAGATAGTATTCACCCTCTGATGGCTGGTCTAATAGTCCAAGGGTGTTTAATAAAGTAGTTTTTCCGCAACCGCTTGGTCCCATAATAGCGATAAACTCACCCTTTTTAACGGTTAAATCGACGTTATCTAAGGCGCGAATCTCAGCGTCGCCAAAGCCAAATTTTTTGGTGACATTAACAAGCCTAATGCGTGGTGGAATAGTTTCTTTCATCTTTGACTTATTATAGAGAATGAACGTCAGTAAGTGCAACCATAAGGGGCAATAAAGTTGTGGTATAATTATCAACAAGGAAGGGTGCAGGAGTGGTTGAACTGGCACGCCTGGAACGCGTGTAACGGAGCAATCTGTTCGAGGGTTCGAATCCCTCTCCTTCCGCCACGGAGGAGTCTCTAGTGTGTTTGAATTTATCTAATATTTTATTCGTGCAGTAGATATTGTTTTACCTGATGTTATTAAAAAGATAAGAAGACAGCTTCTTTGATTATCTTAGTTATTTTTATGATTCCAGCCAACAATTTCTATAGATCTCCGAAGATATTTAGTTGTATCTTGAACAACTTTTTTCTTGATGTCATTGGGAATTTCTTTATAAAATAAAGCAAAAGTTCTTTCTATATAGACGTCTAGTGGCCAATCTGAATTAAAAAAGCTCGTATTGTTGGCTATCAGATCTTGGTAGGCCATTACGGTTTCTGCAAAATCATTTAGACAATCAGATATAATACTGGTCTTGACTTTTGATTTACGACTTCTTGTAGTCTTTTTTATAATGATATAGGAAAGATCTGAGGACTCTTCGTAGACATCATATTTTTCTGGTTGACGGTCCTTGTGAAACTCTAGTGCCTGATACTCGTTAACTATTTTATTGTAGTATCCTTCACTCTGAAATATTCGAGCTTTTTCTACTAGATAATTAACTGCCCGCTTGATTTTTGCATGGTTGTTGTCTATAAAGTCTACGCCCTTTATAGATTTATTTTTAGTGCGGGTGTTTATCCAGTCACCCAGTAATATGGGCGGTATGCGTTTGCTATTTTTATAGAAATCTATAAAATCTTCTACCTTTAGCACTTGGATATCTTTTATAAATTTTCCGCCAGCACCAGTTTCTCTTGGCGTTAATAACTGGCGAATATCCAGCATAAATCCTTTTTCATGGGTTTCAAATATATTCATTAAGAGACCCGCATTGTCTGGATCAAAATCACCAAATGATACGCTACCGTTTTCATGCTCTTCTTCGCTATGTCGTGCTTTTGAAACTTCCACGAGGACATGAAGAATTACTTCACGTTGGATAGCAGCACGAAGTGTTTCAGCGAAGTCATCTTTTATATAGGTTTTCTTTTTATCTTCGCCGAAATATTCTTTATTAATATCTGATACCACAGGCATACTTATATTATATGGTAGATAGTGAGCTGGCAACAATCTGGTGTCGACGGCTTTCTATATCATAATTACCTACGCCATGACAAACCAGAACATGAGAGTAGAATCAATTGCAAAAATCCTAACTAACAATTGTGACGGTAATGTTTTAAATTTGACTTTGAGCGAACATTTAAAATATCCAAGAGAAATTGTATCAGCCAGAGATATTGCGATGTGGATGGCGGGAATTTGATTTTGCGGACTACCAAGGGTTTCCAAAATATGCGCTACATATACCAGCCGATTATGTTTTTCGGGCGGATGGGCGATTAACTCGTCCAAAAAATAAGTGGCGTCGCGTATTGAGGCAAATTTCATACCGTATCTGATTATAACAAAAATAGGTTGTAATTTTTACTAAACAGCTTGCAAAACACTAGATATAGCGGCCATAGCTATTATTGTACGCTATATATATAGCGAGCCCATAAATAAACAAAAACACAAGCTACGAAGATAAGCCACCAGATGAGGTGTTGGTGGTTTGTTTTTAAGAGAGAAAATTAAGGAGGGTATGTGAAAGAAATTAACGAAACCAAACGCGACGGAACAAAAAAACCGTTTGATGCAAATAAAATTAACACGGCTATTTTAAAAGCGTGCGAAGGTTTGCCGGACCAAATCTCTAAAGTCGTTCAGGTGGCGACTGAATTGCAATTGACATTATTTGATGGAATTACGACCGAGCAATTGGATGAGGCGGTTATTCAAACAGTTCTCCAAAACGTTAAAGACGATCCAGACTATGATAAAATCGCGGCACGATTGCTACTGAAAACTGTATATAAGCAGATTTTGGGCGATTATGAAACGGCGGAAGAATTGAAAAAGCTTCATGCGCGCGAATTTCCGAAGTTCGTTAAGGCAGCGGTAAAAGAAGGATTGTTGGATAAGCGCATGGCTGACGGTCGATTTGACTTGAAAAAACTGGCGGCGGAACTTGATCCAGCACGTGATGATTTGAGTAAATATTTGGGCGTGGTGACCAATAAAAATCGCTATGCTCTTCGCAAGCAAAACGGCTCACCAATTGAAACACCTCAGTTTACGCACATGCGAATTGCCATGGGACTTAGTTATAACGAATCTGACCCAACAACTGCAGCGATTGAGTTTTATAATCACATGAGCAATTTGGAGTACGTCCCAGGCGGCTCAACGCGAGTTAACGCTGGCGGTTCGTTCCCGCAACTCAGCAACTGTTTCTTGCTTAATGTCGATGATGATATGGAATCAATTGCTAAGGCTGTCCGCGACACAATGTGGATTGCTAAAGGAACAGGCGGAATTGGCATTGGCTTTACAAAGCTACGTGCAGCGGGCAGTCCAGTTAAAACCACCAACACTGAATCGACTGGACCAATTCCATTCATGAAGATGATTGATACGGCACTTTTTGCGGTTTCTCGTAAGGGAAAAAAGGCCGGTGCGGCTGCAATTTACATGGAAAACTGGCACCTGAATTTTGATCAATTTGTTGATCTTCGTCAAAACTCTGGCGACCCATATCTAAGAACCAGATTTGCAAATACCGCGGTATTTATCTCTGACGAATTTATGAAGCGAGTAGAAAAAGACCAAGATTGGTATTTGTTTGATCCAGCGGAAACTCCAGATTTGACAGAATTATATGGCGAAAAGTTTTCGGAACGATATAAAGAATATATAAAGATGGCGGAAGCTGGGAAATTGCGAACATTTGATAAAGTTCCAGCCCGTCAGCAATTTAAGCGCATTTTGACCAGTTTGCAGGCGACATCACATCCGTGGCTAACTTGGAAAGACACGATTAACGTGCGAGCATTGAATAACAATACGGGCACAATTCACCTCAGTAACTTGTGTACGGAAATTACATTGCCGCAGGATAAAAACAATATTGCGACGTGTAATTTGGTGAGTATCAATTTGTCGGCGTTTCTTAGCGAAGATAAGACTTGGGATTGGGATA
This sequence comes from Candidatus Minimicrobia vallesae, assembly GCF_018866205.1. GTDB lineage: Bacteria > Patescibacteriota > Saccharimonadia > Saccharimonadales > Saccharimonadaceae > Nanosynbacter > Nanosynbacter vallesae. The sequence continues at coordinate 41,276 of NZ_CP076459.1, forward strand.
GATTGAAAGAAGCGGCTCGTGCGGCGGTGCGACAATTGGACAATTTGTGCGACATCACTCAAACGCCAATTCCAGAAGCGATGCATTCGAATCAGCAAACTCGAGCGATTGGCCTCGGGATTATGGGTCTTTCTGACGTGTTGGAAAAGTTGGGCTATTGCTACGAATCGAAAGAAGCGTATGATTTGGTTGATCAATTGACGGAGTTTATCAGTTATCACGCCATTGATCAATCGGCTGACCTGGCGAAGGAATTGGGCAGCTATCCAACATTCGCGGGCAGCGGTTGGAGCAAGGGTATTCTTCCGATTGATACGGTTGATAAATTGTCGAAAGATCGCGGCGTGAAGGTGAAAATAGACCAAAAGACGCGACTGGACTGGGATGGTTTGCGAAAGAAGGTGAAGAAGGGAATGCGAAATGCGACTCTTATGGCAATTGCGCCGACGGCTAACATTGGTCACGTGGCGGGAACGACTCCTGGAATTGATCCGCAATTTGCACAGATTTTCAGTCGCTCGACTTTGAATGGAAAGTTTTTGGAAGTGAACCATAATTTAGTTCGCGATTTGAAGAAACTTGGATTATGGGACAATTTGAAAGATGAGATTTTTGCGGCGCAAGGCGATATTCAAGATATTGACGGCATTCCTCAGAATATCAAGGATGTTTATAAAACAAGTTTCCAACTCAGTCCGTATGCGTTTATTGAGGTGGCAGCCAGGGCTCAGAAGTGGGTCGATCAGGCGATTTCTCGAAATATGTATCTGGAAACGCGAGACATTGATGAATATGTAAAGATTTATTCGGAAGCGTGGAAGCGTGGCTTGAAAACAACATATTACCTGCACGTTAAGCCGCGTCATCAGTCAGAGCAGACAACAGTTTCAGTTGATAAAATTGCAGAACAAAAAGTCCGCACAAATAGTAAAGTGCGCGGATTTGGATTAGCGAAAATTAATAAATAAGGAGGAAATTAAGATGGGAATTTTAGGTTCAGGATTACGCGATGGATTGTCACTTCACCCAATTCGTTACCCTTGGGCGTATGATCTTTATAATCAAGCAGTGGCTAACACGTGGTTTCCAAACGAAGTTCAATTAGTGCAAGATTTGGCGGATTTTGAAAAATTGTCAGACGATGAAAAACACGCATTGAAAACGGTTATTAGCTATTTGAATCCAAACGAGTTATTGATCAATAAATCATTGGCGTTCGGTATTTATCCATATGTGAACGCGGCGGAAGCTCAACTATATTTGTCAAAACAGATGTGGGAAGAAGCTAATCACTTCATGACGTTTGAATACATTATTGAGACATTTCCGTTTGATCGCGAGGAAATTTACGCTGCGGGATTTGGTAAAAAATCATTGGCTGATAAGGCTGACTTCCAGAATAAGCATTTGGACGTGATGCTTGATCCGAATTTGGATATTTATTCGCTGGAAGGTAAGAAGGACTTTGTTAGGTCTTTGGTGGCGTATAACATCGTGCTGGAGGGAATTTGGTTCTATTCAGGCTTTATGGTTGGCATGAGTTTCCGTCAGCGTAATTTGTTGCGCAATGTTGGCTCGCTGCTGGACTGGATTACTCGCGATGAAAATCTTCACTTGACGTTTGGTATCAATTTGCTTTTGACAATTTTGGACGAGAATCCAGAATTGCAAACACAGGAATTCGCAGAAGAAATCCGTAACTTGATTTTGCAAGCGGTAGAACTTGAGAAGGCTTACAATAAGGATATGCTGCCAAAGGGAATTTTGGGATTGAATGCTGATTATGTCAACCAGTATGTTATGCATATGACCGACCGACGCTTGCAGGAATTAGGTTTTGAGCCTGAATATAACGTGCCAAATCCAGCCAAATGGATGGCAGCCGCCAACGATACGCTGGAATTGGTGAATTTCTTTGAAAGCACAAACACTAGTTACGAAGTTAATACCACGAAGTAATGGGAGTTGATGATATGAACGAATTAGCGAAAGAAATATTAGATACAGTCGAAGTTGGTGCGTTGGCGACGGTGAATGTTGATAGAACTCCTTTGGTGACGCCGCTGCACTTTGCGCGTTTTGGTAATTCTATAATTTGGATATCAGAGCCGACTGCGCGCCATTCAGAAAATGCGTTTCGAAACGGTAAGGCGGAATTTGTGGTTTGGGATGATAAAAAGCGAGCAGTTTTCTTAAAAACTAACGTGACTGAACTTCCAGAATCTGAGAAAGAGGCGGCAATGGCGGCTTATAAAGAGAAGTTGGCTGATTTTATGCCGCGTTGCCAAAATCCGCAAATATACGTTGCGCCAATTGGTGAACTTGATGAAAAAACTACAACGGGCAATTGGCTGCATTTTATTGCATAAGCACTATATCTAGCGTAAAATTAGTTAAGTAACTACTAAATATAGGGGAAAATGAAAATGAACGCAAATCAAATTATTACTGATGACATGACTTTGGAAGAAAAATTAAGCGCTATTGACGCAGCTCTTAAAGCGGCACAAGAAGCGGCTGATGATCAAGCAAAGTCGAACGGCACTGTTGCGGCACCAGTTGACCCAGCAAGTTTGACTATTTGTGACGGTTGCGAATAAGAAACTCTCGGAAGCTTTTCATTGACAAAATAAAAATAATGTGATATCATTTCACTGTATAAAAAATTAAAACAAAAAGGAATAAAATGGCTGAAGAAAAAGATATTCACGGACTTACCGAAGGCGTATTGAGTCGAGATGATATGTCGGCGTTGACATATGTATTGCAACACGTGAAAGGGTCTAGTCCAAGTTCGGCGACGAAATTAAGTCTGGAACTGGAAGAGCTTGACGAAACTGCGTAGGGATTTAGCTAGATAATAGTCCACCTCTGTTGTATACTAGACAGTATGGAACAGATTATTTCTCAAGTAGTGAAGCAACTTTTTGATCAGGATATATCGGTACAATTAACGCGTCCTGATCCGAAGTTTGGTGACTTTGCTACAAATGTGGCGTTGCAATTGGCTAAGCCGCTAGGGAAGAATCCGCGTGAAATTGCGGAGATGATTGCTGAAAAACCTGCGCAAAGAAGAAGAGTTTAGCGAAGTAAGCGTGGCTGGTCCAGGTTTTATCAATGTAAAACTGAGCGATCAATCCGTTCTAAATTCTTTGAAAAAAGAGCCAACGACGAAGCGCGCCGGTCAGACGGTTGTAATTGAAACCAATTGCCCGAATCCATTTAAGGCTATGCACATCGGACACGCTTTGAATGCGATTTTGGCAGACACGATGGCTAACTTGCTGGCGGTTGATGGCGCAATTGTGCATCGAGTGAGTTATCACGGTGATGTCGGAACGCATGTTGGTAAAAGTATGTGGGCGATTTTGCGTGAGATTGACGGCGATGTGAATAAATTGAACGAAATCCCAGCTGATAAGCGAAATGAATTTATGAGTCGCATGTACGTTGAAGGTGCGCGTGCGGCGAAAGAATCTCCAGAGGCAAAGGCAGAAATTGATGAACTAGCCAAGCAATCATTCGTCCTGGATGATCCACTATATAAACAAGTTTACGAAATCTGTAAAAGTTGGAGTTTTGACGAAATTGACTCTAATGTTGGGCGACTTGGAAACGTGCCGATTGAGCGACGTTACGTTGAGAGCGAAACTGAAGAATTGGGAAAATCTCTGATTAAAGAGAAAACTCCAGAGGTGTTTACCAAATCTGACGGTGCGTATGTTTTTAAGGGCAGCAAATACGGCGCGTTCGATAACGTGTTTATTGGATCTCATGGCAATGGTCTTTATGGGGCGCATGATATGGGATTGATTCAGTTGAAGTATAAGGACTATCCGAATTTGGACTTGTCAATTACGGTAAATGGCGAGGAGCAAGCAGCATACTTCCGCGGCGTGATTGCGGCTAGTGAATTGTCGATTCCAGCCTTGAAAGGAAAATTGTTCAATTACGCGACTGGCTTGGTTAAATTGACAACTGGAAAAATGAGTTCGCGAACGGGTGAGGTTGTTACAATTGGCTGGCTGTTCGATGAGTTTAAGAAGGCAATTGAAAATGCTGGCGGCGAGCCAACTGACGACGTGATTGCTGGCGCGCTCCGTTATCAATTCTTGAAAGTGAAGATCGGCGGCGACGTCATATTTGATATTAATGACGCGGTAAGTTTGACGGGAAATACGGGAAGCTACTTGCAATACGCTCACGCCCGAGCGCGAGGTATTTTAGCTAAATCCGATAAAGAAATTGCCTTTCCGACAGAGTTGTTTGACGAGGATAAAATGCTGGTCAGAAAATTGAGTGAGTACGTGGACGTGGTTGATCGTGCTAAGGAGAGTTTGGAGCCTCATCACATTTGTACATATTTGTTTGAATTGGCGCAGGAATTTAATCGATATTACGAGAAAAATCAGGTTATTGGTAGCGACAAAGAGGCGCATCGCGTAGGAATCGTGGCAATTTATGCCGACATTCTTAAGGCTGGACTGGCTATTTTGGGAATCGTGGCACCAGATCGCTTGTAACCATCCCGTAATAGTATGGTACAATCAAGGCGTTACTTAATGTAAAGGAGCTATATGGCAGAGAAAAAAGTAGCCAAGAAAGTGGCAGTCAAAAAAACTACAACCAAAAAGTCAATCATTAAAAAACCAAGCGTAGCAGTGTTGAAAGAAAAAGTAGGCGCGGTAAAAAGCCATGGTGGTGGGTTTGTAAACTTTATCCGTGAACAAGGTGTTGTCGGTTTGGCTGTAGGTTTGGCAATTGGTACTGCAGCTGGTGATACAGTTAAAAAGTTGGTGACGGCATTTATTGACCCGTTAGTGCAGTTGATCGTTGGTTCTCAACAAGGTTTACAATCAGCTTCATTTACGGTTGAAATTGCTGGACGTAGGGGTGAGTTTTTATACGGCGCGTTTATTAGCTCGTTAATTACGTTGATAGCCGTTGCATTTGTTGTCTATACAAATATTCAGTTTTTTAAGTTAGACAAACTAGACAAGAAAAAGCTAAGACGCTTACGTTTGCTATTTTACTTTCTCCTATCTACAATGTGAGTATAAAGGAGAGAGTAGTGTGAAAGATGGAGTTCGGCGGCCGGGCTATTTACGTAGATCGCAAGAACCTAGCAGTAGTCATTTATTGAGTCGAAATATTGAAAGACCCAGTCAACCGTCGTATAGTTATGGTGAACCGCCCGAACAGAGGCGACAGCGTTTAAAAGAATTGCGGGAACGGTACAGTAAACTACCGGAAACTCCTTTTGCTGACTATGATCTTGGTGACAAAAAACTACCTGCATATAAGCACAAAGCAGAGATATTAGACACATTATCGGAAAGTAAAATATCCTGGCTGTGCGGACCGACGGGTAGTGGTAAAACGACACAAACCGCTCAGTATGCACTGGAGCGGTTTGATCGTGTCGTGGTGTTGATGCCGCGGCGGGTTATCGTCGATAATGTTACTGAATATGTCGAGAAGAGTTTGCGTGAACAGCTTGGCGAACAATATCCTAATCACTTGGTGGGCAAGATTCACGGACGTGCCACTGAAGCGACGCCGGACACTAGGCTCTGTTTCATGACTCCAGCAACGTTTACGAAAAAGCTGGAACAATTTTCTAGCGACTGGCAGGACGAGAAGACGCTTATCCTGGTTGATGAAATACATGAAGCCAATTTGGAGATGGAATTTGCTACCGCTCTGGCGGCAAAATCGATAGAGAATACCGGCAAATGGCATATGGCTTTTTCTAGTGCCACGCCTGATACAGAAGTTTCTCAGGCGATGTACGAAGATATTAATGGGTCAGAACTACCAGTCGTAACCATTGAGGGTCGGCCGCATGATATTGATATTGAAGAAGATAAGGTGAATACCGTATCCGAAGCCTACCTTGAATATGGTAAGGACTCGAAAAAATCACTAATCTTTGTTGAAGGCGTGAGGAGTATTGATGAGACCATTGCGTCAATCAAACGTCATACTCGCCATCAATCCGGGAAAATACGATTTTTCAAACTACATTCTGGCATATCAGAAGCTGCACGCCGAGAGATTTTTACTGCCAAACCAGCAGAAGATGAGTCGTTTGTCATCGTTTCGACCTCGGCTGGACAGTCTGGAATCACCATCCCTGAGGTTGATTTGGTGCTGTCAAATGGACTGACGAAGAGTAAGGAGATTGGTGAAGAAGGCACAGAAGGGCTGCCACCTCGATTGTGTACTCAAGCAGAGCTGATGCAGCAGGCGGGGCGTGGCGGTCGTGATATTGATGGCGCTAAGTTTGTATTGGCTCGTCCGATATCTTACGATAAGATTTATTTGCCAGATGAGCTGAAAGGATTTTATGATATTGCGTCCCGTGAACAGCATATTCCACCGGAGATATATCACACGAATATTGTGCGCAACGTTTTGTCGGCTATCCATCTGAATGGTGATTTTGAGGATCTGAACCGATACCTGATGCATCCTGTTGCTAGTAAAAAAGTTATTCAAGAGTCGTACGATTTGCTGGAAACCCTGGAAGCAATTGATGGAGAGGGGCAGATCACAAAAATTGGTGAGTTTATGGATAGTTTACCATTGTCGCCAGAACTTTCTCGGTCATTAGCAGAAATGATTAAGAATGGGGGAAGCTTACGTGAAGTGTTGGCATTATCGGCCATGGCAGCCTCCGTCTCGGGTGGTGGCTTTGCCGCCTGGCATCAACCAAAGGAATTGTTCCAGGAATTTGTCAGCCCCGATACAACAGATGACTTTTTTGCCGAATACGATGCTTTTTTGAAAACCAGAGAGATTTATGACGGCTGTCGTACTGACAATGACGTCTACCTGACTAATGGTATTGATCCCAATAAGGCGGATAATATTCACTATCAATTTAGTAAAATATGTCGGCGCCTGTCGGTTAATCCAAACGATATCGACATGGGTGAACTAAACAGCGAGGAAAAACACAATATATCAGTGGCTTTGGTGCGCGGGTTTCAGGAATTATTGTATACCAAAGCTGGTAGTCGGCGCATTGGACGAACAACGGTCAACCAATACACCAACATTCACACTGGCGAACGTGGTATTTCTGAGTATGAAATTAGTTCGCACAGCTTAGTGCGACGTATGGGCTCGGAGGCGTTGACGTTAGTGCTGGCTTTACCGTGGTGGTATGATGCGCATGATGGTCGTCGATACACACTCAACACAATTTTACCAGTAACCAAGAATCAAGTTGCTCAAGCCTTGAGTAGCAGCGCTGTGTCTGAATCCCTTGGTGATAGAGTTGCTCCTAATGGTGACTTGGTTCGTGTGACGCGGCCGAAAGTCGGCTCGCTGATACTCGGTCCAGAGCGGCAGCAAAAAATCCCCGCCATAACAGATGAGCAAATCGCGCTGATAGTGGACGCAATGAAAAACAAGGCTAATAAACAAGTAAGAGTATTGTTTGATTTACAACATCAGCGAGTTATCACCAAGGGTCAATTGCATCAGGTCCTAGACGGGTCTGCGGTAAATAGTCACAATGTCCATGAGGCGGAGGCTAAGGTTTGGGCTGAAGTGCAGAATGTGTTAACGAGCGAGCAGCAAGAAGCTTTTTATGGTCAGATAAACAGATAACGAGTAGTATAATAGATGATATGAAAGCAAGTTTTAAGCCGAAAAAGATTTTATGGGTGGATTTGGAGATGACTGGATTAGATCCAGTGCGTGATGAGATTTTGGAAGTGGCGGCAATTGCGACGGATTGGAATTTTAAGGAAATTGCGACGTATGAAGGAATTGTGCGCCACGATTCGGAAAAGCTGGCTAAGTTGTTAGATCGAAATGCTGGTTTTTGGAATGAGCATCCGGAAGCGCGACGCGGGCTGGAGGAGCAGAATGAATCGGGCAAGCCTTTGGCGGAAATAGAACGCGAATTGTTGGCGTTTTGTGATGAGCATTTTGCGGGTGAAACGAAGATTTTGTTAGCAGGCAATTCAATTCATCAGGATCGTCGATTCATTGACCAATGGTGGCCAACGTTGTCAAAAAGACTACATTATCGTGTGTTGGATGTGAGCGCATGGAAGGTGGTGTTTGAAGGTAAATACGGTAAGAAATTCGCCAAGCCAGAAGATCATCGAGCACTGGAAGACATCCGCGGCAGCATTATGGAACTTGAATATTATTTGAAAAAGGTAAAGGTATGACACATAAACAATTTGAAGAATTTATTTTAAGTTTGCCGGGCGTATGGCTGGATTATCCATTTGGCGAGGATGTTGCGGTATATAAATTTGGTAGAGATAATGACGGTGCGGGGAAAATGGTGGCATTGGTGACGGAAGGCTCAAAGCCGCTCAGAGTAAGCCTAAAATGCGATCCGTTGTTGGCGCAGAATTTACGAGAAAAATACGAAACGGTTTTACCGGGCTATCACTTAAACAAGAAACATTGGAATACAATTATTTGTTCAGGTCAATTGACTGACGAAGAGGTCTTTGATTTGGCGAGGTTGAGCTATCGATTAGTCTCGGAAGCTTAATCTGCCTTAATAATTTGATTGATCTGCTTCTGAATATTCTCTAAGTCGCCAGCAGTTTTTACTAGCCATTCGCGCATCTTTTTTGACTTGGTGGACTTGTACACCTTTTTCATCATGTTGATTGTATCTGTTATTTGCACATTCATCTCATGGGCATAGGTAATATCCAATTGCGCATTCAGAAGAGCTTCGTCCAATTTTTTCTCTAATTTTTCTGACGGATCTAAGGCGAGGATGTCCTTTTGTTTTTCCTTATAATTGATGCCGGTTGCCTGAAGCGCTTCGCCCATTGAGGCGTCTGCGGTGGTCAGCACTGCAACTAGGGAACTATTAGTGGTTTGTAAACTAGTTGAGCGGAATTTATTATTGTATTTTTTGGAAATAGTGAGTAGCTTATTAACGCGCGCCGCAACTTGTGACGGACTAGCGCTTGGCATAGAATCTTGTGAAAAAACGAATATCGCAATCAGAGTTATCAATCCGATAAAACTCAAAATAGCGATGATGATTTTGGTTGTTTTATCAAAACCTTCCGCTGGCGGAGGTGTGGCAATTTGATTCAGATAATCGATACCTTGAGGTTGGTTATTCAAATTGTCAGGATACATATTTCTATTTAACCACAAACAATAACAGAGGTAAAGAGTGATATAGATAAAAATATGAATGATGCCAAAGAAGAAGTGCGGGCGCGACTGAACATCGAGGATGTGATTGGTGAGTATGTTCAGTTGAAGCGAGCGGGGCGCAATTTGAAGAAGTTTAAGTCCGTTTACCGACGAGCGAACCCCAAGCTTTATGGTCAGTCCAGAAAAGCAGATTTAGCATGATTTTTCTTCTGGAAAAGGTGGCGATATTTTTACGTTTGTGATGATGGTGGAAGGAATGGATTTTCGTCAATCGCTGGAGCATTTGGCTCGGAAGGCGGGCGTTGATCTGACTTTGTTTTCTAGCGGCGACGGACGAACAGCCAAGCGCCGTGCTAGGGCCAGAGAAGCGCTTAAATTAGCAGCTAATTTCTATCAGCAGAATTTGGTAAAAAATTCATTAGCTCTGAATTATGTGGTTAAAAAACGGCGATTAAATCGTCAAACAATTGGTGATTTTTTGATTGGCTATGCGCCGGAGAATGGCGACACGCTGACGAAAGCGTTGGAAAAAAGAGGATTTTCTAGACAGGAATTGGCGGACGCTGGCTTGTCGAATAGGTTTGGCGGTGATTTATTTCGTGGGCGAATGATGGTGGCGTTGAGTGACGGCAATGGAGAGGTTGTGGGATTTACTGGCAGAATTATTCGTGACGATCCGCGCGCACCAAAATACTTGAACACGCCGCAAACACTGTTATTTGATAAATCGCGACATATTTTTGGTTTGCATCAGGCCAAGGAAGCGATTCGAAAAAGCGATGTGGCGGTGATTGTTGAGGGCAATTTGGACGTAATTAGCAGTCATCAAGCGGGCGTCAAAAACGTGGTTGCGACCTCCGGAACGGCGATGACGACGCAACATTTGAAGTCGCTTAGTCGATTGGCAGGGCGGATTCGCTTGGCGTTTGATGGCGATCGAGCGGGAGTTAACGCAACGGAGCGGGCAATCAATTTGGCGCAGGAAGTCGGTGTGGAGTTGGAAGTTGTGAGTTTGCCTGATGGCGTCAAAGATCCAGACGAATTGATCCAAAAAGATCCAGCGCTTTGGCAAGCGGCGATTGACCAATCTCAGCCAGCGGTGGATTGGGTGATTGACAGATACGCGGAAATGGAGAATTTAAAGTCGGCGGAAGGCAAGCGAAGATTCTCGACCATTGCACTGAGAATTGTCCGAGGTTTGAAAGATCCGGTGGAGCAAGAGCATTATTTGTCGGTGATTTCTGAAAAAACTGGCGCATCAATTACCGCACTGAAGGCAAAATTGTCGAATGAAAAAGTCACTGAACATCAATTGAAAAAAGGCAAAAATTGAGAAAAGAAAAACCGACTCCGGTTCAGGATGAAATCCGGAGGATATGCTGGCGGGGTTGGCGGCGAGTGAAAAATCCCAGCGGCGCTGGTTGGCGGCGGTCTCTGGCGAAATGTTGGATGATGACAACGCGCGGCAATTGATTGGCTATATACGAAAAAACCCAGACGGAAAAATCTGGGCGAAGTTCCGCTGGACTTGCAAAAAATCGAACAGTATGTAAAAATAGTACAGTTGAAAAAGTGAAAGTCGTTAATCGCCAATTGGGAGCAAAAAAGCTTAGACGAAGAGATGGCTCGGCTGAATCAGACAGATAACAATCAAACATCGCGAAAACAAAAAGAATCAACTATTAACGCAGCTTAGAGAGGCCGAGGCGTCGGGCGATGAGGTTTTGTCTCAGAATTTGCGCCAGAGCTTAAATAATCTGATTAAGGAGAAAATGTGAGCGACGATATCACGACGAAGCCAGTAAACTTAAACGAAGATGATGATTTTGATCCAACGCTTATAGACGAAGAAGAATCGGAAGATTTGGATTCGTTGACAACTGGGCAATATTTGGACGACGTGTCGGACGACTCGGTCAGGCTGTACTTGCGCGAAATTGGTAAAATTCCACTACTTAGTGCTGAAGAAGAAATGGACTTGGCGCGCCGAATTGTCGAAGGCGATAAGAAGGCTAAGGATAAGATGGCTGAGGCGAATATGCGCTTGGTGGTGTCAATTGCTAAGCGTTATTCTGGTCGTGGTTTGGACTTTTTAGATTTGATTCAAGAGGGAAATACTGGACTTTTGCGTGCGGTTGAGAAGTTTGATCCAGATAAGGGATTTAAGTTTTCGACTTATGCAACTTGGTGGATTCGTCAGGCAATTACGCGTGCGATTGCTGATCAGGCGCGAACGATTCGTATTCCAGTTCACATGGTGGAAACGATCAATAAATTGCTGCGTACTCAGCGACGAATGACACAGGAATTGAACCGTGAGCCGACAATTGAAGAATTGTCTAAAGAGCTGGACATGGAACCAGAGAAAATTGAATATGTCATTAAGATCAAGCAGGATATTTCTTCTCTGGATGCCGGTGTTGGTCGTGACGGTGAAGATGATGATTCTGTGTTGCAAGATTTTATCGTTGACGAAGATACGGTTTCACCAGAAGATTCCGCTTCAAATCAATTGTTAAAAGAGCAAGTTCAGGAAATTCTATCAAGTTTGAGTGATCGCGAGCAAAAAATTGTTCGAATGCGTTTTGGTTTGGACAATGGAAAAAACCACACTTTGGAAGAAGTTGGTCAGGAATTTGCGGTTACGCGTGAGCGAATTCGTCAGATTGAAGCTAAGGCGCTAGCAAAACTTCGCAAGCACAAAGATGCGAAAAAACTTTACGAATATCTGGATTAATTAACACTGTTCGGGCGATTTACAAAAATGGGCGTCGTGAGTTGCGGCGTCTATTTTTTGGTGTAATTGCTCGAGGCTGCCGTCGTTAATGATGAAATAATCAGCAATAGCAATTGGTCCACCTTTTTCCAAATTCTCGATTTCTGACCAGTCGCGCTGATCGACTTCGTGCGGTTGCATTGGGCGTTCCGTACGCTTAGCCATTCGTTGATAACGGAGGTATTTCGGTGTAACAATAGCAATAACGACAACTTGTCCAGGAAATTCGTGCTTAAGGAATTTATATTCACTCCAAGTGTATAATCCGTCCAAAACGATTTTATTTTGCCCAGCGTTTATTAAATCGTGGATGTTTTTTATGACGCGTTTGATTACGAAATCTTTGCCTTCACGGCGACGAATTTCTTCGCGGAATTGTTGTTGATTGTCCCAAGTTTTTTCAATTCCAGCCTCGTCCATGGCTTTATAAATAACGCCACCGAAGTAAATTTTTGGAAATCCTTTTTCTGTCAAATATTCGACAGCCGAACTTTTGCCGCTGCCCGCCAATCCAACCAGGGCGATAATTTTTGCGTATGGTTGTGTCATGTACTAATTTTAACAATTTGTTGACATTCTTCCAAATAGAGAGTATGTTTGTGATAAGTATTATGGAAACAGTTCATGGATGTGCTGAAAAGTTACCTCAGAATCCACTTTCTGATTTTAGTATCTGGGGCCGTTTAATAGAATATCGTAAAAAAGTTCAATGGGACGATATATTAGCCCAAGTTAATGAGTTAGAATCAAATTTTGATCGTAATAAAGCATGGAAAAGATTTGTTAAAGAACCTGTTGTTGATCAGTTTGGTCAGGTATGGATGATTTAGGAAGCCTGCAACAATCCGACATCTAATCCGAAAGATCGATATCAGATATAAGATGCCAGACGGTAAATATAAGTTTAATTATGTTTTTATAGATGATCTTTTCTATGCAGATTTGATTTTGCCCACTTCTATTTCTACAAGTACAGGGATCGATTTATACATTTTCTGTCGGATTTGATAATTTTGGTGAGGCAGAATTATTGCATATAATAACGAGCGATAAGACAGATAATAAATAAGACAAGGGAATACTGTCACCTCTTCAATTACGAAAGGGAAAAGTGGAAGTCTCATAGGCGTTGGATGAAATACGATGATGGCTCCTACAATTCTATGGAAGAACTTAGAAAAATCTATAAGAGATACGAGAAATGGCTGAAAAAACAGGGCAATGATTCTTTCAATGCTGAAAAAATATTTGGGGAGATTTATGATAATTATGGGAGAATACTACAAAAACTTGCCGAAGCGTCAATAATCTCAATAGCCGCTTAAATGCTACAATAGAAGTATGAAGCGTCTAGTGGTTATTGATGGAAAGTCGGTGTTTTACCGAGGTTATTATGCTATGCCGGGATTGTCGATGGCTGACGGAACTCCGACTGGTGGTGTGTACGGATTTGTAAGTTTGGCAATTGAGCTGATTAAGAAATTGGAGCCGGATTATGTGGCGGTAGCTTGGGATAAACGAGGCACGAATATTCGCAAGCGGCGGGAATTATATCCAGAATATAAAGCTGGTCGCAAGCCGGCGCCAGATGATTTTTACCAGCAAATCCCGATTTTAATGAGCTGCTTGATGCGTTTGGCTGGCCGCTTTATGAAATTGATGATTACGAGGCGGACGATATTATGGGCGCGTTTGCCAGGCAAGCGGAATCTCGCGGAATTGAAACGTGCTTGATAACGTCGGATTTGGACGCATTGCAATTGATATCACCGATGACCAAAGTTTACGCCCATGAAAAATGGCTTAAGGAATATCGAGGAATTCACAGCGGAACACTTTGAAGAAAAATACGGAATTCGGACGGAACAATTATTAGACCTGAAGGCGCTGAAGGGCGATTCTAGTGACAATTTACCGGGAGTGCCAGGAATTGGTCAGAAAACAGCGGTGAAATTATTGCAAGAATATGAAACGCTGGACGGAGTTTATGAACATCTGGACGAGCAAAAAGGCGCTTTGCGAACAAAGTTGGAAAATGGTCGCGAGTCGGCATATTTGACCAAGCAAGTGGCGGAAATTTGGACGGACGCGCCGATTGAGCTGGACTGGGATGTGGCGGATGTTAATGATTGCGATTTTGCGCGAGTAACGGAAATTCTGCAGAAGTTGGAGTTTAATTCGCTAATTGGACGATTGCCGCGAACGATGCAAGCGGAAAATGAGAAAAAAGAAGAACCGAAGTTGGATATTCCACGAATTGAAAAATTACCCGACATGCCGATGTTTGAGGCGGAAAATATAATATATATCGATTCGTCGGAGCCTGACGTAATTTACATAAGCTCAAATCCTGAGTCAGCGTGGACGGCGAAAATTGATGAAATTAGTCAATCTATGTGGCAATTATTGGCGCAGGGAATTGTGATCGCGGCGGACGTCAAGCAGTTATATCACGCACTGGATAATCATGGCGTGGCGGTGCGTTTTCACGAAGTTTGGGATGTTGGGCAGGCGGCGTTTTTGATTGATCCGCTGAAGCGCGATCGTAGTTTGAATGCGCTGTCTGGTGATTTTTCTGATGACAATTCCGCGCCTTATCAATTGGCTCGCTTGCATAAAATTTATCGTGAACAAAAAGTTTACATGTCGAACAATTCGCAAATTGCGCGTGTGGCTTACGAGTTTGATTTTCCAGTAATTTGGGCGCTATTCCAGATGGAAAAACGCGGGATGAAGTTGGATCGATACGCTATTAAAACAGATGGGCGATGAGCTGGCGGCGGAAGTTAGTGAGCTTGAACAACAAATGTATTCCATGGCAGGATACGAGTTTAACGCGTCTAGTCCAGCGCAACTTTCTGAGGTTTTGTTTACCAAATTGCAATTACCAACCGCGGGCATAAAAAAGGGAAAAACTGGATATTCAACAGGTCAAAAAGAGTTGGATAAATTACGCGGACAACATCCGATTATCGAGTTGATTGAGCGATATCGAGAATTGACCAAATTGATCAGCACGTACATTGAGGCGTTACCAAAATTGATGGCGGCTGATGGGCGAATTCACACCACGTTTAATCAGGATGTAACCAGCACGGGGCGGCTAAGTAGTACGAATCCGAATTTACAGAATATTCCGGTGCGGACTGAACTGGGCAGGAAAATTCGCCAGGCGTTTGTTCCGAGTGATGGCAAAGTTTTTGTCGGCGCGGATTATTCACAATTTGAGCTGAGGCTGGCGGCTGTGTTGGCGGGCGACGAGAAGTTGATTGAAGACTTTAATAGCGATGTTGATATTCACGCAAAAACGGCGGCGGAAACATACGGAATATCAATTGACGAAGTAAACAAATCTCAGCGTCGAGCAGCGAAAGTGATCAATTTTGGTGTACTTTACGGAATGAGTCCGCACGGTTTGGCGGCGGCTACGGGAATGTCATTTACAGAGGCGAAAAAGTTTATTGATCATTATTTTGAGGTGCGAAAACCGATTCGTCAGTACTTGGATAAAATTTTAACTCAAGCGCGAGAACAGGGATTTGTTGAAACGTATTTTGGCAGGCGACGACCAACGCCTGATGTAAAATCGAGCAATTTTATGGTGCGATCTTCGGCGGAAAGGGCTGCGATGAATATGCCAATTCAAGGCACGGAAGCGGATTTGATGAAATTGGCAATGATTCGATTGGAGGACAAGTTGTCGGGCTTGGCTGACGCGATTTTACAAGTTCATGATTCGATTTTGGTGGAATGCAAACCTGAAGACGTCCAGAAAGTCAGCGAGATTATGAAAGCGGAAATGGAAGGCGTTTGTCCAGAATTGCCGATTAAATTGAAAGTAGATGTCGGTACGGGCGTAAATTGGGGTGAAGTGTAGAAAATATGGTATAATTACGCCATGAAATACACTCAACGACGAAATTCATTTTCTCGATTTGTACCAATTTTGCTGGTTATTGTTATCACGGTTGTGGCGGTAGCAGCGGTTATTGCGATTGGTCGAGCATTATTTGGCAAAAACGATTCAGGTCAAACAACGGATCAGAATGTTAACGTAGGGCAAGTTGCTTTGTTGTCGACGGACGTGGGAAGCGCGGTTCGATTGACAGTGCGCGGACCGATTGTAGCGAATGAGAATTTCCGCTCATACAGCATCACTATTTCGCCAGAATCTCGCGAAATGACAACGTACGAGGGATATTTGGATAAGCCGATTGCAGAGAAAAAATTGGACAATAACAGCAAGGCTTATACGGAGCTGGTTTATGCGCTTGATAAGCGAAAAATGATGGAAGGCACGCCGCTAACTGAGCAGCAAAACGATTTGCGGGGAATTTGTGCTAGCGGTAAAATTTACAAATTCGAAACTTTGAAGGACAATTCCGTTGTGAAGAGTTTGTGGACGTCGGATTGTAGCGGCTCTAAGGGCTCGGCGCAAGCTAATGTAAACGAGATTTTGGATATGTTTTTGAAGCAAATTCCTGACGGCAAGAAAATGGCGGCTGGAATTGGTCTAAGTCAAGAAGAAGCTTTGTTTAAGCTGTAGGACTTGCCGAATGCCAGAACTACCCGAAGTTGAGACAGTTCGTCGCGGTTTGGCGGATTTACTGCCAGGTCAGGCTGTTGTGCGAGCGACGGTATTTGATTCGCCAAAGAGTTTTCCGAATTCACCCACTGACGTTCAACAATTTTTATACGGTGCGCATGTAACGGCGGTGCGACGGCGAGCAAAAGTGACGGATGATTGATCTGGATACGCAGTATTCGCTGGTGATACATCTGAAGATGACAGGGCAACTGATGTTTTCGTAGATGACTGGGCAATTGATTTTTCGTGGGGCTAATAGTTTTGCTGGCGGTCATCCGAATGATAGTTTGATCGGTGAATTGCCTGATAGATCGACACGAGTGCAAATTGATTTTACGGATGGTTCGCGCCTGTTTTTCAATGATCAGCGTAAGTTTGGCTGGATGAAATTAATGCCGACTGATGAGATAGAAAATTTGCCATTTATGCAGAAAGTTGGTCCGGAACCGCTCGATAAAAAAACTCGAGGCGGGTGACTTTATTAAGCGAATTCGTCGTCGGCAAAATTCGATGATCAAGCCAGCGTTTCTTGATCAGTCGGTGATCGCTGGAGTTGGTAATATTTATGCCGATGAAGCTCTGTGGGCTGCGAAAATTCACCCTCAGACGCGCGTCAAAAATATTAGTGATAACCAATTGGAAGATTTGTTTAACGAACTGCGTCAGATTTTGCAATTGAGCATTGATCAGGGCGGTTCGACGGATAAAAATTATGTTGACGCTGAAGGCAGAAAAGGTAATTATCTATCATTTGCGCATGTATTTCGTCGGGAAGGTCAGCCGTGCCATCGACATCCTGATCAAGAGATTGTAAAGATGAAAGTTTCTGGACGCGGTACGCATATTTGTCCAGTTTGCCAGGTGGAGGCGAAGTGATTTACCTTTTTTACGGCGAAAATGAATTCGAGAAACGGCAAGCGATTGCTAAGCTGATCGGCGACGAAAAAGCGGCGCGACATGATGGTGAAGATTTGACGTTGGCTGGAATGCAGGAAATAGCAATTGGGCAGACGCTGTTTATGAACTCGTCGGTGTATTTGATTTCAAAACTAGGCGAAAATTCTGAGATTTGGTCGCAACTTCCAGATATGAAGTTTGATGATGACAGGACGATTATTCTGGTGGAAGATAAAATTGATAAGCGAACAAAAACGTATAAGTGGCTGCAGAAAAATGCCAAAGTTCAGGAATTTTCACCGCTTAGCGATCGCCAAAAACCGCAACTTTTAAAATGGTGCGTGGCGGAAGCGAAGGTTCGCGAGTGTGAATTAACGAATCATCAAGCAGAGATAATTATTGATCGTTTGGGATTTGATCAGTTGCGACCTGAGCAATTTTTTGGATCAATTGGCGCTGGCGCAAAAAGTGACGGATGATTTAATTGACAACCTCATACCTCTGGCGAGGACGGAAAATGTGTTTGATTTGTTTATTTCGGCGCTGGCGGGTGATTATGATAAGGTTCACGATATAATTAGCTATTTGGAGTCGGAAAGTGGCGTTGATGGCGCTTACCAGACAATGGGATTGCTTGCCTCGCAGGCGACTAACTTGACGGCGTTGGTTTTGGCTGACGGCGACAGTAAGTGCTGGTGGCTTCGGATTTTTCGGCTAGTCCGTATGTTTTACGAAAATTGGCGTCTTCAGCAAAAGGCGTCGATAAGGAAAAACTGAAGAGGATAAATGACGCGCTACTTCGGGCGGACTTGCAAATGAAAACAACCTCTGTAAATCCGTGGCTGCTTGTGGAGGCGGCACTGGTTGGAATTGGAAAATAAAAATACCCCAGTTAATTCCGGGGCATTTTCTAGCAATCTTTATGGATTATTTTTCAGCTTTTTTAGCAGCTGGCTTCTTTGCTGGAGCTTTTTTAGCAGCAGTTTTCTTAGCTGTTGCTGGCTGGCTTTGCAGCTGGTTTTTTAGCAGCTTCTAATGTAACACCTGCTTTTTTAGCAATTTTGCTCAATGCGCTCTTTCGGCGAGCAGCAGTGTTTTTCTTAATCAAGCCTTTTTTAACAGCGGTGTCGATTTCGCTTTGTGCTGCAGCAAGAGTCTTTGCGCTTGGTTCTGCAGAGAAAGCTTTAACAGCAGTCTTAATGTCTTTTTTAATGCTGATGTTTCGCTCGCGGCGCTTTAGGGTTTGTTTAGCACGCTTGATGGCGGATTTGATGATTGGCATGTTTCTCCTTTACCTCTATAGATTTGTATCGCTAATCAGGAAGAATTATACAGAAAATAGCATAAATTGTAAAGAGGTGGCTTAGATATTGACTTTATGGTACTGCTTATGGTATAGTGATGCCAAGCGTAATTACAAAAAACAAACATAGGAAAAATCATGTCAAACGGATCAGCAAAGCAAAAAGTAATCCAGAGCATCAAGGATGTAACTAATATTTTAGTGACGGTGAGTTCTAGCCCGTCAGTCGACGAATTGTCGGCAGCATTAGGATTGACGATTTTCCTCAATAAACTAGGGAAGCACGCTACGGCTGTGTTTAGCGGCGACATTCCGCCAGCAATTACGTTCTTGAATCCTGATAAGACGTTTGAGCAGACCGCAGATTCTTTACGTGATTTTATTATTGCTTTAGATAAAGAGAAGGCTGATCATTTGCGCTATAAAGTTGTTGACGACGCGGTGAAGATTTTTATTACGCCATATCGTACGACAATTACCGATAAAGACTTGGAATTTTCACAGGGCGATTATAACGTTGAGCTAGTTTTGGCGCTAAATGTTGAAAATAGTGAAAGTATTGATACGGCTTTGACTGCGCACGGTAAGATTTTGCACGATGCTACGGTTGTGGCTATAACAGCGGGCGACGTAAAGAGTGGTCTGGGTTCTGTTGATTGGCACGAATCTAATGCTAGCGGCGTGAGTGAAATGGTTGTGGAATTGCTTGATGATCTGAAGACGCCGAAGGTAACTTTGGACGAGCAGATGGCGACGGCTTTGCTTACGGGAATTGTGGCGGTAACTGAGAGGTTTAGTAATGGCAATACGTCATCAAAGGTTATGACTACAGCCGCAGAACTTATGGCGGCTGGTGCAAATCAGCAATTGGTGGTTTCAAAGATCGCAGAGAGCGAAGTAGAGGACGAGCCGCAGAAGATTGAAAAGATCGAAAAAAAAACTCCAGCCAAAGAAAAAGAAGATTCATCAGAGGATAAAACTGAAGAAGTAGAGAAAGATGAGGAAACTGTACACGCGGACGGAACTTTGTCGATTAGCCACGAAAAGAAGGGCGATGTTGATGAAGTAGCTGAACAAACGGCGAAGGAAAAGCAAGAAGAGTCTGCTAGGATTGCCGAAGAGAAATTGAACCAAAATTGAGCCAATAAAGCGAAGAACCACAAGCCGAGGAAGAAAAGCCTAGTGAAAAAATAGTTTCAAAGGGCGAGCTTTCCTTTGAGGAAACTCCACCGATGGGTGGCACACTGAACGCAACGACTACAAACAGGCCGCCGAGGATAAGATTAGGGAATTGGCTAGCGATCAAAATAAAACCATCTTAACGCACGGTAAATATGTGTGGGGTGATAACACGCCGTCGTTTGGCGATACTCCGTTAAATGCGGCTATGGGCGCGTCTGATGAACCACCAAAGATTGATCCGTTTGCTACAACTAACGCCGCTGAGCAAAAATTGTCGACGATACCTGTTGCGCCGCAATCTGAAGAGTCGATTATTTCGGCAATTACCAACGACACAAATCAATTGAATAATCCAGTAGCGCCAGCTCCGAGTCAGCCGATTGCGCCAATTGAGCCAGCAATAACAAATCCTGAAAATAAGCTTCCCAGGTTTCGATTTGCCAATGCCACCAGCAATGCCAGATTTCGGCGCTTTGCCACCAATGCCGCCAGCGCCTACAGGTGTTGATGTAAATGGATTGCCACAGATTGCACCGTTAGGGGTGGCTCCTGAGCCAGTAGCCGCTCCGCAAGCTCCAGCGCCTGCGACACCGCGATGCCAACTCAGCCAGCTCAAAACGCAGACTTCAATCCAGCGCAATTCCACATCCCAGGACAATAGTTGATGGACGAAGTGATTCTCATAGACAAACCTCAGGGAATGACTAGCTTTGGGGTGGTAGCGCGCTTGCAACGAGTTTTATCTAATCAGGCGGGAAAGAAGGTAAAGGTTGGTCACACAGGTACGCTTGATCCGTTCGCTACGGGGCTAATGATTATTGTGACTGAAAAGAAATGCCGCCAAGCCGAAACTTTCACTAAGTTAGATAAGTGGTACGAGGCGGAAATTATTCTGGGCAAGAATAGTTCGACGGGCGACCCAGAAGGCGAAATTACTGATGTGTCTGATTATGAGCCGAGTTTGGAAGAAATTCAGCGGGTGATTAGTCAATTTGTGGGAAAAAATTGAGCAGACGCCGCCGATTTTTAGCGCAATAAAAATTAACGGTAAAAGAGCGCATAAAATTGGCGCGCGAAGGCAAAGCAAGTGGAAATTCCTAAGCGTGTGATAGAAATTTACTCGTTGGAGTTATTAGCATACGAATATCCCAAATTAAAGATCAGAACTCACGTTTCAAGCGGAACTTATATCCGAACGTTGGCGGTGGATATTAGCGAGAAATTGGGGACGGGCGCGTATTGTAAAAATCTGCGTCGAACAAAAATAGCCGACTATTCTATTGACCAAGCAAAGACTCTGGCGGACTTTGGAATTACTAGCTAATTGCAAAAAACAGAGAAGCTTGGTATAATTACAAAGCTATGATTAGCAAAGAAAATAAAGCGAAAGCAATTGCTTTGACTCAGGTCAATAAAAACGACGTCGGTAGCGCCTCACAAGCTCAGGTGTCAGTTTTGACGGCTCGTATCAAAGAAGTCACAGAGCATTTGAAGGCGAATAAGCACGTGACTTCATGGCTCGTCGCGGCTTGATCCAAATGGTTGGTAAGCGCAAGCGTTTGCTGAAATATTTGGAGCGAACTGATTTTGAGAGCTACAGAAGCAGTTGTTGCCAAATTAGGGTTTGCGTAAATAATTTACGTTAAAAACTGCTTAAATCCCCTTTGACGAAAAGGGGATTTTTGTTGTTCTGGCTATTTTTTCAATTTGGCGATAATCACATCTCGTCCGTCGTTTGCGCCGCCCAAAGTGCAGGAATAAAGAGTTAATTGCGGCTGATCTGTGCGTTGTTCGATTTCCACGGCATCTGGTTTAACGCTTTGTTTTTCGCTGATGACGTAATTGTAACGCACGCCGTTATAGTCAATGATAATTTCATCGCCGACAGTCAATTTATCGATATTATAAAAAGGTGATTTTCTGAGCGTCTGCTGAGGAGTTAAGCCCATAATAAAACGGTGTGCAGATAAGACAAAATTGCCGCCATCTTTTGGGTTGCCGTTTTCTGGTTTACGCCACCACGCACCATGCTCCATTGTCTCGGCGCCGCCAGTACTATAAGGCAAATTTATGTCGATTTTCGGTATATAAAGTCGATTTTCGGTAATTTTATTCTCAGTTTTAGTGATGAGCTGAGTGGTGTGGTTGTCTTTTGGGTTGATGTTTTGTGACAAAATGAGGGGCGTGCTGATGAGAGCAAGCAAATAAACTCCGCCAAGAATCATTAAGATTGCGATTATAGTTAAGATATAGCTTTTCCAACTTTTTTGGCGATTTTTTACTGAATCTAGCTGAAGTGACATGAATAAATTATAGCACACTCATCTATTAATAAATATGTTAAGCGCGCGCGCGCGGCTGGCGTTTGGGCCAGGTTTTAGTATAATATAAGGAGCAATTTGTAACGCGGAAGTGATAGAGATGAGACGACTAAATTGCCAAGTAATTTCATCCCTGTTACTACCGCAAGAAAGGAGCTCTTTATGAGTATTATCAATCCAAGCGGCAAGGAGATTTTTAGTGTTACCACTGATTTTTGTGGTCGGCCGCTGACTTTAGAGGTGAATCGCGTCGGTTTTAGGACGACTGGTAGTGTTTTGGTGCGTTATGGCGACACTGTAGTTTTGGGTAGCGCTCAAGTTAG
Source organism: Candidatus Minimicrobia vallesae (assembly GCF_018866205.1). GTDB lineage: Bacteria > Patescibacteriota > Saccharimonadia > Saccharimonadales > Saccharimonadaceae > Nanosynbacter > Nanosynbacter vallesae. The sequence continues at coordinate 63,822 of NZ_CP076459.1, forward strand.
TCCGCGTCCAGTGCAATTGGATTATTTTCCATTGTCGATTGATTATGAAGAAAAGTTTTATGCAGCAGGTAAGATTTCTGGCAGCCGATTTATCAAGCGCGAAGGTCGTCCAAGCGATGAAGCTGTGTTGATTGGTCGATTGATTGATCGTCCGATTCGTCCGCTTTTCCCGAAGGGTTATCGACAGGAAATCCAAGTCGTCGCGACTGTTTTGAGTATGGATCCGAGTTTCCGCCCAGATGTAATTGCGATGATCGCTGCGTCTAGGTGCGTTAATGTTAACCGGCACGCCGTTTGACGGTCCAGTGGCTGGTTTGCGCGTGGGTCGAGTCAATGGCGAATTTAAGGCGTTCTTGACTCCAGAAGAGCGCGAAAAGTCAGATCTTGATTTGGTTGTGGCTGGTATTGAAAGCGGTATAACAATGGTCGAGGCTGGCGCTAAAGAAGTTTCGGAAGACGTTATTGTTGATGCGATGACATGGGCTCACTCAGATGATGCAGCCAGCGATTGCCTTGCAACGCGAATTGGCGGAAAAAGTTGCGCCAGCACAGCAGGAATATGATTTAATTTTGCCAGATGAATCAATTCAGCAAACGGTTAACGCGTGGGCTGATGGGAAATTTGGTGAGAAAATCCGTCGACCATATCCAGAGCGCAATGAAATGATTAGCGAAATTCGTGCCGAGTTCCATGAGGCGATGGCGGAAAAATTGGGACTGGACGAGGAAGAATATAGCGAAGTTCGTGGCGATTATGACGAAGCGTTTACTTTGGCTTTACATAAAGATGTTCGTCGGGGAATTGTCGCTGAACGAGTTCGTCCTGACGGTCGACAATTGACCGAGATTCGTCCGCTTAGCTCGGAAGTTGGATTCTTGCCGCGCGCTCACGGTTCCAGCTTGTTTACGCGTGGCGTAACTCAGGGAATGAATATTGTGACTTTGGCGCCGCTTAGTTATTCGCAATTGATTGACACTATGGAAATTACCGACGGTGAGCGACGTTATATGCATCATTACAATGCGCCGGGCTATACGGTTGGCGAGGTCAAGCGAATGGGCAGTCCAGGTCGACGTGAAATTGGTCACGGATACTTGGCGGAACGTGCTTTGCTTCCAGTTTTGCCAACTGAAGAAGATTTTCCATACGCTATTCGCTCGGTGACAGAAATTATGAGCCAGAACGGTTCGACTTCGATGGCGGCGACTTGTTCTAGCTGTTTGGCGTTGATGGACGCTGGTGTGCCAATTTCGGCTCCAGTGAGTGGAATTGCGATGGGTCTAATGATGGACGGCGATACTCCGTATGTGTTGAGCGATATCGCTGATGCTGAGGACTTTGCTGGTGATATGGACTTTAAGGTAACTGGAACTTCAAAGGGTATTACGGCTCTTCAAATGGATATGAAGGTTCATGGGCTACCAGTGGCGGTATTGCGTCAAGCGATTGAGCAGAGTAAAGCTGGCCGAGCGCACATTTTGGAGCATATGCTTAGTGTGCTTCCAGGGCCTCGTGAGTCGCTCAGTCCGTATGCGCCACGAATTGAGAAGATTAAGATTGACCCAGATAAGATTGGCGTGATTATTGGTAAGGGTGGTGAGACGATCAATAAGATTACTTCGGAAACTGGCGCTGAGATTGATATTAAGGAAGATGGTTTGATTACTGTGGCTAGCCCAGACGGCGCGTCGATTGAAAAGGCTATGAACTGGATTAAGGGTCTGGTTGAAGAGCCAGAAGTTGGCAAGATTTACGAAGGTAAAGTTGTCGGCATTAAAGATTTTGGTGCGTTTGTGAATATACTTCCTGGCATTGACGGAATGGTTCATATTTCGAAATTGGCGGAACGTCGAGTTGAAAAAGTGACTGATGTCGTGAAAGAAGGGCAAACTGTTCGCGTGAAAATCACTGGAATTGACGAGCGCGGTAAGATTAATTTGACGATGATTGGTTTGTAAATATATAATAGCGAAAGCGTAATTTTAGGAGGAAAATTTATGGACAATAGCAATAACAACAACAAACCTCAAACACCGCCTCAGCCACAATTTCAGCAGGCTCCACAACAGCCTCAGGTTCAGCAGCCTCAGCCACAACAGCAATTTCCACAACAACCAGTCATGGGAACTCCATACCAAATGCCACCAAAAAAGAAAATGAGTAAAGGTGCCATGTGGGGAATCATCGGCGGAATAATTGGACTAGTTGTAATTATCGTTGGTGTAGTCCTAGCCGTCTTGTTATTAGGCGGTCCAAGCAAGGCAGATTATAAAGCTGCTGTAAGCTTAGTATCGCAAATGAAGCTGCCTGAGTATAAGGATATATTTAAGGATGTGAAAAAAAGTGATGATTACGAAGAGGTCATAAATAAAGTTATAAATTCAGCTGATGAAGCTCACGCTAAGTTTGCCTCTAATAAGGCCTTTAAGGACAAAGACGTTAAGGAGGCTTACGACAAGTATCTGAAGGTGTGGAATGACGAGGCTAAACCTTACCTAAAATATGTCGGAATTTTTAACAAAGAAGGGGCTTACCGTAAATGTAAAGTCCCTAATCCAAATAAATATTTTGAGAAATCTAAGGATGAAATCGAACAAGATTTTGACTCTGTCATGAAAAGTTGTACAAACGCCCTGGACAACATGATAAAGTCTGATAATGATATTGCTAAGAAATATGGTGAAGACTTGAAAAAGCATTATGCGGAGATGAAGCAATATTACGTAGCAGCAACAGCCTATAGGCAGGACTACATAAGAACAAACGGCAAAACATCTTTGTCGTCACCTAAAGTTCCAACTACCCCAACTCCTAATTACAAAAAGGACATTGTCAAGATAGTGAAAGATAATTTTGATAATTTACAAAAAGTACTAGAAGATAAAGCTAATAAATAGATTTTATCTAAAAACAAAAGTGCCCTGAGGAAATCAGAGTGCTTTTAGTGGTCAATGTTTGACGACAACCAGCTAATAACTATATAATAGTAGGTAATGTAAGTTTAGGAGGTAATAATTTTATGAACAATAATCAGAATAACAATACACTACCGCCTCAACCCATGGCTGGCACTCCATACCAAATGCCTCCGAAGAAGAATATGAGTAAAGGTGTTTTTTGGGGAATTATTGGCGGAGTTGTCGCTATCATTGCCATTGTTGGTATTGTCTTAGCTTTTGTATTCCTTGGCGGATCAGGTGATAAAAAAGGTGGAGCCCAAGTCAGTAAGGAAGACTATAAAGACTTTTACTCACAGATTAATAAATTAGACATCTCTAGGGATGTTGAAGGAAGTAAATATGCTTCATTGTCGTATAGGGGTATTGAGAGAACACTTGGAGAGATTGATGAAAAATATAAAGAACTGGGGTCGCATAAAGCCCTTGCGGACGAAGATTTAAAAGAAGCCTACGATGAGGCGCTAAAGGATTGGAATGATAGTATAAAGCCGGCTATATATGCTGCATATAAAGTCAGTACAGACGAAGATGTCAGTTTTTGTGAACTTAATACCTACGCGTCATATATGAAGCCTGACAGAGAAGCTATTGATGCTGCTCTAGCTTCCCGTGAAGAGCGATGCATGAAAGCTGTAGAGAGGTTTGAAAAGTCTGATGATAAAATTGTTTCTCAGTACGGTAAAGCTCTTCGTAAGTATTGGTCAGAAGATATAAAAACCTTTTTATTAGAGTCATATAAATACTATAGTGAACTTAAAAATAACCCCAACGCTAAATTAAGAAGACCTAAAGAGCCAAAAAACCCAGAAGTGCAAGGTGAAAAGTCTAGAAGTGATCACTTAGAAGACTATGCATATCTCAAGAAACTAGCTAAGAAAAAGTCTGACGAAAAGTAGTCTGTATCTAAAAATAAAATTACCCTGATAAAATCAGGGTAATTTTTATTGTAGCTTGCTGTGCAGTGCTGTTCTTTGACAAAAAATGAGCGGTTTGCTAATATAAGAGTACTAACTAGAGGAATTTACATCAGTTCACCTCTATACCTGGTTTTTGAATTATATTGTAATAAAAAAGGAGTATAACAATATGGGTCAGCGGCGACTAGCAACACCGCAAAAAGACGACGCCAATAAGCGTCCGCAGTCAAAGAAAAGTAACAATGCAGTTTTGAATAGCACAACTACTCGTAAGGGTGAGGTTTTTCGAGCTCAGCGACGAACAAGCGAGAATGTTAATCTCAGGGCTTCACAGCACTTGATTGATATTCCAGTAAACAAGTCAGTTTACAACGGATACGGCGGTGAGCAATTTAGTGCCAAAATGCAACCAAAACCTGTTCGCGGCGGTCAGCCGAAACTTCGGATTATTCCGATTGGTGGCGTGGGCGAAATGGGAATTGGTAAGAATATGAACGCCATCGAATATGATGATGAGATTATCATCGTAGATATGGGCTTTCTGTTCCCAGGCAGTGATTATCCAGGCATCAATTACATCACGCCGGATATTACTTGGCTGGAAGAGAATAAGCATAAAATTAAGGCGCACGTATTTACGCACGGACACCTTGATCACATTGGTTCGTTCCGCCACTTCATTCATCGTATTCCAGCGCCAGTTTATGGCTCTAAGTTTACGATTAGTATGCTTGATCGAACGATGGACGATTCAGAAGTGGATTTCAAGCCGGATTATCGAGTGATGGATCCGCTGAGTCACGAAATTGTTCAAGTTTCTAAGCATTTTTCAATCGAGTTGGTGCGAGTTAACCACTCAATTCCTGATTCTACGGCGGTGATTATTCGAACTCCAATGGGTGTGATTGTCGATTCTGGTGACTGGCGATTTGAGGAAAGTCCAGTTGACGGTCAAAAGTTTGACCTTGAGCGACTTACGGAAGTGGCTTCAAAAGAAGGCATTTTGATGTTTATGAATGAATCGACCAACTGTGAATCGGCTGGCACGCACACGCACACGGAGTTTGATATTCAGTATTCCATCGGTCAGGTGATGGACAAGTTTAGTAATAGTCGAGTAATTTTAAGTTGTTTCTCATCGCAGGTGCATCGCTTGCAATTAATTTTGGAAGAGGCGCATAAGCACGGACGCAAGGTGGCGTTTGCTGGATTCTCGATGATTCAAAACAAGGAAGTGGCACTGCGTTCGGGGACGATTAAGATTCCTAAAGACACCATCATGAAGATGGAAGATATTGTTAAATTGCCAGATAATCAAATTGCCGTAGTTTGTACTGGCTCGCAGAGTGAATTTAACGCCGTCTTAAATCGCATGGCGACGGGCGCTCATAAATACATGAAAATTAAGGGCTCGGACGTTGTGGTGTTTAGCTCAAATCCAATTCCTGGCAATGAAAAAAGCGTGGTGCGAACGGTTGACGGTCTGATGCGCGAAGGCTCTGACGTCATTCAGAACGGAAAAACTCACTTGACGGGAATCGGTCCGCATTGCACTTGTCGGGTCACGGATATTATGACGATCACGTCAAATTGATCAACGCGCTTAACCCAACTTACTACATGCCAATTCACGGTGAATTCCATATGTTGGTGCATAATGCCAGGTTAGCGGAAAAAGAATGCGGAATTCCTCGTAAGAATATTTTTGTGTGTGATGCTGGAGATATTATTGAAATTGATATTGAAAGGCAAGCAAAGAAAGCTGGGCGAATTCACGTTGGTGGCGTGATGTACGATGACACTGGCGCAATTGTTTCTGAGGTTGTACTGAAAGACCGCATTCACATGTCGCAAGAGAGGAATGTTTGTTGTGGTGCTGACCGTACAGCGTGGCACAGGACGATTATTGACTAGCCCAGACATTATTTCTCACGGATTTATTTACCTGCGCGACTCTGAAGAATTGATGAATATGATTCGCCAATACCTTGAAGCAAAAAGCGGCGCGCAATTTTTCTGGCAAATATGATTTGGACGTAATCAAAAAAGAAATTAAAGATGAGATTACGCATATATTGTACGATCAGACTCGCCGAACGCCGATTGTCATTCCAGTGATAAATGAAGTTGGCGGCTTGAAGTCTGTAAAGTCGGCAACTACGCCAACGCATTCTGCCGTGAAATCGCCAGCGCGTGGTAAAAAGCCCGCCTCAGACGAGCCAAAGATGACCCTTCCAACTGCTCCACGCCGCCGTTTTCCGCAGCGCCAAGTGCCAGACACTGAAGCAAATGACACAAAAGCCAGGGAGCGACAGAACACTCGCCCGTACTAGGGTTCTAGATTGATTTTACTGGTAAATTATGCTATAATACTAAGCGTATTAAATTGATTTTTACATCTGTTAATAAGTATAAAATCAGTGTATAATAAAAACGATTATGGCAAAAAAACGAAAGAGCACGAAAAAATCCGCACCAGCCAAGCCGCAGCATAGTTTGCCGGCGGGTTTTTGGTCACAAGTTGGCGCGGTGATGCTTATTCTTTTGTCGCTACTACTCGTCGTATCGTGGTTTGGCGTCGGTGGTCCAGTTTTACAATGGATTGATATGGCAACCGTAAAAACAATTGGTTACACCGCGTACGCTCCTGCCGATAGTGCTGATTTAGTTGGCGGTTGAGACTTTCCGAGCAGAAGAGAATCAATTACCCGCAGTGAGTGAAATTTGCGGCAATTCTGGAAATTGTGTGGTTTTCTGGATTGTTTGGGTTAATGAAGACGGCTTCGCATCCGAATTCTGGTGGATTTGTGGGCGACATATTAAACACAGCAACACTGGAAAATGGTAGATTCGGCAATTGCTGTAATTATTTATCTGGTTTTGGCGTTTATAACAGTTCTATTTATTACCCAGACGTCACCGTTTACGGTTTTCAGTAAACTTTGGGAGATGATTAAGAGCAATACTAAGGAAGACGATAATAATCGTTCTGTTATGAAGAAGGCGTCAATTGCTCAGCCGGCAGAAGAAGAGAAAAAGACCGACTTGGGAGAAATTAAGCTAAACGCTGGTGTGCCAATAATTGATACAGCCAAAGAGAAAAAGAGTTTATTGAAGAAAGTGGAGAAGCCAGAAAAGGCCAATGAAGAACAGGCTTTGGTGGCAACTCGTGATCCAAATTGGGAAGCGCCAAGCTTGGATCTATTAGAGAAGAACGAAAGCGGTGCTGATGCTGGAGATACGCGCCAGAACGCCCAAATAATTCACGATACGTTGGCTGAATTTAATATTGAGGCAGCGATGGGTGACATTAATGTTGGTCCAAAAGTTACGCAATACACTTTAAGACCGCCAAGTGGGGTTAAATTGACGCGAATTACGGCGCTGGAAACTAACATTGCGCTTAATTTGGCAGCACAAAGTTTAAGGATTGAGGCGCCAATTCCTGGTCAGCGAGCGGTTGGTATTGAAGTGCCTAACCGTAAGGCTGCTGAAGTTCGACTACGAAGTACGTTGTCATCAAAACAGTGGGCTGCTGCTCGTGATCCTTTGAGTTTTGGAATTGGTAAAGATATATCTGGTCAAGTTGTTGTGGGTGAACTGGGGAAGATGCCGCATTTGTTGATTGCTGGACAAACGGGTTCTGGTAAGTCTGTGATGATTAATACTTTGCTGTGTAGCTTGCTGTATCGCAATAGTCCGAGTGATATGAAGTTGATTTTGGTTGACCCGAAGCAAGTCGAAATGGCGCCGTACGCCGATATTCCACATCTTCTTACGCCAGTGATTAACGAACCGGAAAAGACCATTTCAGCCTTGAAGTGGGCGGTGAATGAGATGGAGCGACGCTACAAATTGTTGGCGGGCGAGAAAATCCGTAATATTAAGGAATACAACAAGAGGCTGCAGTCTCGCGCGAAGAAGATTGCGATTGCTGACGAAAATGGCAATGTTCAGGAGCATGAAGATGGATCGATGCCGTATATCGTGATTGTGGTGGACGAGATGTCTGATCTTATGATGATGGCTAAAAAGGATGTTGAGACGTTAATTGTTCGATTGGCGCAGAAATCGCGAGCGGTTGGTATTCACTTGCTACTGGCAACGCAGCGCCCTAGCGTGAACGTGATTACTGGTTTGATTAAGGCAAACGTGCCGGCGCGAATTGCCTTTACGGTGGCTAGCCAGGTTGACAGTATAACGATTTTAGACCAATCTGGCGCTGAAATAATTATTGGGTCAAGGAGATATGCTATTTTACACATACAAGTATGAGCAAACCAAAACGTATTCAGGGCGCCTGGGTAACAGATGACGAAGTGAATAAAATTACCGATCATTTGCGTATGCAGATGGCACCGCAAGTACAACGATGAAGTGGTAGCCCAGCCAGTTCAATTGGACGGCAAGGGTGGCGTCGTGATGGACTTGTCGGAAGGTGGTGATGATAAGTTTAAGGATGCGGTTCGTGTAGTGGTTGAGCGTCGCAAGGCTTCAACGAGCATGCTACAAACACGCTTGGGAATTGGTTATCAGCGAGCAGCGCGAATTATTGAAGAGATGGAAGAGCGGGGAATTATTGGTCCGCAGAATGGCTCTAAGCCACGTGATGTTTTGATTTCTAGTCCAGAAGAGCTTGATGAACTGTTGGCGGAATCGTGAAAAGATTGACCAAACATTATGAGCGAGTATTTTCTTGATAACTATGACTTAGCTCTTGATCAGGAGACTCTTGTCGCTATAGTACAGGCGGCGGGTAAAGTTCTTGAGGAGAGGGGTGCTGAAGACCTAGAGAATGGTCGCTATAAAATAGGCGATAGCAGTGTTGCTGCGAACATTTTTACATATAAGCTATCGCCAGAAATAGTACATCATATTTTTTCAATTCCACTAGAAGCCATTTGCGTTTCTTCGGACGGTCATGCGGAGGAGTGCGAAATAATCTATTTACCAGAATCTATGCTGGAAGACTGTACGCAATGTTCCGCTGAATTAGGTCTATACGTTACTGAGGTGGTGGGCCGTTCGGGTGGCTTACCGCCACTTCATATAGAGCACAGCTGGAATATTAGAGGTTGGAAAGGGAAATCTCTTGAGGGAGAATATAAGGTCGAATATTCCGTAGACGGACGACGAATAAGTCCAAGTAATCTTGATTTAGAAAGTCTGGATTTGAGAAACCCTGAAGATGCCAGAAGATTAATCGCCGACATAAGGAACAACGCTCAATCCCTCAGTGCTGACGATATAGACACTATCTATAAGCTCATTGACACGATATCGCAGAATGGGGTATAATATAGGCGAATATTAACCTAAGCTTGCGTGAGACAGCGTAAGCATCCGTAAATGGATTCCAGAGGAGGAAACATGAACGAATACGAACTAACTGTTCTTATTCACCCGGATTTAGGAAGCTAATCTAGATTCAGCGTTGGATAAAGGTACGTGGTTTAATCACTACTAACGGTGGTGAAATTACCAAAGAAGATAACTGGGGCAAGAAAAAATTGGCCTACACAATCAAGCGGGAAGATTTTGCAGTTTACGTTTGTTTTGAGGTTAAGTTGCCAGCACCAGCTTTATTGAAGATTTCAAACACGCTTAATATTACTGATGAAGTTTTGCGTTACCTATTGGTAAAAACTGATGAAAAAACTCGTCAAGCATTAAGCGAGCAAAAAGCACGCAACGAAGAGTCTGATTCAAGCGAATCAAGTAAATAAGCCTAACTGCCGTAAGGTAAAAGAGGGGATAGAATATGGCACGAAGTATCAATCAAGTGATTTTGTTGGGTAGATTGACACGCGATCCAGGAACAGAGAACAACTACTTCTGGCAAGAACGTAGTTAGTTTCAGCATTGCTGTTGATCGACAATCTCAAGACGATCAGGCTGACTTTTTCAATATCACAGCCTGGGATAAACTTGGTGATTTGGTAATGCAATATCTAAGCAAAGGTCGTCGGGTTTTGATCCAAGGACGACTACGACAGGATAGCTGGGAAGATAAGGATACTGGTAAAAGACAGAGTCGAATTGAAGTTACTGCTTCAGATGTAACGTTCTTAGACGGTCCAAGCGGCGACAATTCAGGTTCTGCAGCACCAAAGACTACTAAAAAAGAGGAAGTCGTAACGGAAATTGACGATAAGCCAATTGACCTAAGCGAAATCCCATTCTAATAAGGAGATTAAAATGGCACAATTGAAGAAAAATCCACCGATTATTTTTGACTATAAAGATGTAAAAACTTTGCAACGTTACATCAATGTTTACGGTCAAATCGAGCCAATCAGCAAGACTGGTTTGAGCGAAAAGCAACAGCGAAGCTTGGCGGTAGCAATTAAGCGTGCTCGCCACTTGGCTTTGTTGCCATTTGTTACTAGCAACTAGGAACGTTTAATGCGCAATATCTCGTTGCTATTACATATTTGGCAGCGAGATATTTTATTGGAAAGGAGAAAATATGTATCAGCCAACTGATTTGAAAAAAGGCGTAGTTTGTCAAATTGATGGCAAGCCATATCGCGTCGTAGAATACGGCCAAAAAGTTATGGGTCGTGGCGGTTCGATTGTTAACGTGAAATTGAAAAACCTAATTGACGGAAGTGTTATTCCAAAGACTTTCAAGGGCAAGAGCGAATCGAAGCTGCGGAAGTAAATAATAAAACTGCGCAATATTTGTATAACGACGGCGACAAATTCTATTTCATGGATCCGACTAGCTTTGAGCAATTTGAGCTGGCTGCGGAAATCGTGGACGATGCTAGTAAATACCTGAAAGAAGGCGACGAATTAAGCCTTCAATTCTTCGACGGTCGAGTGATTAACGTTGAACTACCAAAGAATAAATATCTGGAAGTTACCTACACGGAAGATGTGGTTAAGGGTGATACGACTTCATCTGTACTAAAAGACGCTACTTTGGAGACAGGGCTAGTTGTCAAAGTTCCAGCATTTATCAAGCAGGGCGACATCATTAGCGTTGACACATCGACTGGTGAATATCGCGAGCGAAAGAAATAGTTCTATTTAATGAAACAGCGATTAGATAAAGCTCTGGTCGAGCGTGGTTTGGCGACAACAAGGTCTCAGGCGGATAATTTTATTCGTCTGGGCTATGTTTTTTTGAATAAGAAAATTGTCCAGAAATCAGGAACTATGGTGTCTGATTCGGATGAGATAAAGCTCGAGAAGAAGGAAACTTATGTTTCGCGAGCTGGCTTAAAGTTGGCTAGCGTGGCGGAGTATTTTCATCTTAATTTTCAGGATAAGACTGTCCTAGATATTGGTTCGAGTACGGGCGGATTTACTGACTATTCGCTGCGTCATGGCGCCAAAAAGGTATTTGCTGTTGATGTTGGAACGGATCAGCTCCATCCAAGTTTGAGGCCGAATCCAAAAATTGCTCTTCACGAAAAGACCGATATTCGTGATTTTTATGCTGATGAAGCAATTGATATTATTGTGGGCGATGTGTCGTTTATATCTCTGAGGGAAATTTTGCCGCACGTGGCAGAAAATTTGATGAATAGCAGTACTGTTTTAATTGCTATGGTGAAGCCTCAATTTGAGGCGGGGCGGCATCAGGTTAATAAGGGAATTATTAAAAACGATAAAGTTCGTCGACAGATTTTGTCTGACTTTGAAGACTGGGCGAGGAAATATTTCGTCGTTTTAGATAAAAAAGATAGCGAAGTGGCTGGCAGTAAGGGCAATCTCGAGCGATTTTACAAATTGAAATTAGCTAAACGTTAAACCTAAATTCAACAACGTCATTTGGTTGCATAACGTAGGTTTTTCCTTCGGTGCGAATTTTGCCGTTTTCGCGAGCCTTAACTTCCGATCCTGCTGCGACTAAATCGTTAAAATCGACAATTTGTGCGGCAATAAATCCGCGCTCAAAATCCGAGTGAATAACGCCCGCGGCTTGCGGTGCAGTCCAGCCTTTGTGAATTGTCCAAGCGCGAACTTCTTTTTCGCCCGCAGTTAAGTAGCTTTGTAGTCCGAGCGTATCGTAGGCTGCATGAATAAGTTTGGCGAGTCCAGTTTCCTTGACGCCGTAGCTTTCTAATAACTCTTTGGCGTCATTTTCAGATAATCCCTTCAATTCTTCTTCCAGTTTTGCGCAGACAAAGACGGTTTTTGCGGGCTTTACGAGTTCGGTCAATTGGCTCTGTAGATCGGAATTGTTCAATCCTTCCTCGTCGACATTAAACGCGTAAATGACGGGTTTGGCGGTAAGAAGATGTAAGTCGGAAATTGCCTCAAAATCCACATCTGACAGGGCGGAAATTGGTACGCCTTTTTGTAAATTGTCGATTAAAGACTGCAGATATTCAACTTTTTGACGAGCTTTTGGATTTGCTTTGGCTTCTTTTTGAAGTTGAGGCAGGCGTTTTTCAAGAGTTTGTAGATCAGCCAGAATCAGCTCAGTATTTATAATCTCAATGTCTTTCTTAGGGTCAATCGGTGCTTCATCGTGGCGCAAAATTTTTGAATTTTCGAACGCACGAACAACGTGAACAATCGCGTCACACTCTCTGATGTTGTGAAGAAACTTATTGCCCAAACCTTCACCCTTAGACGCGCCAGCAACCAGTCCCGCAATATCAACGAAAGTGACGGTGGCTGGAATAATTTTTTGCGCGTGATAAAGATCGGCTAAAATTTGCAGGCGATCATCTGGCACGGGAACAATTCCTGTGTTCGGCTCAATTGTCGCAAACGGATAATTAGCCGCCAAAATATCATTAATTGTTAAAGCGTTAAAAAGTGTCGATTTGCCGACATTTGGTAAACCAACGATTCCAATAGATAAACTCATATATTTATTATATCATCTGCGTAATCTTTGATATAATTATAAGCATGAGAAGAAAATACTCATTGCCTAAGGTGGGCATGCTGGCAATAGTAGTGGCTTTAGCTATTTCAGTAACGGCTTTTTTTATCTATACGTACGCGGCGCCAAGCTCGCCAAATTGGACGATAACTGGTAAATCCTGGGTTACTAAGCAATTTAATCCAGAAGACACTACCAACTTCGGATCTAATTGGACGGTTGCTCCGGGGAGATTAAAGGATGTGAAGCCCGGAGATACGGTTGACTGGTGGCATAGTCTTTTTGTTAGCGGCGGGCCTACGTGACAATGTCGTGACTGGAGTTCAGCAAGATGTGTTTGATTTAAGATCGAATCAGCCGATAGATAACGATATCAGTCTAAACGGCAGGGGGGCTTGGCATAATGAAGATCCTCAGATTTAACAGAATTATGACGAATTGGAAGGATTATGCTTGGAATCGAATAAATAATCCAACAGAAGCGGATTATCGAAACTACCTCTATGGAGGCGTTGAACGGTAAATCTCGATTGGAGGATCTTCATGGCGAGCTTGGAAAAAATAAATTTATGTATACACGAGTCATTAAAAAAGAGGATATGGGAAAGCGCATTTGTCAGCGAGTTTATTGGAGTAAGCGGAATTCTTTACCGACTTCCGGATGGGCATATTCGTCGTATGCCTGTGTTGAGGTGCCATATGATTATGATGTAGAACCTTCGGTCAGCGTTAACTCGGATTACATTGACGCAGAAAATGTCACGAAAATTGAGGGAATAAATGCTGGTTTGAACAATAAGGGCACGTCAAAAACACAAAATTCTTCGTATGCACTTGCTCGGTTTGTTGTCAGAGGGGCTGAAGTCTCGAGTATGGATGGCGAACATGCAATTTCATTACCAAGCGGAACGACTCATGATTGGCCGTGCGCAATTGTGCGACTGATAAAAAGACAAACATAGAGATAGCTGAAATATTGACAGTAGCACATGTAAAAAAATTATCGCAAATGACGGAAACAACCAGATTAAACACCGGACAAACGACAATGGCGACAAATGCTACAGATACACTTGGAAAGGGTGAAACTAAACGCCAACGACAGTCTATGCTATGTGGCGATGGTCAGCGACTATAATGGTTCTGGCTTCTTCGACAGATTTTAGATACGCGATTAAGTGTATCAAAACTTCAAAAAAGACCAAAAGTTCAGGTTTGGGGTGGAGATATAAAGACAGATAAAGATGTAATTACCAGCACGACATCTAACACTATGAATTCCACAAGATAGTCATGACATTGAGTTATAGATAAAACTACGATACAATCAATGGGGCTATGGGGTACAGGTTTAGATAGAAACGGTAATAATCTTAAAGGTAAAGTAAGGTTGTTAATCCTAGTGAATATGGATATAAAGGGGGTAATAAGCCGGATGAACATTGGTCAATAATTTGTGCGGAAGATCAATACGGAGGTAATGGAAATCAGAGGGCAGTATAATAAATCCACCAATACAATTGAAGATTTACCAAATTGCCGAGGCAATGCGAATAATCTAACTAATGAATATGAAGCGAGAACTGTCGTAACGACTTGGTGGCGTGCATGGATCGGCAGATCATCAACGAGAGGGTTTTATTCCGTGTGATGCTATAGCAGATAAAAACTTGGTGGGAAAGTCTCCAATTATTCCAGGTAGTCCATATTGTCATCAGGGTGTTTGGAGATGATATTCGAATGCAAAGTGGATTAGTATTAATAGTTATGGACGTCATACTCACTCAAGTGATAAACCAGACCCATCCATAAAAAAATGTCGTTTTATTGCTCTGGAGCAGAGATGTTGGAGTGTGGAAATACTTATGTTTTTAGGTTAAAAAATGTTAAATTGAATGAGTTAAAAAATGCTAAAAAATTGAGTCTTAATTTTGCTGGTGCTGCCGATAATTATGTCAGAGTAAAAATAAACGGCTATGAAATGGATACCGTAGGAAATGAAAAAGGCGCAAGTCTAGTGGGGACACAGTACTAAGGTTGGGCACTTCCGGGATTACGTTGGTTCTCGATTTACTGCCGAAATGAAACCAGGTACTGTTTTGTATGGAGATGGAAATGTGATTGATATTTACGTTAAGTCCAACCCGTCTCATATGGGTTTGGTGATTAGTGATATATCGTTATCGTATACGATGGATCGTACTTATCAGAATATGTATGGCTCTTGGGGTGAATATGGAATTATTGCCAATGGTAAGGCTGAATCAGCTTCAGGGGCTGGATTGTCATCATCGTTTAATGGTCGCTCGGGTGTAAATCCACGCGATTACAACAAATTAACTTTTGCTAATACTCCAAAGTTTGGTAATTTCAGTAACCACCAGTTCAGTTCCAGATAATTTTACTTTACCGTCGGTTGGTGGCGTCAAAGGTAATATCTCTGGCAACGTAGATGTCAACAGCCTAGCTACAGGTGAATATAACGCTGGAAACGTAACCTTAACGGGGTCAAAATTAAGCGTAGGCAAGAGTATAGTCATAAAGTCCTCGGGTGTAGTTAGGATTTCGGGTGATTTGCTATACACAGACACGAATGATGTGCGCCAATTGCCACAACTAATTATCTACGCGAAGAATATTATTATAGAGCCTTCGGTTGGGGAAGTGAATGCTTGGTTGATTACTCAGAAAGACGGATATGTTAGTACTTGTGGCGTGGTAATTAAGATGAGCAATTGGCTGAGTGGAGTTTCTGAAGCTTCTTGCGGTAAGCAACTAAGAATTAACGGGCCAATTAAAACTGGACGCTTGTTCTTGCGGCGAACATACGGCGGAAAACATGCTTCATCTGCAAAGAATGATCCGAATATGCACCCTGGAACTCCAGCAGAAATCATCAACTTGAGAGCGGATACTTATATCTGGGCTTACAATAATTATCGAAACACTGGCGCGATTAGCACGATGAATGTTCGTGAATTGCCGCCAAGATATTAAAAGTTTGCAAATTAAAACGCTAATGTATATAATTGTTATTAGTTATGAAATTAGCAAAAGGGTTGGGCGAATTCTTCGGACTGGACATCGATACGAATGCGGTGCGGGTGGTTCAATTGTCTCGTACTGGCACGGGATGGAGTTTGTCGCATTACGGTTATACGCCAGTTGATTCTAAGATAACGAGCGGCGATTCTCCAGAGTCTAAGCGACGCTTGGGCGAGGCTATTATGACCGCCGTTGGTCAAGCCGGAATTAAGACGTCCAATGTAGCTGTTGGTTTGCCGTCAAATAAGACGTTTTCTACCATTATTGACGTGCCGAAAGTTCCTGAGCAAGAACTAAAGGCGATGATGAAGTATCAAATTGATCAATATATCCCAATGTCTTTGGACGAGGCAGAAGTTGACTGGGTGCTTTTGGGTGAAAGCTTGCACGCACAGAATCAGTATGAGATTTTACTGACAAGTACAGCGAAGTCTTACGCAGAAGAGCGTTTGGAGCTGGTTGAAAATCTTGGCTTCAATGTGATTGCTGAGGAGCCGAACGCTATTGCTATGGTTCGTTCCTTGTCGGCTACCGATTCTCAGGATGCGCGTTTGATTATCAATATGGGCGAAAATTCAACAGATTTGGCGGTTGTCTACAACGGGGCGCCGCGACTTATTCGTATGATTCCAACTGGGCTTTCGTCTTTGGTTCGATCGGCGGTTCAGAATCTTAGCGTCCAGGAAGATCAAGCTCGTCAATTTATTTTGAAATTTGGTTTGGCGCCGGATAAATTAGACGGTCAAGTGTTAAGGGCTATTGATTCAACTCTCGATAATTTTTCTTCAGAGCTAGTAAAATCTATAAAGTTTTTCCAAACTCGATATCCAAGCGTAGCAGTTTCTGGAATCCTGTTATCAGGATTTGGCTCAGCTATTCCACAGCTTGATGGATATGTGATGAATAAAACCGGAGTCCAGTCAATTACCGCAGATCCGTGGCAGCGCGTTCAAGTTTCTCAGTCAGATCAACAGCAATTGGCGCCGATTGCTTCAGAATTCGCTATTGCCGTAGGGCTGGCACAAAGGAGTAATATATCATGATTGAGATAAATCTTCTCCCAAACGTTAAGCGCGAGCTATTAAAGACTCGAGCTATGCGCAATCGGGTTATTTCGATATCGTTTTTGGTGGGCGGTGCTTCGATTGCGGCAGTAGTTGTTTTGGCGTTGATTTTGGGTAGCCAAATTGCAGCCGAGGCGGTCCAGAGCGGAGTTATTAAAGATAGAAACGATAAATTGATGGCGGTCGAGGACCTTAATAAGGTTGTAACGATTCAACATCAACTAACAAAGATCAATGAACAACATTCTGGAAAGAAGATTAATTCAAGAATCTTTGATGTTGTAACGGCGGTTAATCCGGTTGCACCAAATAATGTTAGTTTTTCGGATATAAAAGTCAATCCTGAGTCAAAAACTATTACTCTGGAGGGTAGTGCGGTTAATGGCTATAGTGCGTTAGAGACCTTAAAGAAAACCATCTTGAATACGAAGGTCCAGACTACTGACGGCGATAAAAGTTCCGAGGTTAGCCTGACTAAGGAGATAAAAGATGGCGATACTAGTTTTGGAGAGAACTCGGAAGGTAAAAAAGTGTTGCAATTCTCATTCTCGTTTGAATACGCAGAAGAATTACTAGCGCCTGCAAATAACGGCACAGTTTCCGTATTGACGCCAACTGGTAAGGTTGATGTGACAGATTCACGTCAGGGAATTCCGGATAGCTTGTTTAAGAGTAACTCGAAAAAACAGGAGAAGAAATAATGGCGACCGATAATAAAGAAGTTGCAATACGCAAGCGTCAACAGATTGATTCGTCAAAAAAGACTATGTTTATTTTTGTGGCTTCTGCGGCATTTTTGGCTGGAATTGCGCTTGTTGTGAGTATATTTTTGGTGCAGCAAATTGTATTTCATTCGAAGATTCTTCTGGAGAAGCAAAATACGATTTCTCGTCTAGATAAAAACCTGTCGTCAGTTGACGAGTTAAAGAAGAATATCCGAGTTTTAGATACGAATACTGCACTTAACTCTATAAAATCAAGCAGCGAAAGTAATGCTCTTCAGACGGTACTGGATGCATTGCCAGATAATGCGAACGCCGACGCTCTTGGTGCTTCATTGAAGAATAAATTTATTGACACGACTACTGGTGTGACTATTCAAAATCTGACCGTTGCTCAATCTGGATCTGATAGTGAAAGCTCTGAGTCAACATCTGAAAATGCCATATCATTTACTATGGAAGTGAGCGGTCCAGCTGAAAAATTGAAAGAATTGTTAACTAAGTTAGAGGCGTCTATTCGAGTCATTGACCTAAAGACCGTGGAAATCCAGCGAAATGAGGATAGATTGAGCTTGGTGGTTCGAGGTGTCGCTTATTACGAGCCAGCACAAACAATACAATTAGAGAATAAGGTGGTTAAGCCATGAAGAAAACAGACATAGCAATGGTAATATTGATCGCGGGTGTGGGTGTGGCAATCGGCTATATTGTCGCCTCTAATATCTCGTTCTTAAAAGTCCCAGAATCTGGCACAAAAGTACAGACTATTCGAGAAATATCACCTGACGTCGAAAAACCAAACCCAGCGATTTTTAATAATAATGCGATAAATCCAACTGTTGAAATATTCGTAGGTCAAGATGCAGCCAAATAGAGAAGGGGTGTAAATGGCTTTACTGACGGACGACATCCAAGATAAGTTGATCGAGCTGCTCGTAAACGAGGGGCTTATTGAGAAGTCTGTCATTGATGACGCCTTAAAACGTGCCTCTGAGAGCGGCAAGCCGTTATTTAGTTTGCTTAGTGAAGAGGGGTTGCTTGACAATGAACTATTAGTTCATGGCGTGGCTCAAGTTTCGGGCGTGCCGTATGTCAATCTGTCGAATAGTGTTATTAGTCAGGATATTTTATCTCTATTGCCGTCCGATGTTGCTGAGAGATTTATGGCTGTGCCGCTGGCCGAGGTTCAGAATCGACTAGCGGTAGCGATGATCGACGCGAATAATGTTCAAGCGGTGGACTATTTGTCGAATCGCATCCAGCGTCCGATAAAAGTATTCATGGCCTCAGAAGAGAGTGTCCGCCATGTCTTGGATCAATATAAGACTGACTTGTCATCTGTTAATGTGGCTGCACAGGCTTCGCAGGAAGAGTCTTTGTCGGAAGCTGGCAATATCAAAACAATTGTTCAAGATTCACCAATATCACGAGCGTTATCGACAATTTTGGAATACGCGGTAAAGAGTCATGCGTCCGACGTGCATATTGAGCCATTAGAGAAGGCTTTGAAGATTCGTTGTCGTGTTGACGGTGTTTTGCGTGAAATTATGCAGCTCCCAAAGAGCATTGAGCCGGCGTTAGTTAGTCGTATTAAGATTCTTTCCAATCTGAAAATTGACGAGCATCGCATTCCTCAGGACGGTCAATTTGCGGTTAACGTCGCAGGCAAAGAAGTTGACCTTCGTATCGCTATCTCTCCTGTCGTTTGGGGTGAACAGGTGGTTATTCGTCTGCTTGATAAGAGTGGAAGTTCTTTCAATTTGGAAGATATGGGCTACGCTGGGCGCGCATTAAGAACGATTCGTAAGGGAATTAAGCGACCAAATGGAATGATCTTGACGTCGGGTCCAACTGGTTCTGGTAAGTCAACGAGTTTGTACGCGTTGATCAAGGAGATTAAAGATGACACCGTGAATATTGTGACGCTTGAAGATCCGGTTGAGTATAAGATGGATGGCGTCAATCAGATTCAGGTGAATGCGGAAGTTGGCTTGACGTTTGCTTCTGGACTGCGCTCAATTTTGCGTCAAGACCCAGACATTGTGATGGTTGGTGAGATTCGCGATAATGAAACAGCAAATTTGGCTATTCAAGCAGCCTTAACGGGACACTTGGTTTTCTCGACACTTCACACAAATTCCGCCGCTGGCGTGCTGCCGCGTTTGTTGGATATGGGAATCGAGCCGTTTCTTATCGCCAGTACGGTTAACACAATTATCGGTCAGCGTTTGGTGAGGCGAGTGGCACGCCGTCGAGATATTTATCAATCATCACCACTGGAAACGCAGGCAATTCGCGAGGCGGTTGGTGGATTATTGCCGCAAACAAGGGAGCAGGTTGCTCAATACGCGCAAGATTTGGGATATGAAAGTTTGCCGCTAGCGACGCAGACGTCGTTTGCCTTGGCAAAAGGAAAAGATACGCCGCAAACTCCTCGCGGTTATGCTGGTCGAGCTGGTTTGTATGAGGTCATGGATATTACCGAAGAGATTCAGAATTTGATTGTTAAGCGCGCAACCTCAGCGGAAATCCAGCGAATGGCAATTCAACAAGGTATGATTACGATGCGTCAAGATGGTTATCTGAAGGCGTTGAACGGAATAACGACAATAGAAGAAGTTAATAGGGTAGCGGCGGATACCGCGTAAAAGGAGGAAACATGAATAATCAAGAATTGCGAATTGAGATTTTGCTGGAAGAAGTCGTTAAGAAGCGAGCTTCAGACCTTCATATTCAAGTTGGTTTGCCGCCAATGCTACGAATTGACGGTGCGCTTATGCCGGCCGCCGGAACTCAACCATTGGACGAGCCTGCAGTTGAGAGGCTAGTATTCCAGATTCTTGATGAAGATCAGCGACAGATTTTGCTAAAAGATAAGGAATTCGACTTTTCGTTTGCGTTTGGTACACTGGGACGATTCCGAGTTAATGCCTTTCATGAGCGTGGCAATTTGGCTGCAGCTCTACGTTTGATTCCAAATGAAATTAAGTCGGCGTCTGAACTGGGTATGCCACCAGTTGTTAATACGTTTGCGGATTTTCCTCGCGGTTTGGTGTTGGTCACTGGTCCAACTGGTTCCGGTAAGTCAACAACTTTGGCGGCGCTGGTTGATAAAATTAATTCTGAGCGCTCACAGCATATTATTACCATTGAAGATCCTATCGAGTTTACTCACAAGTCGAAAAAATCAGTGGTAGTTCAGCGTGAAGTTCATTACGACACTTATTCATTCTCTGCGGCTTTGCGTTCGAGTCTTCGCCAAGACCCAGATGTTGTGTTGATTGGTGAGATGCGCGACCTCGAGACGATTTCAGCAGCGATTACAATTGCTGAAACTGGACACTTGGTGTTTGCAACGCTACACACGAACTCCGCAGCACAATCAATTGACCGTATGATTGACGTGTTCCCGCCACACCAGCAGCCACAGATTCGCGCTCAGCTCAGTAATATTTTGATGGCAATTTGTTCGCAGCGACTAGTCCCAGCTATTGGTGGTGGACGAGTCGTGGCGGCAGAGGTTTTGATTGCTAATCCAGCGGTGCGCAACATTATTCGCGAAGGTAAATCTCACCAATTGGATGCCGTGATTCAGACTGGTGCTGACCAGGGAATGCAGACGATGGATCGAACTTTGGTCAATTTGGTGCAGAACGGTACGATTACGTATGATAGCGCTCGTGAATTTGCTGTCGATTTGACGGAATTCGAGAGGTTGATGAGGGGGTAATAAATGAAAAAGTACGATTACGAAGCCAGAGATAGCGCAAGTAACAAAATCGTTAAATCAGTTGTTCAGGCTGATAGTGAAAACGCTGCCGCAAAGCTCTTGACGGCTCAGGGCTTTGTGCCGTTAAAAATTGAATTACAAGACGATAAAACAAATTTCTTTGCGAGGTTTTCTGGTAGAATCACCACTAAGGATAGGGTTGTATTTACTCGTCAGCTAGCAACTCTTATTGGAGCAGGGCTACCTTTGGCGCAAAGTCTTCGAACGGTTCAAGAGCAGACGACGAATAAGCGCATGCAGGAAATAGTTCAGGAAATTATCTCTGACGTTGAAGGCGGTAAATCCTTGTCTGATTCGTTCGCAAAGCATCCAGAAGCTTTTAATAAAGTTTATGTAGCTTTGATCTCGGCCGGCGAGACGTCAGGTACGATGGATGATTCGCTTAAGAGGTTAGCTGCTCAGCAGGAAAAAGAGGCTGCTATGATGAGTAAAATTAGAGGTGCTATGATGTATCCGTCAATTGTCTTGGTAGTGATTATCTTAGTTATCGGATTTATGTTATTCACGGTCGTTCCGCAAGTTGAGGGTCTGTATCGTGACTTAAATAAGGGGTTGCCATTTGTAACTCTTGCGATGATTAAAGTGGCGAACTTTTTTAGTAGTCTTTGGTGGCTTGTTATATTGGCAATGATTATCGGCGGTTATTTCCTAGCACAATATCTGAAAACTGAACAGGGAATTAGGACTAAAGACACCTTTAAGCTTAATGTCCCAATGTTCAAAGGGATGTTCAGGAAAATGTACATGGCACGATTTGCCAGGACTGGTCAAGTTCTTCTGAGTACTGGTGTGCCGATGCTTGATATGCTTCGTATTACGTCTGATGCTGTCAATAACGTGATTATTAGCGAAAGCATACTTCGTGCGTCAGATAAGGTGAAGGGTGGTAAGGCGCTCTCAGCTTCTTTATCTAATGAAGATTATTTCCTAGCAATGGTGCCGCAGATGATTAAAATTGGTGAGCAATCGGGTAAAATTGATGAGATGATGGGTAAGACTGCTCAGGTGTACGAAGATGAGCTTGACGAGGAGATTCGCGCCTTGTCGACGGCGATAGAACCAGTTTTAATGGTCTTTTTAGCTATAGTTGCAGGTACGATGGTCGCGGCTATCTTACTTCCAATCTATAGCTTGGTCGGTAACATCAATATTCGCTAGACTGACTTATATTTTTAGTGTATTATAAACTTAAGAACATTTTTGCGTAAATATAGGTAAACCATAGAAAGGTGGGAAATCTAATGACAAAAAAAGATAATAAAAAAGGATTTACAATCATCGAGGTCGTCCTAGTCTTGGCTATTGCTGGACTTATCTTTGGCGATGGTGTTTATCGCATTGCCAGCTTTGCAGCGTAGCCAGCGCGACCAGTCAAGGAAGAACGACGCCTCAACAGTTGCTGCAGCTATTACCAATTGGAATTCAGCTAACCGTAACGGCGGCACGTTTAATGAAGAGTCTCTACGTAAGTATGTCGATAAGCTTGATCAATACGACAAATCTTCAGAATTAAAGGTTGCTACACCTGGTGCTTCAATGTCAGTAGCCAGTAACGAAATCAAGGTTATGCGAGGCAAGAAATGTCCTGCTAGCACGCCAGCTCCATCTGCTGACGATCCAGCAAACATAACTTTGCAAAACGGATCTTCACGCAACGCAGCAGTTGTAGTTCTACTGGAAAATAACGGTTCTCAAAAGCAATTGTATTGCCAGGACGTATAATCCATAGATAAATTACGAATCAGCCTCGGTATGGGGCTGATTTTTTTATGGTTTTTTGTTACCATAAGAAGTATGATTAAGTTTGTACTAGTGGGATTTTTAGGGGCTATTTTAGGCAGTTTCGCCGGAGCGCAAATTTGGCGATTGCGGGCTCGTCAATTGGAGGGAAGATAAAAAAGCTGGAGAAAAAGTTGACCAAAAGGAATTAAAGAAATTATCTCCATTGATAAAAAAAATTTCCAAAGATAGATCTCGCTGTTTATCTTGCGGGCATGAGCTTAAGTGGTGCGATTTGATTCCTGTGGTAAGTTGGGTTGCTGGATTGGGGCGATGCAGATATTGCAAAGCATTTATCGGTTGGACGGAAATCTTGCTAGAACTAGTGATGGCTGGACTATTCGTTGCATCCGTGGCTTTTTGGCCGGGATCATTAACGGATATCTGGCAAGTCGCGTTGCTGGTCTTGTGGTTGGCAAGTTTGGTGCTGCTGGCGATTTTATTTGTCTATGACCTCAGATGGCTACTTCTTCCAGATGTAATTAATATTCCGTTTATCATTCTTGGCGCTATTTTTGCGGGAATAAAAGTATGTCTAGCTGGCGATTTCTCAAAAAGCTTGATGACGTTATTTGGGTCGATTGCGATTCTGAGCGGAATATATATGGTGCTATATTTATTCTCAAAATATCGCTATGGGGAAGATAAAACTTGGATTGGTTTTGGTGATGTTAAGCTTGGACTTGGATTGGGTTTGTTCTTAGGAAACTGGCTTTTGGCGTTTGCTGCGTTGTTCATCGCGAATCTTATCGGCACGCTTCTTGTCTTGCCATCAATGATGCGAGGAAAATTGCAAGCAACTTCACGGATATGCTTCGGTCCATTGCTTATCGTAGGGTTTTTACTCGCTTGGTTCTTTAGCCGACAAATTTTAGAGTGGGGCTTTCTTATTGTCTAAGTAAAAAGCGCTTATGCTATAATGGAGAAGTGATGGGCAATAAACAAAAAGGTTTTACTATAATTGAAGTGATTTTGTTTGTGGCTATTTCTGGTTTGCTGACCTCTATGCTGATGGTCGGCGTAAGTATGTCAATTAATCGTCAGCAATATCGCGATTCGGTGCAGTCATATGCTGGTTTTTTGCGAAATGAGTACTCGAAGGTGGTCAATGTTGAGAATGAGCGATCTAAGGGCACTTGTCCAATTGAAGGCTCTGATGGTCGAGCTGAAACTCTACGCGGTCAATCTGATTGCGTGATTGTCGGTCGCTATATTACCACTGAAGGTTCTCTGGGTTCGACGAACGGCAATCTGTACAAAACTTATCCAGTTTATGCCTATAGACCAGATAAGGGTAGCGCATGGACTTATAAACGGGGTGCTGAGTCTGATAAATATATCGTTAATTGGCAAGCAAAAACTAGGTTTTCTAACCAAGCCAAAGATAGTGCGTATATTTCTATTTTGATGTACCGCCATCCAGAGACGGGGCAGTTGGATATTAGAACTGACACGAGTCGATTCGGTGACAATTTAACTGATTTCGTCAATAATAAAAATAGTGCTGGAGTTGTGCAATCTGCTGGCGAGCAGCGTCAACAGAGGGAAATTTGTGTTTATGATGACGGCTGGATACCGGGAGAGAGATTATCTATTTTTCTACGATCACATGCAGGTTCTGCTGATGCTGTAGTTATGGGTAATGCTACGGGAGGTTGTGCTGATGCGTAAGTTTAACAGAGGCGACACACTTGTTGAAGTGCTGCTTGGAGTAACCATTTTTAGCCTAGTTGCCGTTATTGCATTAGAAACCATGAACCGCGGGATGGCTATCGCTCAGTATTCTTTGGAGACGACGTTGGTTCGTCAACAGGTTGACGCTCAGGCTGAAATGCTAAGATATGCGCATGATATGAAAAATGATACTTGGAAGAAATTGGTAGACAATAATTCGGTGAGCGTTTCTGTTGTTAATGGCAATGAAGGAAACTTGGGTGCTGAAAAATGTCCTGATGATTTTTCTACGAAAGAGTTTGCTTTGGCTGCGACGCCTTCGCTCGCTTCGAAGATTAGTATATTGAACAATCCTGGAGATTATAAACAAAAAGCAGAAACATACGCGCGGGTTGATAGTGATACTAAAAAAACGTATGGAATATCAGTTAGATTAGTTAAGCCGAGTACGACTGTCGGAAGCAGGGATAGCAATAAATATGATGCGTATTACATAAAAGCGTGCTGGATGCCAGTTGGCAGCCAAAATGCCGGCGACTATTGGTACGATTGTGAGGTTATATGATTCGGGGCTATAAAAAAGGATTTACACTTATCGAATTGATGCTCGCCATGAGTTTTATCTCTGTTCTTTTGTTGTCGATTGCGATGGTGGGCATTCAAGCGGGAAAAATGTATAGCAGAGGTATTGTGCTTCGTGATGTTAATCAAGCGGGGCGAGATATTTCAGACACTATTCGACGCGATTTTCTTCAGGCGAATGCTGAAAAGATTGACACTACGGGATTGAGAGTGCCGAATAATAGCAATTGGTCAACTGGTCGACTTTGTCTTGGCTCTCATTCTTATGTGTGGAATAATCCGAAGTATTTGGACGATCCTAGCCTGTTGGGCGGAAATAGTCTGTTTAAGGTTAATGGTAATCCAGTGAATTTGGTGCGCGTAGTTGATGCGGATAGCGGATTGTGTAAAAAAGATGCTTCTGGCAAATATCCGGAAACCGTCGATCTTGCGAAATCATCCAATTTGCTCAGGTCTATCAATAGCGGTGATGGTTCAATTGGTGTGCACGAAGTTACGTTAGAAAAGATTACCTCAGATAATTCAAGAGAGGCGCTGTATAAATTGACTTTTACGCTGGGGACGAGCAAGATGAGTGAAATAAGGGATTCTTCCTGTAAAGCTCCGACTGAAGATGATAGCAATTTTGAGTTCTGTGCTATAAATAAATTTGAGATGATTGTGAGGACAAATGGGTAAAAATGCGCGACAATCAGGTGCTGTATCTCTTTTTGCGGTCATATTTGGCGCGATGTTGCTGACTATTGTTACTATTGGGTTTATCAAGTTGATGATTATGGATCAGCGACAATCCTCGAATAATGATCTGTCGCAGAGTGCTTATGATGCAGCTTTGGCTGGGGTTGAGGATGCTAAGCGTGTGGTTCGTGCCGCTCAAACGGGCAATATTCAAGCGGCGGGAGTGCTGAATGGTCCAATTAATTGTAATATGGTCGCGGCATCTGGTGTTGTTGGAGGTAGTTCTTCTGGTGAAACTATTATTAAAACTGGTACAGATGCGGGTAAAAAATTTGATCAAGCGTATACTTGTGTAAAAATCACTATGAAATCTCAAGATTTTATATATAAGTCTATTGAGGAAAAATCTCAAATTGTGCCACTACGCGCAACTGGTTCATTCAACAAGATATCTATAGAATGGTATAGGCGCGATGATGAGAGCAATTTGAATGGCGCCAACGCCGCTAACACTGAAATATCCACTTCTGGGGATTTGCCGACGAAAAACAACTGGAATGCTAATTCGCCACAATTGATGCGCGTGCAGCTTATTAACCCAGGCGCCACCTTTAATTTAGCGGCGTTAGATTCAACTGGCGTCACTTCTTTCTTACGACCGAACGTTTTAAGGTCAGACGTAGCAGGTCAGAATGGTACTGCTGTTTCTGGTAAGATTTCTGATCATCCACGCGCAACTGACGGGAATGAACATAATAATGGAACAAGTGTGGTTTCTTGCAGTAAGACATTCAAGTTTTCTGGCGAATATTCGTGTAAAGCGGTGATTGATGTTGATGAGATTCCAGCTGGTAGCGAAACAGCATTCTTAAGACTTATTGCCTATATATAAAGGTGGTAGTGTGAAGATTTCTCTCCAGAAAACCGACGGAACGATTGTCAATTTTGATGGAGTCCAGCCAATTGTCGATTCCACAGGGCGAGCAAGTGATTTATTTAGAAGAGTTGAAGCTCGATTGCAAATAGGAGATGATTTCGCATATCCTAATAATGCGGTTGAATTAAAGAATAGTCTATGTAAAGATTTCTCTGTATCTGGCGGCGGATCTGCTACCGCAGGTCGATGTAAGCCATAAGTTAAGCTTCTGTGTCGCTATGAAATCGGTCGTGAATATCTTTCAGGTGTTGGTCGGTAACGTGCGTATATACCTGTGTTGTTGATATATTGCTATGTCCCAGCATTGATTGGACTGAGCGCAAGTCCGCACCGTTCATAAGTAGGTCGGTAGCAAAACTATGACGCATAGTATGTGGGCTTACATGTTTTGTGATACCAGCCAATCTAGCATATTGACCAACCATTCTCTGAATACTGCGCGCGCTTAACCTACGGTAATCTCCGGAAGTGTTGGGAGCTGCGTGCGTGGCGTTTACTATAGCTTAAAAATAGAGCGGGTAGATTATCTGTTCTAGCTTCCAGGTATGCCGATATGTGCTCGGCAGCACTTTTTGAAATAAAAACAGGGCGATCCTTTTGTCCTTTTCCTCGCACCATAAATTCGCGCCTCGTTAAGTTTATGTGATCGCGGTTTAAATTGACCAATTCTGAAACACGCAGTCCGCTGGAAAACAGCAACTCAACAATTGCTCGATCTCTCAGTCCAGATTCTGTATCGGTTGGTATTTGATCGATCATACGTAAAACCTCGTCATATTGTAAAAAAGTCACTTGTTTACGGACTACTTTGGGCAATATAATTCTGTCGGCAGCCAGACTCTTTGATATTACGACGAGAAAGGTAGGTTAGTGCAGACCTCGCAGCGCAATAAGATGATAACTTTGGGTAATTAAAGACAGAGCTCTTCGCCGGTGTTGTCATTTTTATAACGGTTTAGCTGCAGAGGCGATACTGGCGTATTAGTTCTGATGTAACTTTCTCAACAGCTATATCACCAGCAAAATCGATAAATCTCTCCAGATATAGTTGATAATTTATGATGGTTTTTTGACTACGCCCACCTTCAACCTCTAGGTGCTCTAAGAAATCAGTTAAGGCTTCTGACATAAACATAATATTTATTCTATCGCTAATGAATATGTTTATCAAATTATTTATTTCTGCTACTATATTAGAAAATAATAAGCAGAGGAGTATCTATGGCAGAAAGCGAAAAAAACTACTGTGGCGTTGAAAGGACATTGATCGTCTTTAAGCCTGACGCAGTTCAACGAGGGATAGTTGGGGAAATTTTACAACGTTTTGAGCGAGTTGGTCCAAAAAATAGTTGGTGTGAAAAATGACATCACCATCCAGAGACCATTACTATGCTCATTACGAGGACATCGGTAAATTGGCTACTCGTCGAGGCGAGGATACTTTGGAAATATAACACTAGATATGATGATGGATGGTCCAGTTATAGCAATGGTACTAGAGGGCGTTGAAGCTGTTGCTGTTGTTAGGAAGATTGTTGGTCCAACAGAGCCTAAGTCAGCTGACATGGGAACAATTCGCGGTGATTACTCACACATTAGTTTTGGCTATGCAGATGAGTGCCAAAAGGGAGTCCCAAATTTGATTCACGCATCCGGCGATTCAGATGAGGCTGTTCGTGAGATCGAACACTGGTTCAAGCCGGAAGAATTGGTAAATTATCACACACTAAGTGAAAAGTTTACTCGCTAAGCTAGTCTTTCCTCGAGAGTTACCGTGGTATAATGGTTGTATGCCTCGGTAGCTCAACTGGATAGAGCAGATCCGTCCTAAGGATAAGGTTGTAGGTTCGACTCCTGCCCGAGGTACCATATATATGACAGAACAAATTAAAGACAAGCAATTTGATGGGCAGCGTGACGGAGAGCAACTGTTGTTTGTGTTTCGTCGTCACATAATTGCTATGAGAAAAGGATTTTATCTGCTTCTCGGATCAATGACGCTCTATTCTATTGCCTTTTTTAATTTGGCAAGATAACTTGAACCTTTTATGGGTGTTTGTTGGCGGATTTATTTTTGGTCTGATGCTATTTTTCTATCATTTTTTGATGTGGTTTTATACTTACTATATTGTTACCGATCAGAGAATTCGTCAGATTACTCAACATGGATTTTTTGGCAAAGATGTCATTGAGCTGAAATTGTCAAAAATTCAGAATATTAGTTATAGTATCCCGGGGTTTAGCGGAGAAATGTTTAAGTTTGGTACAATAGTTATTCAAACTTTTGTTGGAGATCTTGTTATAAAAAACGTAGAACATCCAGATAAGATCTATAATAAACTACAAGACGCAGTGGAAATTTCGACAAAGAAGGAGGATATCAATGAAGAATCTATTGAACCGTAAAGATAAAAAACAGCCAAAGGAGCTACCTAAGAGGATTACAAACGATACAGTAGCTCAGCACCGCGAGAAGGTTTTGGCGGCTGGTCGTAAGCATAAATATCCCATCCAATACACTAAACGTCGATTGGTATGGATAACAATGTTTGTGAGTGTTGTTATCCTGATTGTCTTTGTTATTCTTGGCTGGGCTCAGTTATATGTCTGGAAAGATACAAGTGATATCGCATATAGGATAACTAAGATTTTACCTCTTCCAGTGGCTAATATTGACGGAGAAAATGCTGAGTATAGTGATTATCTTCTGTATCATCGTAGCTCATTGGCGGTATTGCAATCTCAAGGGCAGGCAGATCAAAAAGACAAAGTTAAGTTCTATCAAAACCAGTCCATAGACAAGGCATTAGAGGTGGCATATGCCAAAAAACTTGCGAGAGAAAATAATATTACTGTTGATGATAAAAAGGTACAAGATCTTATCAAAAAACAGCAGGAATCTAGCAAGCTATCGCAGTCCGCTTATGAGTCTGTAGTGAAAGACAATCTTCATTGGTCAATGGATGAGCTAAAAACTGCTATGAAATATACTTTGTTAAAGCAGGAAGTATCTTTTAAGATTGATAAAACAGCTAATAATCTAGCGTCTGACATTAAGAAGAGGCTGCAAGAGGGCAAATCCTTAAAGGATATTGCTACGGAAATGGGCGACAAAGTGCAATCGGTATTTGATTTATCCGTCTCTACGGATAATTCTGACGGAGGCCTAACGAAAGCGGCTATGTCATTAACAAAGGGTAAAATCTCAGGTCCTATAAAGACTCTTTCGGGTGACGGATATTATTTTGTGACGCTTAATAATATTGAAGGCAACACCGTAAATTACTCTTATGTAAAAGTTCCGTTGACTGAATTCAATAACCAGTTTAACTATCTTAAAAAAAAACAATAAAGTAAAAATATTTCATTTCAATCGATAAATAATCGATCTAGTTTGAAAAAACCCCTATTTTTGCTATAATTTCCCAAGGAGTTTGCCGCCGTAGCTCAGCTGGTAGAGCAGCTCATTCGTAACGAGCAGGCTCGCTGGCTCAAGCCCAGTCAACGGCCCCATTTTATGAAAGACACTATAAAGAAATCGATAAAAATTGTTTTTAGCGACAGGACTGTGGCAACTCTTTTGATCGTTAACGTTGTTGTGGCTATTGTTGTATCTATATTTTTAGGATCATCAATAAAACATAGCGAGGCTCAGGTTATTACGCGCTACACTACGTATGGTGATGCGAATTTTTATAGGAGCCACTGGTCTAGTCTATTTAGTTATTTTGCTTTGGCGTTTATGATAGTTTTTGGTCACTCTGCACTAAGTGTCAAGTTAATTTCACTAGAGAAACGAAGCTTGGCTATATTTCT
The DNA here is from genome assembly GCF_018866205.1 of Candidatus Minimicrobia vallesae. GTDB lineage: Bacteria > Patescibacteriota > Saccharimonadia > Saccharimonadales > Saccharimonadaceae > Nanosynbacter > Nanosynbacter vallesae. The sequence continues at coordinate 94,635 of NZ_CP076459.1, forward strand.
TTTGTGGTTGACGTTGGGTATTTTAGCTATTTTAGCTATTTTAGCCTATTCTATAATTAAAATTGCATCGATAGGATAATATATGGACATTGAAATTCCACTTGGTAAACGAACAAAAAAATATCGTTTTCTTGAGATGCTTCCTGGGTTATTAAGCTACGGGGCTATTGTTCTTTTGGTTGTTTTGTCTATTTTAAGTCCCGTTCTGGCATCAATTTATTTACTGTCTATAATACTAGCTGCTTTTGTGAAAGCAATAGCAATTAGCTATAGGGTAATTAGTGGTTATAGTAATATGGAAAAAGCGTCAAAAGTCGACTGGAATAAGCGGTTATCTGATTTGGAAGATCCGAAAGAAGCATACTCTAGACTGAGAGATAATCAATCTAAGGAGTTGTTATATCAACAACATGTAGACAATCTAAGATTTATGTCTGCTGCGGAAGATGGATACTAACCCAAAGCCTAGTAATATTTACAACGCTCTTATTATGCCTGCATACAACGAGAGTATAGAAGTGATTGAGCCTGCTCTTAAATCAGTTTTAGATACAACATATGATAAGAAGCGTCTGATTGTAGTTTTTGCGTACGAAGAACGTGGTGGTGTTGATATTGATACAACAGCTAAAATACTGAAAAAGAAATACGGCAAGTACTTTCATTCTTTCCACATTGTAAAACATCCAAAAGATCTACCAAATGAGGTAGTTGGTAAGGGTGGAAATATCACGTATGCAGGCAAGTGGCTGGAGCAATATTTACAACAGGAAGAAATAGCTTTTTCTGATGTTATTGTTACAACAATGGACTGTGATAATAAGCCGCATAAGTATTACTTTGATTATGTGACATATGAGTATATTACTCATGAAGATAGAAAGCATTTATCGTTTCAGCCTATATGCTTGTTTACTAATAATATATGGGATGTTCCTGCGCCAATGCGAGTAGTGGCAACAGGGAATTCATTTTGGAATATTATCAGCTCCATGCGCCCATATTCTTTGCGTAACTTTGCGTCACATTCGCAACCAATGAACGCTCTCGTTGAGATGAACTTTTGGAGTACGCGAACAATTGTTGAGGATGGTCACCAGTACTGGAGAAGCTATTTCTATTTTGATGGTAATTATGAAGTTGTGCCAATTTTTGTGCCGATTTATCAAGATGCAGTATTGGCTAATAGATATAAAAAAACAATGAAAAGCTCAGTTTATTCAGCTGCGACGTTGGAGCTACGGAGCTTCAGATGTGGCATACGTTGGTAATAATATATTCAATAAAAATAGAACAGTAAAATTTTGGCCTAGTCTAGCCAGGTTTATAAGGTTATTAGATGGACATGTAACACAGGCCTGTATTGCCCTAATTGTTGCTTTCGGCGGATGGGCGCCGCTTGTGCTGAATAGTGAAGCTGCACGTAGTGTTGCCGCACATCAACTGCCAGATACGGTTAGCTTAATACAACAAATAGCTATGATAAGCATTCTGGTATCAATTTTCGTATCATTTAAACTGCTGCCGCCGCGCCCAGAAAGATATAAAAAGAGTAGAAATACATTAATGGTCCTACAATGGGCCTTGATGCCTGTAATTGCTATAGTATATAGCTCAATGGCCTCGTATAATGCCCAGACTCATCTTTTGCTTGGTAAATATCTTGATAAGTTTGACGTGACAGAGAAGACTACTGTAGAGATGAATGATCAGAGTCGTGCTCAGAATAAGAAAAAGAAGGACGACCACGACGCCTCTTCCTCTGAGGAGTAATAAGATTATGTTGTGCTGCGTATTGCAGTGCGGCTATTTGGTCGAAATTCTGTAATGTTGAGTGGGTTATTTCGGCGATGTGTTGCGATGATATAGCGGGTTTGTTGTGTAGGTGTATTAATTTATCTTGTATAGTATTGGCCAAGTCGTAGCTATATGAGCCTGCTAATTTTTCGTTATGATTAAAACTTCGCGCAATACTAAGTATTAGTTTTCCTATAGAAAAATTATCTTCCTTGCCATCTTGTGACGTGACAACGAGGGAAATCGCAGGCTTTTCGTAGGTTGTAAAAGAATAACCGCATTGGTCGCATATATGTCTACGCCAGGTTATTGGGTATTTTTTATTTTGACGAGAATTTGCTACGTGGGTTTTTCCGTGAAAACATTTTATGCATATCATATCAATATATTGACATACAACTATAAAAAAATCCAGTGGAAAAGTGCTGTGTAAAATAAAAAGCCCCATCGTTATAGAGGCGACTACTGTGTATAAATACTGGTAACTTCAATTAAGTATAGATCTATGCCGTCGTTGATCTACAAGCTCAGATTCCTAAATGAAGATAGGCCTTGCTCAACAAAGAACAGTGACCGTGGGCCAGTGCACCCAAAAAGAGGTGAGTCAAGTGAAAACAAAATGCAAATCCGAAACAGACATGATCAAATCAGAAGGCATTAGGCGGGTACAGCCAAGTAAGAAAAAGACCGCGCCCACCAACGGACGACGAGGCAGGTATCACATCTGGTCGGCAATGAGAGGATTCGAACCTCCCACCCCTTCAACCCCAACGAAGCGCGCTACCCAAATGAGCTACATCCCCAATGAATTAGAACAAGATTATAACGAAAAAAGAGCGACAAGCAAAGACCGTGGTACAATATTGCCACGAGTCAAGAAGAACTAAAAGGCCTATCAGACTTACACCCCGCCCTACATATCATGCGCCCAGGCCAAACCAGCAACAAAGGCCTCACGCGAAATTCGGCGTGGGACCGGCTATCGACAATGGTTTTTACTATGATATTTATCTTGACAACGGGACAATTTCTGAAGCTGACCTTCCGAAGATAGAAGAGGAGATGCGAAAGATCGTAGCGGCTAATTATCCGTTTGAGAGGCGCGATGTGTCGGTAGAAGAGGCTATTGATTGGGCTATAAAGGGAGATCAGTCATTTAAGGTGGAACTACTGAATGATCTTAAAAGATCCGGTACTACCGTTGCTAGCGAATTGGCTGGAGAAAAAATGGGATCTGTGTCTGATTGCCGATAGTAAAGTCGAGACTGTTTCTTTATATTCTCAGGGTGATTACACTGATTTGTGTAGAGGTGGACATGCGGATAGCACTGGAAAAGTTGGCGCATTTAAGCTTACTAAGACAGCTGGAGCATATTGGCGAGGCAATGAGAATAATCCACAAATGCAGCGAATATATGGCGTAGCGTTTGCTACACAGGAAGAGCTGGATGAATATCTGAAAAAGATTGGAAATTGCAAAACAGCGAGATCATCGCAAGTTAGGCAAGGAGCTTGATTTGTATACAACCTCTCCTCTGGTAGGGATTGGTTTACCTTTGTTTACTCCTCGCGGTACGATTTTACGAGATATAGTGGCTCAATATTCGAACCAGCTGAGACAGAAGTTTGGCTTTGAAAAGGTCTGGACGCCTCATATTACGAAAAAAGATTTATATGAAACATCGGGACATTGGGCTAAGTTTGGAGAAGAACTATTTTTAGTTAAGAGCCAAGAAACTAGTGACGAGATGGCTCTTAAGCCTATGAACTGTCCGCATCATACGCAAATTTTTGCCTCACGACCGCGAAGTTATCGTGATATGCCAGTAAGATATTTGGAGACGACAACAGATTATCGCGACGAAAAAACTGGCGAGCTGGGCGGATTGAACCGTGTGCGCTCATTAACTCAGGATGATAGCCATATATTTTGTCGTACTGATCAGATTGAAGGCGAGATTAATAATTTGCTATCTGCTGCTCGTGAGTTATATGGCTCAATCAATATGAAGCTTAGGGTTAGATTAAGCTATCGTGATGAATCCGATTCGTATTTAGGTGACCTTAGCCTATGGGATTCCGCACAGAACCAGTTAAAATCTGCTGTTGAGAAAGTAGGCTTGGATTATTTTGAACAAGAGGGTGAGGCGGCATTTTATGGTCCAAAGATTGACTTTATGGCAACGGATGCAATCGGCCGTGAACATCAAGTTGCAACCGTGCAGCTAGATTTCGTGCAACCACAAAGGTTCGGTTTGGAATATGCGGATACTGATGGCAATTTTACAACACCAGTTATGATTCACTGCGCCTTATTGGGATCAATTGAGCGATTCTTAAGTGTGTTTATAGAACATACTGGCGGATGGTTTCCGTTTTGGGCGGCTCCAGAACAGGTTCGTATTTTGACGATTAACGATACAGTACTAGAATATGTTGATAAAATAACAACTATATTATCAGATATTACCCTCATGAAGCCAGTTAGATATAACGATGTAAGATTTACAATAGATTCTAGAAATGAATCATTAGGCAATTTGATAAAGAGAGGCGACATCTTGCCAAGTTTTCATTGATTTAAGTATAAGCGAAATGATAGGGAAAATCAAAACAAATAAATATGTGATGATAATGATGAGTCAATGCGAGACCATTGCCTCGACCGAACAAATATAGATTGACGAGATAATGATACGGAAAGTGCGGCGAACATACAAATTAGCTGATAATCTCCGGGATAGAGTATATGTACTGATGGCTCTATTGCCGTCCGCTAATTGTAATTATTGGTCCTACCGCTAGCGGCAAAACATCATTAGCTATACAATTAGCAAAGAAGTATAGAGGAGAAATAATTTGCGCCGACAGTAGGACCGTCTATCGTGGTATGAATATCGGGACAGCTAAGCCTTCTTTGGGTGAACGGAGCAAGGAGTGTCTCATTGGGGTCTTGACTTAGTAGATCCAGGAGATTCTTTCAGTGTAGTCGCAATTTAAGGACTACGCCCATCAAAAGATTAAAGAAATCCGAAGTCGAGGAAATATTCCATTTCTTGTTGGTGGAACAGGGTTGTATATTGATTCTGTTATATTTGATTTTCAGTTTGGAGCTAAATACAGCAAAGAAAAGAGAGCTAACTTACAAGAAATGACGATATCTGAACTTCAACAATATTGCGTCAATCACGATGTGTCCTTGCCGGAGAATAGTAAAAATAAAAGATATCTAATTAGGGCTATTGAGCGAGCCGATAAAAAGCCATCTGGATTGGAAGCGCCATTGAAATAATACTATCGTTGTCGGAATTACTACAGATAAACAGCTATTAAGACAGAGAATTACAGATAGAGCAAAAAAAATGTTCAAAGATGGTGTTGTAGAAGAAACAATAGAATTAGCCAATAAATACCGGGTGGTGCAATGAGGCTATGACGGGTAATGTTTATCCTATTATTAAGAAATTAATCGAGAAAGAAATAGATGAAGATCAGGCTATTCGGGAGTTTATCGTTAGTGATGTAAACTTAGTGAAACGTCAGTTGACGTGGTTTAGACGAAACCCATTTATTGAATGGGGAGATGTTCACTCGTGTGAACAATATTTATCTCGAGTATTAGATAGTAAGTAAAAAATATGTTACAATTATAGTACAATGATTGATTCATTATTTGGTTCAAAAACTAGGGTAAAATTATTACATCTTTTTCTGAATAATCCAGAAAAATCATTTTATGTGAGGGAAATTACTAGGATGATCGATGAGCAGATAAACTCCGTCCGTCGAGAACTAGCAAATATGGTGTCTGTAGGTATAGTACAGCAGGATGCTATTGATAATAAACTGTACTATAGCGTAAATGAGGATTATCCGTATATCAAGCCGCTTGCGGCTATATTCTCAGATAAAAATACAGAAGGCGGCATGGGTACTGCGAGTGGCGTTTCCTGGAAAGATTCTTTAGGAAGAATGAGAGGTTTAAGATTGGCTATTATTTCGGGAAAATTAGTGAGTCGGATCAAGTCTCTTCTGTTGACCTGCTGTTAGTTGGTGATGATATGTCTGCCGTAACTATAAAAAATCTTGTTAAAAAAATCGAAAAAGATAGAAAAATAGAGATAAATTATGCCGTAATATCTTATGATGATTTCTATTATAGGATGAGTGTCAAAGATAGGTTTATAATGGATATCGTAAGAAACAAGCACTCTGTATTAGTAGATACGGAAAATATAATGAGAAAGGAGTAGGTATGTTTGAAATAGAGTATAAAGGAGCAAATGCTGTTATTATTACTACAAAGAAACTTCGTGTGGTATTTGATCCGAATTTAGAGATTGTCGGAGGAAAAAATGTTTCTGTGAATAATGACGTAGAAGTGGTTACAGAGGATCGGTTTGCTGTTGTGGATTCTACACCAAGACTACTATTTTCGGGCCCAGGTGAATATGAAGTCGGAGACATCTCATTGTTAGGAATTCCAGCGCGCCGACATATCGACACCGCAGATGATGTTAAAAAATCTACAATATATAAAATTACGATTGGTGAAGCTAAGGGAGTGGTTGTTGGTAATATTGAGAATAAACTAACTGATGATCAGCTCGAAAATATAGGTGTTGTTGATTTTGCAATATTACCTGTCGGTGGAAATGGATATACATTAGACGCAATGGGAGCAACTTCAATAATTCGTCAATTAGACCCTAAGGTGGTGATCCCGGTGCATTACAGTGACGCTACTTTGCATTATGAAGTTCCACAGGATGGTGTGGATGAGTTTGTAAAAAACCTAGGAGCTCCAGTTGTTGAGGCTGGTCCAAAGTGGAAGCTAAAGAAAATAACGGATCTGCCAGATAATTTAACAGTTGTTCAGATATCGAAAAGCTAGAGTCTTCTTGTTGAATTAAAAATAACTCCGATAATACAATCGGAGTTATTTTATTAAAAATTTGATTTAGCGATTACTTATCAGTGCTGCACCCAAAATACCTTTTTTCTTCAACGGACGAATAGCCGCGCGGAAACTTAAACGACTCATGCCAACGTGCTGACCATCAACAACAAAAGCCGTCTTCTGAAGCTTTGAATCGACAGACGCGTATAGTCCAGAGCAATCGGAGAAACTCGACCATTGACGCCCAAAACTTCGCTAGCCAATTCCACTGCAAAAGCAAAACTCCTGATGCCATTTCCACTCTCTTTACTTTATTATTAATAACAATCCTTATTATTGTAGCGGCATTTGTGTAATTAGTCAAGATCGTGTATTGATGCTATAATAACACTTATGATTTTAGAAATAATAGTAGTTTTGATTGTTATATTATTGTCTATGACTATTCACGAGGCTATGCACGCTTTTATGGGGTATGCACTGGGCGATAATACTGCAAAAGAAGAGGGAAGATTGACACTTAATCCCATAAGACATATCGATCCAGTGATGACTATTTTGCTTCCTTTGATTATGGTGATACTGCATGCTCCAGTTTTCGGAGGGGCTAAACCTGTTCCGTTTAATCCAAATAGAGTCCGTTTTGGCGATTGGGGGGCGGCTCTTGTTGCTCTTTCTGGCCCAATTACTAATTTAATAATCGCCTTTATTGCGTTTGGCGTCGGAGTGTTTAGTGGCGTTATTAATAATGCTGGGGCAGTACAGCCTACGATATTTGGACTGATTATTTCTACTGCTGTATCGGTAAATCTGGGTTTTTTTGTTTTTAATATGCTACCAATTCCGCCTCTGGACGGATCTAGAATATTATACGCCGTAGCGCCAGATGGCGTCAGGGGTGTTATGCAAAAAATTGAGCAAAACGGCATTCTTTTAGTGATGATTATAGTTGTGCTGTTTTCTGATGTAATCGGGCAGGTTATGTCGGGCTGTATTCAGGCAATTTTGCGTGTATTTATGAACATATTTGGTGTATAATAGGAGCATACCCTGGATTTATCCGTGGGCGCGTATGATTTTCCTAACATCATATGATAGGGAGCTTTAATGATTTATTGTCGTGGCAATAAGTTGCGAGCACCCACCTTGCATTTATGCGGGGAATATCTAGCGCCCACAGACAAGTCTAGGGTTTAGTGCTATAATATATCATGTAGTCTGTTAGGCAATCGCTTAAGTTATACTTAAGAGGAAAGTCCGGGCAGCGAAGGATACGACAGTCGTTAACGGCGACCGGAGGCAACTCTAGGGAAAGTGCCACAGAAACGAAACTACCTTCGTATTTTATATACGAGGGAAAAGGTGAAACGAGTGGGGTAAGAGCCCACAGTCGTCTATGGCGACATAGACGAGAGGTAAACCCTGTCGGCTGCAAGGAGATTTGCAAATAGGATTATCCGTCCGCAGATCGATAACCGCTTGATTTGTTTGGCAACAAGCAAACTAGATAGATGATTGCCCTAGACAGAACCCGGCTTATAGGCAGACTATGAATAAAACACCCTGCATAATGTCAGGGTGTTTTATATTGGTAGATTTGTCCTACTATAGACTAGCTTTTACTATTTCAGCGAAAGCTTTTGGCTCGTTAACTGCCAATTCTGCTAATATTTTTCTATCAATCTCAATGTTTTTAGATTTCATAGAAGCTATAAGTTTGCCGTAAGTTGTGCCTTCTTGTCGAGCGGCTGCATTGATTCGGGTAATCCATAGACCGCGTAGATCGCGCTTCTTGTTTCGGCGATCGCGGTAGGCGTACTGTAGAGCTCTAATAACACCTTGTATTGCAAAGACGAAAACTTCTGGTACGATTATGCTGCATTCCCTCAGCTGCTTTTAAGATTTTCTTGTGCTTAGCGCGTGCGGCAACTCCTCGTTTTACTCGCCATAACTATACTCCCATTGCTCGACGGGCGTTCTTCGCCATCGAACCAGTTACTGTTGCTGTTGTGTTGATTGCGCGCTTACGACTTTTTGACTTTTTAGCCAACAAGTGGCCGCCAAATGCGCGCTGGCAGGTCAATTTTCCGGTGCTGGTCAGCTTGATACGCTTCGCAGTGCCTTTTGTGGGTCTTTAGCTTTGGCATTATTTTACTCCTTATTACTACGCTCAGATTGCGACCAGCCATCTGAGGGTTTTACAACTCTAATAACCCCATCCTCACTAAGGTGCTCCAGCAGTTTTGTCGATCAATTCGTAGCCGATCTCTTTTATGGGCCATTTCACGACCTTTATAAACCACCTGTATACGAACTTTATGTCCGCCCTCCAAAAATCAACGGATCTTCTTCAGCTTAACCTCTAGGTCTCCAGCTCCTATCTTTAGACCGAGAAGCGCATCTGCTTTAGGTCTCCAGATTTGGCTTGACGCCGATTCTTCTGTTGATCCTTCATCTTTTGATACTGGTACTTACCCCAGTCAATGATTTTAGCAACTGGCGGATTGGCTCCCGGTGATATTTCAACTAGGTCAAGATTCATGTCGTTGGCCTTACTTAAAGCCTCTTTAAGTGACATGATTCCTAGCTGCTCGCCATCAGGACCAATTATCCGCAGTTCTCTTGCACGGATTGCTCCGTTGATACGGATTGATTTATTAATCTCTGGCTCTCCTTTTTGAAGCAATTTTTAGATTAACTCAGCAGTTGCTATTGTAACAGAGATGTTTGTTATTTTCAAGGATAATAATTAACCTATGTTAATCTGTCTGTACTGTAGGCTTTCTGCTATATGTGGAATTTCTATGGATGTGGATCCTTCTAAATCTGCGATAGTGCGAGAAACTTTTATAACTTTAAAATAGCTGCGAGTGCTTAAATCTAGTTTTCTGGCTGCGTTCGTCAAGAAGGTTTTTGCAGATTCTGAGATTGATGTAATTTTATCAACATTATTACTTGAAATGTCATTGTTGTATTTATAACTACACTTATATCTGTCTCTCTGAATAGAGTAGGCTTTATGTATCTCAGATAAAAATGTCTCTTGTTGTGATTTTGTCGACATTTTATTATTTAATAATTTTTCATGGGGGACTCGTGAAACCGATACCGTTAGGTCTATTCGATCAAGTAGCGGTCCTGATAATCTTTTTTGATAATTGAGAATCTGATTTTGTGAGCATATGCAAGTTTTTTCTGGATCTCCAAGAAATCCACAAGGACAAGGATTCATTGTGGCTACTAATAAGAAATTGGCAGGGAAGTTGAATTTACCATTTGCACGACTGACGGTAATTTCGTGATCCTCTAAGGGTTGACGAAGTGATTCAAGCACAGTGCGTGGATATTCGAGTAGCTCATCAAGAAATAGGACGCCTCTATGAGCTAAACTGATTTCTCCTGGCTGTACTTTCGATCCTCCGCCAATAATAGACGCTCTACTTGCGGTGTGGTGTGGTGATCTGAACGGTCTATCTACTATGGGATTGTTTATTATAGTGTGTTCTCCAAGACTGTGAAGTTTTGTCACTTCTACTATTTCATCCTCTGATAGGGCTGGTAATAGATTCTTCAAAGATTTTGCTAACATAGTTTTTCCTGATCCCGGAGGGCCGGACAATAAAATATTATGTCTTCCGGCAACGGCTATTTGAATAGCTCTCTTTGCTTGTTCTTGTCCGTAGATGTCGTCGATGGTTGGAGTGTTTTTATGATTGAGAGATATATTTTTTATTAATGATCTGTCTATTGGCTTAATAATCTTTTCTTTTTTGAGATGTAAGAAGAGTGATTTTAGGTTTTCTACTGGAAATACATCAATTCCAGTCACTAGCGCTGCCTGTTCGGCGTTTTGGGCTGGCACGTATACCGATTTAATTTTTTGGTTTTTGGCTACTTCGGCTGTAATAATTGCTGATCGTATTGGACGTAGACTGCCGTCTAGCGCTAGTTCTCCCGCAAAAACCGCATTACTTACGTCGCTTTGGTTGAGTGCGCCGCTGATGCATAAAATAGATAAGGCGATGGGAAGATCGAAGTGAGATCCGTCTTTTGGTAACTCTGCCGGTGCTAAGTTGATGATTATTTTTCCTTTCGGAAAATCTAGGGAAGAGTTTTTTATTGCACTACGTACTCGATCTCTGGACTCATCGATGGCCTTATTGCCCATTCCGACAATTTGTAGGCTAGGAAGTCCCTTTGACATATCTCCCTCAACTTCGATGATTTGTCCATTAAATCCGTAGGGTGTAGCTGAAATAACTCTACTAATCATGAATCTATTAAAACATAAGCATGTAGATTTTTGAATGAGATCAGGGTATAATATGAATCGATATGTGGGGCTGATATAGCTTTCGACAATTGGACCTTATCATGACATTCTGCGAGCCGACGATACGCGTAAAGTATGTTTTTTAGACGCAAACTTTGTTGCAAAAGCAAAGTCATTCGTAGCGAGCGCTTTCGCTCCTAAGATGGCCTTTGCGCCAATCGCTGCCTAATTTTTAGCGATCATCCTTGTATTGTGGCAACAGTCAATATCTAAGGGTGTTATACCTATGTTGCTTGCTATATATTCGGAAGTAGCGGATATATAGGACTTTTACTACGTAACGGAACTCGGTTTTCTTGGTTTATTTTAAATCCGAGTAGCGTTATTAAATAAATTTAGATAAGCCTATGCTCGTAGACGAATGTTGTGATACCAGTTGGACCCGGGGGCAGTACCCGGCAGCTCCACCAGATAGATTAGATTAAAAGTCAGCCTTATCGCTGACTTTATTTATGTCAAAGAAAAGAGTTTAGATATTTAACATTAACAAAAAAACAACCACCTGCGAGTAGTGGTTGTTTTCAAAAAAGTGGAGTTTTACAATTTCTTTTTATTTTTGGCTTCTGTATAACTTTTTTATTCAGAAGCTACCCCTATAATAAGCTATATAAATGCTTATGTCAACAATATTTTTGTAAAAAGTTGGGTAAAAAATACCACACATTTTATAATCTTCTTTCTAATCTTCGCAACCATTTTTCTAATGGCTTTTACTGTGAAGTTATATGTCAGAGACTGGCGTTTGTTTGATGATTTTCTATGTCTTTTATGTGTGCGACAAATTAAATTATCGCACATTTTCTAGGACTCTTTTATTGAAGCGCAAAGGACGGCTTTGTGTACTACGAATAAACTTTATGCTTTCGTTTTGTAATTTTTAATTAAAACTGGATAACATTAACAGGTATATAGGAATAGAATATAAATACGAGTACGTATAGATGTGGATGTTCGTATAATAATATAAAAAATAAAATTGTTAAGTTAAATATACTGCGTACAATAAAAAGGAAAGCAAACAGAGATAAAGCGGAAAACAGAGAATAAGAGGCTATCATCGGATTCCAGAGTTAGACTGCTAGATCAGAGATCTGATACTGAACGAACCTAATCCTATGGCAATGTGTGGCAATGTACGGATGAAAGGTGATCATAGGTTAGTCGTGCAATTGGGCGGTCGCTAAGTCAACGATACCTTCATTGAAATGGTGTACAAAATCGGGGCTAGATAATACGCTAAAAAACAACAAGATTGTTGTAAAATACACACATAGACCATAAAAGCGATAAGAGAATAATTAACAGATGATAATTTTAACAACATTAAAAAATAGGTGAAAATTACAATACTTTTTGGCCGAGTAATGGTTGACATCTAAATAGGGCTATGCTAGTATAAGGTTAAGCTTTTAGAAAAACAAAAAAGCAAAAATACATTAACAATAAAATTTATATAAAGCCACATTTTTACGTATAAATCGACGGACAGTTGGCTGCATGATTTTTATAATGACGCAGCCAATGCTCCGCCTTTACAATATTTCGCAAATTGTAAAAGCGTTGAGCGCGCGGTTAGTACCGCATACATCCAGTTAATCCTCGTTAAATGCTAGCGGTGAGAATCCTGGATGTATGCAGAGGAACACTGCAAGGATGCTCCTTAATTAAGGAGCGGTCAAATCGCCTCGAGCGGTAATAGGCAAGTAGCACCCGCGCCTAATAGTTATTTTTTATCGGCGGATGGTTTGTGTCTATATGCTATAGTATTATCGCTCAGGCTTCTTGTGTATAGTATGATGTGAGTATGGGGATGAAGATAATTAGTTTTATAGCGTTGGTTGCATTGATTTTGACTGCGGTTATTTTGAACGCGACAAACCCGAGTTCTGCTGGTCCGTTTGGGATTTTAGCGTTTTTTGTATGTTTGTATGTACTATTTATCTGTCTAACTTATGTAGTATTTTTAACATCGGAGCGAATAGCTGCGAAATTTTTTAATTTCAAGAATAGTCGCAATGAATCTAAGTATAAGACGTATTATTACTCTACTGTAATCTCTCTTGCTCCAGTTATTTATGTGGGTATGCAATCGATGGGAGATGTTGGGATTTTTGAGATATTATTACTTGGTGTGTTTGAGTTGCTGGCGTGTTTTTTTATACATAAAAGATACTAATCTCTTCCTGAATGTAGTCGTGTATTTTAAGTAGTTACGTGGTACAATATATTTATGAATCCCGAACTGCCACAAGTTAATAGGACCCCTGAGGTGCAGCCACAAAATATAGGTGGCGGTGAGTATAATGTAGAAAATACATCATTAAATCCTGAAGTCGGAAGAGAGTCCGAGCAGTCACTTGGTGCTAGGGTTGAACAATATAACAATATCCCCGTGGCTTTGCCTGTTGATAATACTACAACAGTTCCTTTATCTCAATCTCAAAAAAACACTCAAGGCAAAGCAGTCAGGGGTAGTAGCTGATGATGATACGCCTCTGGTGGCAGCGGATGAAGACTTGATAGAAAGAGAATGGGTGGATAAAGTTAAAAAGATTATAGCTTTAACAAAAGATAATCCTTATGAGAGGAATAGAGTTATTGCACAGCTGCAGGCTGATTATTTAAAAAAACGATATAATAAGACTTTAGGTCAAAATGACGACGGTAGTAAGTAGGGTTTTATATGGGTGCGGGTCCTTTGATAGTTAGTTTTATCGCGATTGTTATTATAGCCGCTGGTTCTGCGGTAGCTTTTGTGTTGTATCGTAACATGCTGAGGGAAGCCAAAAATTATGAACGAGGCTTGAAGATGGTGCCGTTGCTTATACATTTGCCTCCGACAAGTGAAGACGTCAATAGTTCAAATCGAGATGAGCGAGATTTAACCGAAGAGGTGCTATCGCAAGCCCAGGTGATGTACAATATCATCTCAAGTACAGCAACTAAAGGGTTCAAAAGTAAAGTCTACGGCCAACGTCATATATCGTTTGAGATTGTTGCACACGGTGGGTTAGTTCACTATTATGCGGTTGTTCCGCTAGTGTTAGTTGATGTTATTCGTCAAGCTGTAGCGGCAGCATATCCTTCTGCTCGGCTAGAAGAGGTATCTGATACTAATATATTCAGCAAGGTTGGCAAGATGAGCGGTACCATCGGCGGCGAATTCACCCTGAAAAAATCCTTTGTTTATCCAATATCGACTTATCAAGAGTCGAAAAGAGATGCTTCCAGGGCGTTATTAAATGCTTTGTCTTCGGCGTCCAAAGAAGATGGAATAGGTGTACAATTTTTACTGCGTCCGGCGTATGACGGTTGGTCTAAGGCTTCAGAGTCTCATATTGACGGTATGAAGAAGAATAAGGGCAAGAAGAAGGGTTTGGGAGGCGTTGCTCCTATGGATATTATGGAGGCTCTGTGGAAACCGCCAGAGAATAATGAAAAAGACGGCGGCTCTAATTCTGAGGACAAGCAGCTAACATCTTTAGAGCAGGCGGAAGTGGATGCTATCAGCGAAAAAGCTCGCTATCCTGCGTATGAAGTTTTGGTGCGTGTTGTAATTTCGTCAAACACTGCGGCGCGCTCTCAAGTGTTGTTAAAAAATATAATAGCAGCCTTCTCGTTATTTGACTCACCGCGCAATAATGGGTTTAAGTTCTCTTTAACTAGGAATGTTGAGGAAATGACAACAGCATATATTATGAGGTTCTTTCCTCAGGAAACTCGTAGTAATATTCTCAACAGTGTAGAAATGGCAACGTTATTCCATTTGCCTGGAGCTAACGCGATCCCGACTTCACAAGTTAAGCGACAGATGTCCAAGCAGGTTGATGGACCAACAGACGTTTTGGATGAGGGTTTGCTGATTGGATATAACGAATTTCGAGGAGTCAAAAAACCTATTCGAATCGGCACAAAAGACCGTCGCCGCCACGTATATATTATTGGTCAAACAGGTGTTGGTAAGTCTGTCTTGCAGGAAAATATGGCTTATCAGGATATGATGGATGGTCGGGGATTCGCCTTTATTGATCCGCACGGTGATTTGGTTGAATCTTTATTGGGTAAGGTTCCAAAAGAACGCGTTGAGGATATTATCTACTTTAATCCTGCTGATATGACTAATCCAATTGGTCTGAATATGTTTGAGTTCGACACTCCAGACCAAAAAGATTTTTTGGTTCAAGAGGCAATTAATATGCTGTATGGCCTTTACGATCCAGGTCATACAGGAATTGTTGGTCCTCGCTTGGAGCATATTTTTAGAAACTGCGCTTTATTGTTGATGTCGGATCCTGCTGGTGGAACGTTTATTGACGTGCCGAAGTGTCTTATTGATCCTGAATTTGTGAAAAGCAAGCTTAAGTATGTAAAAGATCAGCAAGTTATTGATTTCTGGACAAAGGAATTTCCTGCGTCACAGAGGTCAAATGAGGCAGGTGAGGTTATTTCATGGGTTGTATCAAAGTTTGGTCCATTTATTTCCAACGATGCAATGCGCAATATCATTGGTCAGACCAAATCTGGATTTAATTTGCGTGAAATTATGGATAATAATAAGATTTTGCTGGTTAACTTGTCGAAAGGTAAGATGGGTGAACTTAATTCGAAGCTTCTGGGTATTATTTTTGTGATGAAGTTCCAAGCAGCAGCGATGTCTCGGGCGGATATTCCAGAGGATCAGCGAGTTGATTTCTCATTGTATGTTGACGAGTTCCAGAACTTCGCCACTGACAGCTTTGAATCTATTTTGTCTGAGGCTCGTAAGTATAAATTGAGTCTTATTATGGGTAACCAGTTTATGACGCAGTTAACAGATAAGATACGAGAAGCTATTATTGGTAACGTCGGTACAGTTATTTCTGGGCGTATCGGTGTAACTGACGCCGAATTGATGGTTAAGAAGTTCCAGCCGACTTTCGATGTCGACGACTTGGCTAAATTGCCAAACTTCCAATCTATAACCTCTGTGATGATTAATAATGTGCCGTCTGCGCCGTTTAGTATGAATTGGATTCCTCCGATGGGGCAAGTTAATAATCAGCTGAGAGATGCGTTAGTAAGGCTATCTGCTGCTAAATACGGTAGACCACGAGCTGTTGTTGAGAAGGAGATATTTGACAGGATTAGAGGTAGTGTGCAACCAAAGACGAGTCCTTCTCAATTAGCGCCTTCTGTTGGTCAAAATCGTCGGGTGGTGGGTCATCGTTCTTGGATGAATGGCTAGCGAAGAGACAACAACTAGGAGGAAAGCCCGCTCCTAGCCCAACTGTAAGACCAGTAAATTCGCAAGCCCCACAGGCTTCCTCACAAATACAGAATCCGCAAGGTCGCCCAGGGGTGGTTAATAATGCGCCTTCTAATATAAATCGTATAACTGCGGCCGCTTCTTGACAGCAAACAGCAAAGTCAACCTTCTGCGATAGATAGTGCTGTCGTCAATAGGACAAATGCTCTATGACTACAAATAATAACCCTTCCTTTTAATGTAAAACCGAGCCAACCTGTGGTTAAGAATCGGCTCGATTTGCGCAATGGTGATGATGACGATAGTGAAGTGATGATTAGCTTGAGATAAGATTCAAACATCTATCTAGCTATTTTTCCTGTTGTTGATAAACCCTACTCGAGCGTATTCAATAACAGCGCCGATAGACCAGCCGGCTACAAACAAGATAATAGTTTCTGATCCTGATAATAGATATCCGTATCGTTTGGCGATAAAATACACAACGACAGAAGCTATTGCGCCTAAGGCGCCAGAGATGATTAAGTTAGGGCGGGCAACAGTATTGCCAATTGCGTCACTAGTCTTTTCGACGACTGGATTATGAATGACCTTGCTGAAAGCCCTGGATGGAGCTGATAGTTGGTCTTGTACATTTTCCAAAGTCTTCTTATACGAAGCTTCAATATCTTTTTTTGTAAGAGGCTTATCTTCTTTTATCTCTTTAGATTCTTTTTGTTCTTGCTGCTTTTCTTGGCGGGCGGCAATTTCTATAGCCTCATGTTTAATGCTATTTTCATTTTCGGCATTTGATTTTTCTTTTTCAACCGCCTTTTCTAGGGATCTTTCGATTTCAGCAGCTTTTTCTCTGCTTAAATCTGCCAATTCTCTGGTGTCGACAGCATTCTCTACGGTAGATTTTAATTTTTCACTCATTTTTCACCTCCTATAAAGTTCCTGCGGACATGTCTCGCCGAATGATTCTAACTTCTTTATTCAATTGACGTGATCTAGCGTAGAAGTATACGACCACGGCTGCAATAATTCCTGCGAACATCATATTCTCGCTGGCACCAGTTTTTGGTAGTTGCGAAGTGGTTTGTTCAATAACTTTCGGTGCAGGGCAGTCAATTTTTGTGCTGACAGTATTGCCAAATGTGTTATCAATCCTACAGTCATAAGACATTGGATTACTTTTACCGCTAGCCATCGCCGGGATGCTGTTCTTTATTTGGACGGTAAAGCTGCGCTTCTGGGTTTCTCCTGGCTTGATCTTGATAGGGTTCCATACTAGAACTTTTGCGTTGCCGCTGCCCGCGCTAGCACCTTTATCATCTGTCAATGTTCCGCCGCCAGCGTCGAATATATCGGCATACTCTAATAGGTCGCTGACTTGATCTTTGAATGTAAATTCTTCCTCTTTAAGGCCTTTGTTTTTTACCGAAAGAGTGTAGGTAATTCGATCTCCAGATTTTGCAACCGTAGTTGTTGCGTCGGCGTTATTCTGGGTGAGATTAACTGCGGTTTTTGTCTGCACGAACGAGGCAGAACATCGACTATCGTTAATCCATATCGTAGAGTCGCCTGGACATGGTTGACACTGAGGATCGTCCTTTAATAATTTAGGGTTTTGAGGACATCTTGCTGGCTCTGGTATAGTAAATGTCTTTACGCAGGCGTCTGAGGTCTTATCGCCCAGCGAGCTTTTTACCGTTAGAACAACTTTGTATGATCCTGGCGTTTTCTCTGTATAAGTTACGATTTTATCGTTGCTTTCAATAGTTTTAACTAGAGTATTTCCTCGGTAAACGCTATATACATATTTTTGAATTGTCGCACCGTTAGCTGCGCTGGCGTTAGCGGTAAATTGGTATGTATCTCCATTCTTCTTTATGTCTAGAGCGTTACACGTAGCTACTGGCTGTGGTGGAGTAGAGCAGTATGGGTATGTTCCGACTTGCCCAGTTGGACATTGATGGCTCGGTGGTGCGATTTTAAGATTAAGTTACCGCAGTTAAGCATGATTGCAAACCATCCAGTTCCAGCTGAATATCCAACGAATGCTCTATATGAGAAGCTGCCCCAGAGGTTGTGAGGTCGATAATAGAAAGTGCGAGCACCACCTTGTGATGTACGAACTACGTAAGATCCTTCACCTCTTGCTGCGCCAAAGTGAGGAGTAAGTCCCCATGAATAAGTCCCCATATTTACTATTTAAGGTCTGGAGATTTCCGGTAGCAGCTACCAAATCGGAACGACCTAATAACCAAGATGATCATAGAGGTCGCGAATATTATTTGTGTTCGCGTCATAATGAGCCAACAAGTGCGGAGCCGCTAGAAATTCCGCCGTAAATTAGGTCGCTGGAATCTGCTGCATTGGCTGATTCTGGCGGTGAAAAAACAGTGAAAGATTGCACAACAATAAGCGCTAGGGCAGTTAAGATAAGCCCGATCTTTCGAGTAGCTTCTTCTTTACGTAAGCGTTTCGCATAAAAGCCCAAACTGTGGATCATTGAAGGGCTGTATGGTAGGCGCGAGATAATTTTTTTGAACATTTTGACCTCTTTTATTTTTGTTGTTATATAACTTTAATCTAACTTCAGCATAAGCATGCTGAAAAAGTAAATAGTTTGAGAATATATCTATTTTGATGTATAATAAGGTTGTTGAAAAGAGCTGATAATTCAGATAATAGTGAGGGAGATATGGCTAAACAAACAAATGAACAATCTTATGATGGCTCACAAATCCAGGTCCTAGAGGGTCTTGAGCCAGTTCGTAAGCGTCCAGGAATGTACATCGGTAGTACGGGGTATGAGGGCGTACATCACTTGATTAAGGAGATTGCCGATAACTCAATTGACGAGGCAATCGCTGGTTATGCTACAAAGGTCGAAGTAACTTTGTTAAAGGATGGTGGCGTTCGAGTATCTGATGACGGTCGTGGTATTCCTGTCGATAAACACCCAAAGACAGGTAAGAGTACGCTAGAGACGGTATTAACAATCTTACACGCCGGCGGTAAGTTTGGTGGCGGCGGCTATAAAGTTTCATCTGGACTTCACGGTGTTGGTTCTAGTGTTGTGAATGCATTGTCTACGCGGATGATTGCTGAAGTTAGAAAGAACGGTAAAATCTATCGCCAAGAATACGCAACAGGCGTGCCTCAGACAGAATTAGAAGTAGTTGGAAAGTCTGATGATTCTGGTACGACAATTACATTCTATCCAGACCCAACCATCTTTAAGGAGACGGTTAATTTTGACTATAAATGGGTTGTTAATTATCTTCGCCATCAGGCGTACCTTACAAAAGGCATTCACACGTCGGTTATTGACGAACGAACTGGCGAACGAAAAGCTTTCTACTTTGAGGGCGGTATTCAGAGCTATGTAAAAAACCCGAATATTGGCAAGGACGTTTTATCGGACGATATATTTTACGTCGAGAAGCAGGTTGAAAGATTGTATGGTGGAAATTGCGGGTTCAGTATAACGACACTTACGCTGAAGTGGTAAAGCCATTTGCCAATAACGTCTTAACTCCTGATGGCGGTACTCATTTGGCTGGTTTTCGAACAGCCCTCACGCGTGTAATTAATGATTATGCTCGCAAGAATAGCTTACTGAAAGAAAAAGAAGATAATCTGACTGGTGATGACATCCGCGAAGGTTTGACGGCAGTTATTTTGGTGAAGTTGCCAGATCCTCAGTTTGAAGGTCAGACCAAGAATAAACTTGGTAATCCAGAGATGCGCCGCTATGTTGACCAGGTGATGAGCGAATATTTTGCGTATTACTTGGAGGAAAATCCAGCTACAGCTAAGAAGGTTGTCGGCAAGGCTACATTGGCGGCACGAGCTCGTAAGGCGGCAAGGGCTGCGCGCGACAACGTTATCCGTAAGGGAGCATTTGAAGGCTTAAACTTGCCATCTAAATTGACGGATTGCTCATCTCGTAACCGAAAAGATTCAGAATTATTTATTGTCGAGGGTAATTCGGCTGCGGGTTCAGCTAAGGATGGTCGCGATTCAACTATTCAGGCCGTTCTTCCCCTTCGCGGTAAGGTGCTGAATACTGAGCGCGCAAGGTTTGATAAGATGTTTACTAATGCTGAAATTGTTTCGTTGATTAAGGCTATGGGCGTTGGAATCGGAGACCAATTTGATATCAGCGGTATTCGTTACGACAAGATAATATTTATGACAGATGCTGATGTTGACGGTGCGCACATTTCTACACTTTTGATGACATTCTTCTTCCGATATATGTCTGAAGTGATTGAAGCGGGTCACGTATATTTGGCGAAGCCGCCTCTGTTTGGGCTAAGTAGAGGAACTGGCAGTAATCGTAAGATAGATTACGTCTATGATGAAGTAGCCCTCGAACAAAAATTCAACGAAAAGATCAATGAGCTTGCAAGGCTGCTGGTGTAAAGAGATTGATGAAAATGCTGAGAAATTTAAGCAGGCAGGCTACACGGCACAGCAGCGATTCAAGGGTCTTGGTGAGATGGATGCCGCTCAATTATGGGAAACGACTATGAATCCAGAAAATCGAACATTAGTGAAGGTTAATATTGAGGACGCAGAACGGGCAGACGACATATACAAGAAGCTTACGGGTGATAGCGTAGAATTGGAGGAAAAATTTTATTCAAACAAATGCCGCCGCTAAGGTTAATGTGGGAAGATTTCAACTATTAAGGAGGAGATATGGCGGACAATGACAATAAAAATATAGTAGAACCAGAAACCCTGAACGAAGAGCCAGAAGTTCGGCGGTATTGAAAAAAGCTCGACAAGTTGAGCGCAAGAAAGGAAGACTCCTCCCTTAAATACTCCATGTCGGTTATTATTGACCGCGCTTTGCCGGATGTTCGTGACGGATTGAAGCCTGTTAATCGTCGTATTTTGTATGCGATGAACAAGAACGGTTGGCGCGCTCCTCACGCTACAGTGAAGTCGGCAAAGATCGTCGGTGAAGTGATGGGTAACTACCACCCGCACGGCGACTCATCAATTTATGACGCTATGGTGAACTTGGCTCAACCTTGGAAGATGCGCTATACGCTAGTTGAAGGTCAGGGTAACTTCGGCTCTATGGACGGTGACGAGCCAGCGGCTTCTCGTTATACTGAGGCGCGAGATGGATAAAATTGGCGGCGAGCTGCTATCTGACATCGACAAAGAAACCGTTGATTTTCGTGATAACTTCGACGGAACAGAGAAAGAGCCAGTGGTTTTGCCGTCGGCCGTTCCAAATATTCTATTGAACGGTCAGATGGGTATTGCTGTTGGTATGGCAACGAATATTCCACCGCACAACCTTGGTGAGGTGGTTGACGCTACAGTTGCTCAAATAGATAATCCTGAAATTACACTAGACGAACTGTTGACACATATTAAGGGTCCTGATTTTCCGACGGGTGCGGAAGTTTATGGTGGTGCGCCAATGCGTCAAGCATATGAAACTGGGCGTGGCTCAGTTACGATTCGTGCGGTTGCGTCGATTGAAGAGCGCAAAAATGGCCGTTACAGTATTATAATCACCGAAGTTCCGTATGGTATGAGCAAGGAAGGCTTTGTTGATAAGGTTCGAGAACTTGTTCTTGGCTAAAAAAATAACGCACATTGCCGATGCGCGAGATGAAAGTGCTCGCGGTAAGGTTCGAGTTGTTGTTGAACTGAAGAAAGATGCTTATCCAAAGAAGATTCTTAACCAATTGTATAAATTGACTGGATTACAAACATCATTCCATTATAATGTCCTGGCTTTGGTCAATGGTATTCAGCCTAAGGTCATGGGCTTGAAAGAGATTTTGGCGGAATTCATTAAGCATCGTCAAGGCGTTATTCGACGCAGGACTGAGTTTGAACTTCGAAAAGCTAAGGAACGAGCTCATATATTGGAAGGTCTGAAAATTGCGCTTGATCATATTGACGAGGTGATTAAGACGATTCGCGAAAGTTATGATGACGCCGACAAGCGTTTGATGGAGCGATTTGGTCTGTCGGAAATTCAAGCGGCCGCAATTTTGGCGATGCAACTACGACGATTGCAGGGGCTGGAGCGCGACAAGATTGAAGAAGAATTGAAGCAGCTTCATGAACTGATTAAGAAGTTGGAGGCAATTCTGGCTGACGAGAACGAGATTTTGCGTGTCGTTAAGGAAGAATTGCTTGCTATGAAAGAAAAAGATGGCGCATGAGCGACGCAGTAAGATCATTAATCACACGAATTAGGAAAGTTCTCTGACGAGGAATTGATTCCAGAGGAAGAGTCGGTAATTCTGCTTACAAGCGAAAATTACATCAAGCGAACCCTAGTGAGTGATTATCGTAGACAAAATCGTGGCGGTAAAGGCAAGCGCGTACATGACGACTAAGGAAGAAGATGTCATTGACCAAGTCGTCCAGGCAAGCTCGCATGATTATCTACTATTCTTCACCAATATGGGTAGGATCTTCCGACTGAAGGCTTACGAAATACCAGCAGCCAGCCTAAGCGCGAAAGGTGTTACGGCCGTTAACTTATTGCAACTTCAGCCAGAAGAGAAGATAACGGCAATTATCAAGCACGAAAAGAACGCCAACGAAGACGGATATCTAGTCATGGCGACAAAAAAGAAGGTACAGTCAAGAAGACTCCTGTAAAAGATTATGCCAATGTTCGAACGAATGGATTGATTGCAATTAAATTAGATGAAGGCGATGAAACTGCGCTGGATAAAGAGGACGACTGGAGAGAATGACGTGATTATATCTACGTCTGCAGGACAAGCCATTCGCTTTAACGAGAAAGATACGCGCCCAATGGGTAGATCAGCTCGTGGTGTCCGTGGCGTAAGATTACGTCCAAATGACTCTGTTGTTGGTATGGATATCGTTACGGGTGACGACCAAACCTTGCTGGTGGTTAGCGAAAAAGGCTTCGGTAAACGTACAAAGGTGTCGAATTTCCCAAGTCATAAACGTGGCGGAGTTGGTATAAAAGCCGCAGTTGTAACTGCAAAAACTGGTCCGATTATCTCTGTGCAGACTATTGACCCAGAAATAACAGAGGCGTTATTGGTTTCTCAGAATGGTCAAACTATCCGCCTGGGCTTGAGCGATATTAAGCTGCTCGGTAGGACAACCCAGGGTGTGACGATTATGCGCCTATCTGACGGCGATGCTGTTTCGTCAATCGGTTTAATGGCGGATCGTCCGCAGGATGAGGGTAATTAATAAATGAAAGTCTTGATAGTCCCAGTAATTGCATGGGCGATATCCCAAGGGTTGAAGCAAGTGTTTCATCTCATGGGGCGTAATCGTCGAGTATTTAGCGGTGATACAAACCCAAAAATACTTCTATCCGGAGGTATGCCAAGCGCTCATAGTGCGATTGTCGTGTCGTTGGCGGTATTTCTGGGGCTACAAGACGGCTGGGATAGTTCTGTATTTGGACTAGCTACTTGGCTGGCTATTATAGTGATGTATGATGCTATGATGGTTCGCTATTCGTCCGGAATGCAGGGTGAAACGCTTAATAAGTTAATTTCGGAGCAGGGTAGCAAGTTGAAAAAACTTCGCGTTGCTCATGGTCACACCCCTGTAGAAGTGGCGGCTGGGGCGCTATTGGTATGGTTGTAGCTGCCGTTGTATTTTTCGCAACAAAATAATTGTAAAAATCTATTGACCTAGGCAATTATATACTGTAAGATTAGTAACAAGTCTGGTTGCTGGAGTGCGAGGCAAGCAACGATGTACAACCTGAAAACCAAAGCAAAGCACAGACGTCAGACAGAATCAAAACGAAGCCAGATACAACATCATTGACAAAGATCAACGTAAAACAATACTTTTACAGAATGACATTAATAAGTCGATACAAAGCACATCTTTAACGGAGAGTTTGATCCTGGCTCAGGACGAACGCTGGCGGCGTGCCTAACACATGCAAGTCGAACGGCAGCGAGAGGGTGCTTGCAAAATGTCGGCGAGTGGCGAACGGGTGAGTAACGCGTAGGAACCTGCCCCAAAGTGAGGGATAACTGCTGGAAACGGTAGCTAATACCGCATATGGTATTCGGATTAAAGGACAAATCAGCAATAGGAGAAGCCTGCGTTGGATTAGCTAGTTGGTGGGGTAAAGGCTCACCAAGGCGACGATCCATAGCCGGCCTGAGAGGATGATCGGCCACACTGGGACTGAGACACGGCCCAGACTCCTACGGGAGGCAGCAGTGGGGAATCTTCCACAATGGGCGAAAGCCTGATGGAGCAACGCCGCGTGAGGGATGAAGGCCTTCGGGTTGTAAACTTCTTTTATGAGTGAAGAATATGACGGTAACTCACGAGAAAGCGCCGGCTAACTACGTGCCAGCAGCCGCGGTAATACGTAGGGCGCGAGCGTTGTCCGGAATTATTGGGCGTAAAGAGCTGCGTAGGCGGTTTAATAAGTGAATAGTGAAACCTGGTGGCTCAACCATACAGACTATTATTAAAACTGTTAAACTAGAGAATGGTAGAGGAAACTGGAATTCCTTGTGTAGCGGTGAAATGCGTAGATATTAGGAGGAACACCGGTGGCGAAGGCAGCTTTCTGGACTGTAACTGACGCTGAGGCTCGAAAGCGTGGGGAGCGAACAGGATTAGATACCCCGGTAGTCCACGCCGTAAACGATGGGTACTAGGTGTTGGAGGTATCGACCCCTTCAGTGCCGAAGCTAACGCATTAAGTACCCCGCCTGGGGAGTACGACCGCAAGGTTGAAACTCAAAGGAATTGACGGGGGCCCGCACAAGCGGTGGAGCATGTGGTTTAATTCGAAGCAACGCGAAGAACCTTACCAGGTCTTGACATCCAGAGAACGTCTCGAGAGATAGAGTGTGCCTTCGGGAACCCTGTGACAGGTGGTGCATGGCTGTCGTCAGCTCGTGTCGTGAGATGTTGGGTTAAGTCCCGCAACGAGCGCAACCCTTGTGAATAGTTGTATTTTTCTAGTCAGACTGCCCCGGTAACGGGGAGGAAGGAGGGGATGACGTCAAGTCAGCATGTCCCTTATGACCTGGGCTACACACGTGCTACAATGGCTAGTACAAAGAGAAGCGAAGCCGCGAGGTGAAGCTAATCTCATCAAAGCCAGTCTCAGTTCGGATTGTAGGCTGCAACTCGCCTACATGAAGTCGGAATCGCTAGTAATCGCGGATCAGCAAGTCGCGGTGAATACGTTCCCGGGCCTTGTACACACCGCCCGTCACACCACGAAAGTGAGTAACACCCGAAGTCCGATTCGGCGGCCTAAGGTGGGATAGATGATTGGGGTGAAGTCGTAACAAGGTAGCCGTATCGGAAGGTGCGGATGGATCACCTCCTTTCTAAGGAAAAACGATGCCAATCTGTCGAGCAATCACAGATTGAGCTAGGTCGGTCTCGTAAATGTGCTCAGCTTACATATTTACAATAGTCCTCGCGAGGACGAGACAAGAAGTTCAACCCTTCGCTACGATCAAACCGAACGATGAATTGCACAAGCAAGTCCTTAAACGAGAAAAGTCCCTCTATGAGGGGCTTTTTGTATGGTAGATTTAATTAAATCTGATATTTTGGTAGAATTATGATTATAAAAAATAGCCAACAATTTTTGGCATTTATTTTTCGCACGCTCTTATTATAGTCCGCCGCCAAAAAGGGAGTTTAGTAGCCAGTTTAATGGGATAGTGTGTAGGCTGAGCATAATAGCGAATCCTACTCCACATGTAACAAGCCCCCAAAACTTGAAACGATCATAGCTACTTACACCGCTTCCCAGATTGTCGGCTAATTTTTGATGGAAAATAACGACGATTCCACCAGCAATTAAGACCAAAATCCCAAAAAATAATGAGCCAAAACTAAATTGATATAACATATTATTAATTATACACTTGTCAGAATTAAAAAGATACTGTACAATTAAAAAGTCTCGGCAATTTATAGGGACATAGCTCAGTTGGCTAGAGCACCTGCTTTGCAAGCAGGGGGTCCAGGAGTTCGAGTCCCTGTGTCTCCACCATATGGGGTGAAGTGGGCTTACGTCCACGACACTCCACCAAGACGAATATGAGGGCGATTAGCTCAGCTGGTTAGAGCGCGTCACTGATAGATGACGAGGTCGGAGGTTCCAAAGTCCCTCATCGCCCACCATATTTTTTAATATGGGCGCTTAGCTCAGTTGGCTAGAGCATCTCGTTTACACCGAGAGGGTCGGGGGTTCGAGTCCCTCAGCGCCCACCAAATAATAAACAGACAGGATCGCCGGTAGCGATTTTTTTATTACAAGTAACCTTGCTTAATAAAGCATAGATAGTTATACTCTTAGAATATGTATAAGCGTATTATTAAGCCGATATTATTTTGTTAACACCAGACTTTACTCATAAGTTAACTATTTTTTGCGGTCGTTTGGCGCAGGCGTTTCCTCCTATTAGATGGGCTATTCGTAAATTATGGAGCTTCCAGGACAAGTCGCTACAGCAGGAAATTGATGGAGTTAATTTAATAACTCAATAGGCCTTGTCAGCGGGATTTGATAAAAACGTACAACTGTCGCCCTTAATGGAAGACGTTGGATTTGGCTTTGCTTCTGGCGGATCTGTAACTATGGAGCCGAGAAAGGGGAATCTGCGACCATGGTTTCATCGATTGCCGAACACCAAATCTGTAGTTGTGTACGCTGGTATGCCAAATTATGGATTAGAGAAGATTAGCGACTATATTGAGCTGAATAGATCCAAAGTTAAATCAATGCCGACAGTTGTGTCTGTGGCTGTTATTGCTGATAAATCCACGAAAGACGAATTTGGACCAGTCGTTCCGGAAGAATATATAATTCGGGACGTAAAAAAAGCGGTTAGTTATATCGTAGAAAACAGCTTGGCTAGTGTTATAGAGATCAATATTTCTTGTCCGAATGCTGGCAAGGAGCCGTTTATTTATGCCGATACGCTGGAGTCTTTATTAAGCGAATTAGATTCTGTAGAGAGAAATGTTCCTTTCTGGATTAAAATGCCACATTTGTATGATTTGAAGCAGTTCGACTCGCTATTAAAGGTTATTGTTGAGCATAATATTCGGGGTGTAACGGTTGCTAATTTAATAAAGGATCGTGGGAAGGTAGATCTTAAAGATCCTTTGACTGATGACATTAGGGGTGGATTAAGCGGCGAACCTACTCGCACACATAGTTTAGAATTGATTGGGTATACGTATAAGAATTATGGAGACAAACTAACTGTCATTGGTGTTGGCGGAGTTTTTCGGCCGAAGACGCATACGCTAAGATTAAGGCAGGGGCTAGTCTAGTTGGGCTTATCACCGGGCTGTTTTTTGAAGGTCCGCAGTTAATTGGGCGAATAAATCGCGAGCTGGTTCAACTGCTAAAAAATGACGGTTTTTCTAGTATTTCTGAGGCGATTGGCGCTGATTTTAATAAAAAGCAAAAAAAGTCGAAAAAACTTTGAAAAAACCCTTGCAAAAGAATCTCAGCTGCTGTATAGTTAATTACTAGTTAAGCGAATGTTCAAACGAACCTCTGGCAATACACTGCAAAACGTGCGAGGGCAGTGAGAAAACATCTGAGTGTAGATAGATTTGTCAATTTATTGACTTGTCGATTGTGCACTCAAATGTGTGAGGCACTGATCATTAACAATTTGAGAGTAAAAGAAATTGAGTTTTTAATTGACGGTAGTAGTAATTGCAAAGTAGCAACTACTAGTTAAGTCAATGCATAAAAAGGTACTCAAGGGCGCTAAATGGATGCCTATCACAACAAATAACCAATGAATGGACCGAGAGTAAGACTAACATCAAACGAAAAGAAGCTGTCAACAAAACGCAACGATACGCGACATCTAACCAACGGGGAAACCAAGAAGGACGCACGGTGCATGCCTTGCCACTAGCTGAACACAAAGGCAAGCGAGCGGGAACAAACTGAACTGAAACACCTTGAGTAGCGATAAGGAAGAGAAAGTAAACAACGATTGCCAAAGTAGTGGCGAGCGAAATCCCAACAGCCAAAACCTGTTACCAGCATCTGCCTAAGAATGTGAGGACAAAGAAGCAGATAAACTGAATACATATAAGGAGCTGCAAGAAGACATAAGAAAAAGCCAGAGAATTAGTATGCAGCCAAAGAAACGGCAGGAGCGCAAAACGAAGAGTCTACTCAACGAGGTAGTAAGGAAAGCAAAGCGGACGTAAAGATTATAGAAGAACTACCTGGAAAGACTAGGCCAAAGAAAGTAAAAGCCGCGTATACGAAAAAGACGCTAACCCTATGCATGTATCATCGAGTACGACGAGACACGAGAAACCCTGTCGGAATCTGGCAGGACCATCTCCCAACCCTAAATACAATCTAGTGACCGATAGTGAACCAGTACCGTGAGGGAAAGGTGAAAAGAACCCCGGGAGGGGAGTGAAATAGAACCTGAAACCGTGTGCCTACAACAAGTCAGAGCCCGCTTAATGGGTGAGGGCGTGCCTTTTGTAGAATGAACCGGCGAGTTACGTTATGAAGCGAGGTTAAGTGAAGAGACGGAGCCGCAGGGAAACCGAGTCTGAATAGGGCGAATTAGTATTATGGAGTAGACCCGAAACCATGTGACCTACCCATGAGCAGGTTGAAGGTGCGGTAACACGTGCTGGAGGACCGAACCAGGGCACGTTGAAAAGTGCTTGGATGACTTGTGGGTAGCGGAGAAATTCCAAACGAACTTGGAGATAGCTGGTTCTCTCCGAAATAGCTTTAGGGCTAGCGTCGTGTTAGTAGCACATGGAGGTAGAGCTCTGTAAAGGACTGGGGCGGGCAACTGTACCCACCCTTAACAAACTACGAATACCATGTGTGTAATCACGGCAGTTAGAACATCGGTGCTAAGATCCGTAGTCGAAAGGGAAACAGCCCAGACCACCAGCTAAGGTCCCTAAATTAACGTTAAGTGGAAAAGGATGTGAGATTGCACAGACAACTAGGATGTTGGCTTAGAAGCAGCCATTCATTTAAAGAGTGCGTAACAGCTCACTAGTCAAGTGACCCTGCGCCGAAAATGTAACGGGGCTAAAACGTTATACCGAAGATATGGATGTCAGATTTATCTGACGTGGTAGAGGAGCGTTCCTATCAGCAGTGAAGTCGAATCGGAAGGTTCGGTGGAGCGGTAGGAAGTGAGAATGCTGGAATGAGTAACCATAAGAGAAGTGAGAATCCTCTCGGCCGTAAGAACAAGGTTTCCTGAGCCATGGTAATCATCTCAGGGTTAATCGGGCCTAAGCCGAGGCGCAGAGCGTAGGCGATGGACATCAGGTTAATATTCCTGGAACCGGTTAAGTTTTGTACACTGTTCACGGGGAAGTAATCGAAGCGGATTCATGGTTTATCCGTCCAACCGGAGCGGGAACGCAAAGGGAGCGAAAGTGATTCTTCGGAGTCGCGATTTTGGTGAAAGCCCTGGCTAGAAAAGCAGGTGTACGCGTGGACTTAGCCGCCCGTACCGCAAACCAACACAGGTACTCGAGGCGAGTAGACTCAGGCTGAGCGAGAGAACCCTCGCTAAGGAACTCAGCAATACAGCGACCGTAACTTCGGGAAAAGGTCTGCCCCCACTTCGGTGATATCAGCCACGTTCACTCAGTGAATATTAGGTTAAAGAGTACATTTTTAATCACAAAACGAATTTTCTGAGATAGAGCAAACGAATTGTTCTTTTGAACGCGAACCTCTGACATCTAACGATATGGGGGCCGCAGTGAATAGGCCCAAGCAACTGTTTATCAAAAACACAGCTCTCTGCTAAATCGTAAGATGATGTATAGGGGGTGACGCCTGCCCGGTGCTGGAAGGTTAAGAGGAGTGCTTAGCAAGCGAAGGTATGAATTGAAGCCCCAGTAAACGGCGGCCGTAACTATAACGGTCCTAAGGTAGCGAAATTCCTTGTCGGGTAAGTTCCGACCCGCACGAAAGGCGTAATGATTTGGGCACTGTCTCAACGAGGGACTCGGTGAAATTTTAGTACCTGTGAAGATGCAGGTTACCCGCGACAGGACGGAAAGACCCCATGGAGCTTTACTGCAGTTTGATATTGAATACGGTTACAACATGTACAGGATAGGTAGGAGACATTGAAGCAGATACGCCAGTATTTGTGGAGTCACCAAGTGGAATACCACCCTTGTTGTGATGGTATTCTAACGCTGACCGTTATCCGGTTAGCGGACCGTGTATGGTGGGTAGTTTAACTGGGGCGGTTGCCTCCTAAAGAGTAGC
The DNA here is from genome assembly GCF_018866205.1 of Candidatus Minimicrobia vallesae. Classification (GTDB taxonomy): domain Bacteria; phylum Patescibacteriota; class Saccharimonadia; order Saccharimonadales; family Saccharimonadaceae; genus Nanosynbacter; species Nanosynbacter vallesae. The sequence continues at coordinate 125,185 of NZ_CP076459.1, forward strand.
GGAGGCGTTCAAAGGTTGGCTAACTTCGGATGGAAATCGAAGTGATAGTGTATGCGCATAAGCCAGCTTGACTGTGAGGAGTACATTCCAATCAGAGACGAAAGTCGGAGCAAGTGATCCGCTGTACGTACATTTGTACATGAATGTGGGATCGACAGCGCAAACGGATAAAAGCTACCCTGGGGATAACAGGCTTATCTCGCCCAAGAGTTCACATCGACGGCGAGGTTTGGCACCTCGATGTCGGCTCGTCGCATCCTGGGGCTGGAGTAGGTCCCAAGGGTTGGGCTGTTCGCCCATTAAAGTGGTACGCGAGCTGGGTTCAGAACGTCGTGAGACAGTTCGGTCCCTATCCGTCGCGGGCGTAGGAAATTTGAGAGGATCTGCTCCTAGTACGAGAGGACCGGAGTGGACTTACCGCTGGTGTATCGATTGTGGCCACCAGACGCATTGCCGAGTAGCTATGTGCGGAAGAGATAAGCGCTGAAAGCATATTAAGCGCGAAACTAACCTCAAGATAAGGTTTCCCATGAGGACACAGAAAGACTATCTGTTTGATAGGCGCAAGGTGGAAGTACAGTAATGTATGGAGCTAAAGCGTACTAATAGTCCCATTGCCTTTTTTTATGTCCTTGTCCGTGGAGGTTATGCTTGCATAAACAATTACGTGATAAGGTAGACTTAACTAGTAATTGGTGCTTTTCAAAAGTACCAGTCAATTAAAAATCAACTCCCAAAGGATGGTTGGACATCGAAGAAAGGGGTTTGGCCCACCGTGTGGAGTATATACGGAACCAAGCGTCGCAAAACCCCTCCTTCGGAGCCCATAGCGAGGAGGAAACACCTGTTCTCATTCCGAACACAGAAGTTAAGCTCCCCAGCGGCGATTATACTGCGAAAGTGGGAAACTAGCACGGTGCCGAATTATAAGAAAGCCATCCTAATAGGGTGGCTTTCTTCTTTGTCTTAAAACGTTTGTGGTATGTTTTGGCGGGTGATAGAATATAAGTATGTGTATAGTGTGCAGGGTGGCTACTGGCGGTATGGCGATTGCTGTTGCTCTAACGCCAACGGTTAATATAACAGCACCCAATGAGAATAAGAGTGATGCGAAGAAGGCGATTAGTGCTAAAATTTTCTCTGAAATAAAATCTCCGTCGTCGCTATCCAGCTTTAAGGTGTCAGATATCCAGACTCCAGATTGGCATTCCACACTTCAATCATCAAAAAAATTGAATTCTGAAATGAAAAAAGAAGTCACATATACAATATCAACAAAGGGCAATGTCCGATCAAATTTGTCTGAATTCTCGAAACTAGTAAACGAAACCTTAAACGATAATCGAGGCTGGGCGCGTATGGGAATTGTTTTTAAAGAAGTGAAAGAGGGTGGAAGCTTCAATTTAGTTCTGTCGCAAGCCGAATTGATGTCGTCGTTCTCGTCAGGCTGTGACGCGGATTGGAGTTGTCGAGTCGGGTCTTCTGTCATTATCAATGATAATCGATGGTCTGGCGCGACTACAGCGTGGAATAAAGCGGGTGGCGATATTCGTAATTATCGACATATGGTAATCAATCATGAAGTTGGGCACTGGTTGGGGCATGGGCATTTGAATTGTTCTGGAGCTAATAATCCAGCGGCGGTTATGCAGCAGCAGTCAATTGATTTACAGGGGTGTGCTTTTAATCCTTGGCCGCTTGATAGTGAATTATGGTCAACTACGCTGGGGATAGAACTATGAAATTGATAAAAAATTACCGTACACTTAAATTAGCTATTGTCATAAGTTTTATAACGCTGATAATGATATTGGCGTATGGATTCATGAGTTGGAAATCTTGGGAAAACGTTCAAAGCGTAACAAAAAACACTAATGAGGCAGAGAGCTCGCTGTTTATTAATTTGCAAAAAGACAAATTATCTACTGAAAAATTGAACGAATATTTGGCTGATTTAAAAAATAAACGCCAAAGGCTGCGATGTGGTATTTTTTATATCTTGGCAGAAGAACGTTAATGACTAGATTTAAAAAGTATTCAGAAGAATGCAATAAATCAGTAGAGAAGATGAACCGAACTATACAGAGTATAGAGAAGATTGTCGGCTTTATGGAGTTTGATAAGGAATTGAGCGGTGAAATACGTACGGTGTCAGATAACCTATCGAAGAACCAAGCAAAATGACTTTATTGCTATGGAGAAAATATGGACTGGTGCAAAGAAGAGGCTGGAATCCAGAGAAGACGAGGTTGACTTACGTAAGTTAGCGATGAAGAGAATAGATGCTATTTTATTGGCTGTGCGTGATTTGAAGTCGGCTAACGAAAAGAAAGATAGCGACCAGTTTACTATAGCCAGGGATAAATTTACCGTGGCTATTAACGCTCTGGATTGGTTTGCAAAATGAGCTAACACAAGAATCTCAGCTTAGAATAGATAATCTATTAAGAGAGTTTAGAAGATAAACATCTAATAAATAAAAAATACCCCTCTATGATAGGGATATTTTTCTTCTCGAATCTCGCAGAAAACGAGAATTTTTTGTGGTGGAACTCATGATTTCTAAAGCTCCAACAGGTGCCGTCAGTAACTGACTTTATTAGTATAGCTAACGCGTCAGTAAAATGCAATATTTTATTCACAATAAAAAACTACTTATGTAAATATTGACAAAGTATTAGTAATATGCTAGCATATAAACATAACACATATCATGTGTGATATATAAAGGTGAGGGTTTCCATTTAAATTTATGTGGAAATCTTTTTTAAAAACGGAGGAAAACCTTCCTATGGCAGGAACAAAGGCTGGCGGCTTAAAGGCTGCTCAAAAAATCTAGCTCGCGATCCAGATTTTTACGCAAAAATCGGACGTAAGGGCGGTAAAAATGGTCGAACTGGTGGCTTTGCTGCAAATCCAGCTTTGGCTCGTATCGCTGGCGCTAAGGGCGGACGCATTTCACGCCGTACTAAAAAGACAGTACAAAAAATTGCAGAATAAGACCGCTCCAATCTCTTAAAATTAGCCTCCGTATGAGAGGCTTATTTTATTTGATATCTTTTAAGTTGGCAGGATTTCGCCTGATTTACGCGCCATTCTGAGTGGCAATTAATACACTTGTAAGATGAGGAAGTGGCCTGTAATCCAACTGCGCCACACTGAGGGCAAAGACTACGTTTATGTAGCCAGTCTCTGTAGCTATCCAAAGAATCTTGAATATTATCGTCGTCCATACTGAGAGTTAAGCCGTATTTTGGAGCCAAAGTATCAACGGCGTACTCCCAGGCGGATCTTTCCATTTCGATAAGCTGGATATCATATTGATAATTTTTATGACCAAGTTTAGCGTGGGCGATTTCGTGTAAAAGTTGCACTAAGTCTTCTTGCGAATCTAATTTTTCGTAATAGACTGTTTGCGAATTAGGGTTCCAGGAAAATACTTCACCCTCCTTGAATTGCAGTTCTGGAAAATCGTGTTCAATTTGAGGCAAGCTGACTGATGGCATTGTCGTAGCATCCGTATAATACAATTTCTTCTGGGTTAGGGGCGCTGATTATTTTTGGTACTGATATGGCGGCGGGTAAGTTTTCTGCCAGAAGACCGCTTAAAATATCTGAAAAATAGGATGTGAACACTCCCACGCTCCCGCCAATAACAACGGCATCTGGTTGCGTAAAGGCGATGAGCGGTTGTAATCCAGCTTTTATCCTATTAGCAACCTCTTCCCAGACTTCCAGAGGGGTGTCTGATGATAATTCGCCAAAAATTCTCTGTAAAACCCTACCCGCAGCAATCTCTTCCCAAGTGGTAATCTTGCCATTGTAGTTCAAAGACATATGTCCGCCCTCGCAATCGCTAAGCTCTTTATGTAGATTTCCATTCAGGATTAGGGAAGTGCCAACGCCGGTCCCTAGGGTGATGTATAGACCGCATCTGGGAGTTTTGGCAATCTGAGCATACTTGCCAGTCCTGCCATATTGGCGTCATTTGCAATGAATATTGGTATATTAGGAAAATACTCGGGAAAGTAGCTCGCGGATAGGTTGATTTTTCCAGCCGAGGTTTTGGCACCACACTGCTACGCCGTCTTTAACTACTCCTGGCAGAGCCACAGAAATTGCGTCAATTGGCTTATCGTTCGTAATCAGGTGAATTTGATCGGCGACGCGTTGAATATATTGGTCTACGTTTTTAGGGGTGGGGAATTTAATGATATGCTTAGGATTTTTTTCCTCGTCAAAGCTGGCTACTAATGTTTTGGTCCCACCTGTGTCAACCGTAATAATCATATATTTATTATATCACCAGCTTTACTTATAAGAGGTCATTATGATATAATAAAGAAAATTTGAGTGGAGATATAATATGAAGCGAGTAAATCAGACTGGATCAATTGGAGTTTTTGTAATAGTAGGTGCTATTTTAGTGGCTATATCTTTGGCTGTTCTTTACGGAATTAGGCAGAATAATTTGTCGCAAGATGGGTCGCCAATTTCTAGCGATTTGGTAGCATCAGAGAATAGCAATAAGAATTCAAAAAAAAAGCACATCTCAGCAGTCCGCAGATCAAAAAACAAATAATCATAAAACGGATAGTCGGTCAGGCGAGAAGAGTGAAGGCTCGAATCGACGAAAAGACAACGCAGACACAAAATCCTCACTCTCAACAATCGCATCAAAACGCCAGCTCCTTCTACTCCTTCTACGAAAAATCTGATAAAGGATTGCCAAAAACTGGACCAGAAGATGTAGCTGTTTCTGCAGTGGCTTTTGGTATTTTGGCATTTTTGGCAGTAGCTTATCAGCGATCTCGCTATCTGATCTAGCTTTGACTTCTATCTATCTGTTGTGATATAATTGTGATAATCTGTGGGGATATTTTTATTATGTCCCTGAAGAATAATATCAATTTTAAGGAAGGGGTCTTTAGAAGACTTATGGCAGATGCCAAAATTACAATGGATGACCTGCTGGCTCAAGCAGGTGATAGTGTTAAACAACTTACTGTCGGTGAAACAGTTGACGGTACTGTTTTATCAGTAAAGAAGCACGAAATTTTAATCGATTTAGGACCTTTGGGTGTTGGCTTGGTTCCACGCCGCGAAGTTAGCCTTTCAAAGAACTACAATGTTGGCGATTCAGTAATTGCTAGCGTAATTGATAACCGAATTGGAAGACGGTTATTCGCTACTTTCATTGCGCAAGGCTGCGAAAGATCGTGGTTGGGATGAAAATAGTGGCTAAAGTGGAATCTGGTGAAATCCATCACCGTTGTACCATACGACGCCAACCGCGGTGGACTACTAGTTGAATACGAAGGTATTCGCGGGATTCTTGCCAGTATCGCAATTGTCAGCTGAACACTATCCTCGCGTAGGTTCTAGCGACAAGGACGCGAAATCTTGCAACGATTAAACAGCTTAGTAAAGAAGGACATTAAAGCGCGAATCTTGGATGCTGACCGAAAAGCTAACAAACGGATCTTCTCTGAAAAAAAGAGGCGGTTAAAGAAGGCCTGGCAAAGCGATTCCAGAAATTGGCAATTGGCGACACAGTTAAAGGTGTTGTTACAGGTGTTGTCGACTTTGGCGTATTCGTTAACGTTGAAGGCATTGAAGGTTTGATTCACATCTCAGAAATTAGCTAGGAGCGTGTTAATAACCCATCTGACTACGTAAAAGTTGGTCAAACTATCGAAGCTAAGATTATCGCAATCGACAAAGAACGCTTGAGCTTGAGTGATGAAGCAATTGACCAAAGATCCATGGCTGGATGAAGTTGAGCAATTTAAGCCTGGTGAAAAAGTTGAAGGAACCAGTAACCCGAATTACTCCATTTGGTGCATTCTTGGTACAGTTGAGTCCAGCGGTTGAAGCTTTTAGTCCACGTGTCAGAGCTTGGCGGTGACGGTACTGATCCTGAAAAGGTATTTAGCAATGAACGAGCGTAAAGAATTCCCACAGTTTTGGATATCGATAAGGAAAATCATAAGATTTCTCTTTCACTCGGCAAATCATCAAAGAAAAAATAATACAAATCCCCTAAAGCGTAGTTACGCCCAGAGGTGAGAGGAGCTTATTATGGCAGAAAAAATCGTCAATATTGCGGATTCGGTAACGGTTGGCGAGTTGGCCGAAACTCTGGGATTGTCAGTAACTACGCTGATTGGTGAATTGTTTAAGAACGGAATCGCTGCGACAATTAATCAGCGACTAGATTTTAGAGACTGCACAGATTATTAAGTTGAAGAATTAAGGGCTAGATGTGCAGCTGAAACGAAAGACGGTTTCAGCAGAAATCCATCACCATACGCACAAATTATCAGACAAGGCAGTTCCTCGTCCACCAATTGTAGCTGTGATGGGGCATGTTGACCACGGTAAAACGAGTTTACTAGACACGATTCCTTGATAAGAAGACAGCGGATAGTGAAGCCGGAGGAATTACTCAGCATATTAGCGCTTATCAAGCTCAGCGTAACGGACGAACTATTACCTTATTGGACACTCCAGGTCACGAGGCCCTTGCGGCGCTAAGGCAGCACGGAGCTACGCTGACAGACGTGGTGATTATCGTGGTGGCGGCGGATTGACGGAGTTAAACCTCAGACTGTTGAAGCTATTCGATTTGCTAGGTCAGCTAACGCTAAAAGTGTGGTGGCAATTAATAAGATTGATAAAGAAGCAGCCAATCCGCAACTGGTAAAGACTCAATTGGCATCTGAGCATGGTTTGAACCCTGAAGAATGGGGCGGAGACACTGTGATGGTTGAAGTTAGCGCAAAAACTGGTCAGAACTTAGACAAGCTTTTGGATATGGCTTTATTGGTGGCGGATATGGAAGATTTGCGCGCAGATGAAGATGTTCCGGCTGAAGGTTTGGTTATTGAGGCGCACATGGAAACTGGTCGTGGCGCCGTAGTTGGCTTGTTGGTGGAGAATGGTCATTTGAGACCTGGTCATTATCTGGTTGCTGGGACGGCTTACGGGCGAGTCCGAACGCTTCAAGATTTCCGTGGTAAAACCGTTAAAGATGCCGGTCCAAGTATGCCGGTGAATATGACCGGATTTAAGGAATTGCCACAATTCGGTGATGGATTTGAGATTGCGAAGAGCGAAAAAGAAGCTCGCAATTTGGCGCAAAAGGCTAAAATTGAACAAGAGAAAATGGCAGCCACAAACCAATGTTACTGGCGCAGATATTCTTAAGATGATGAATCGAAAGCTTGATGCGGAAGAATTTAACGTAATCGTTAAGGCTGACGTTCAGGGTTCAGTAACGGCCTGTGGTTGGATAGTTTGAAGCTGATTCGACACGAATGGCGAAGTTGAGCTTCATGTTGTCGGAACTGGTGTTGGTAATATTTCTGAGAACGATATTCATTTGGCGGTCGGTGAAAATACGGTGATTTATGGCTTTAATGTCGATTTGCCACCAGCAGTTAAGCGATTAGCGGCGCGTGAACACGTGGAAGTGCGAATTTTTAAGGTAATTTATGAACTATTGGATGACGCTAAGGCTTCAATGGAGGCTTTGTTGGCGCCAGAAATCGTTGAAACTGAAATTGGTGAGCTGGAAATTAAGGGTGTATTTAGGACGATGCGCGAAGAAGTAATTGCTGGCGGTGAAGTGAAGCGCGGTAAAGTCGCTAAGGACTTGCTGGCGCGCGTAAAACGTGGCGGAGAGCAAATTGCCGAGGTTGAAGTTTCTTCCGTACAGCGTCAGCAACAAGAGGCAAAAGAGGTCTTTGAAGGCGAAATGTGTGGACTGAGTCTTAGGACGAAGAAAAAGATTACCTTAGAAATTGGCGACAAGCTGGAGTTCTTTACTAGGGAATTAGTGAAGAAAACACTGGGGTAGACTGTTCTAAGTATTGACTTTTTTGTGTATTTATGATAGTATCTTAGGTATACATAAGTTTATTGCTATTCTGCGTGCAGAAGGCGAAAGGAAACCACCACAAAATGAGCGAACAACAATCTACCGAGCTTAGCCCAGAAGGATTAACTCCGTACGAACAGGCTATGCGAGACAAGTATCTTGGCAATGAATATGACGAAGGTGAATATGGCGACGATGAACCAAAGAAGGATGATAACCCAGAAGGCTTAACTCCGTACGAACAGGCTATGCGAGACAAGTATCTTGGCAATGAATATGACGAAGGTGAATATGGCGACGATGAACGGTCTGAGGTTGAGCCTGAAAATAAAGCCAATACCGAAAAAACCGAGATGAGCCCAGAAGAACATGAAGCTGCTGCTAACCTTAAAATCGCTAGGGAGAGGTTTGCTAAGGCTAGTATCGCTGCTGAATCACATTTCTTTGGGAAAAAGAAACGACAAGAAGCGTTGGAAGCTGCTGCAAAAGAATTGAAGCAGAGCGAATTGGAATATATGCGTCTCAAGTTTGCTGATAAAATCGAAGCAGCAAAACAGGATCCAAAAAAGCAGGCTGAATTAGCAGCGGAAATGGGTCAAGCAGCGTTTGCAAGTATGCGAGAAACCTCAAAAATGACGACAGATAAGTATGACAGAAATGCTCGATGATCGTGGTAAATTTAAGAAAGCTGCAGCTAAAGTTGGTAAATGGTTTAATAAGGGTGGTAAGATTGCTCAGTGGCTGAAGTTGGGCGGCACTGGTCTTGTGGTAGGTACTGCTACAGGAACAGTTGCAACAATCGCTGGATGGCCTATTACGACGGCTGTCGGTATAGTAACGAAATTAGGAGTTGCTGGAGCAACAAAACAAGCTGTTCTGGAAGAGCATCGTGGCGAAGATCGCATAACCGATGACGACAGTCTTGAAACTATAGATCCTTCATTTAAGAAAACTGTGGCCAACATGAAAATTGACGATGTTATGAAGCATGCAGTCAATGTATCAATTGACAATCTTAAGGATGTGAGTATAGAGAGACAGGATGCCCTGCGTAAGAAAGTACGATCATCATCAGGTAAGTATGCTGCTGGTTTTGCATTGGGTGGTGTTGCTGGTAAATTTGCCCATCACTAGGCGAACTCGGCGCACGCGACTGGAACTGACAGCAAACACTACAACACCTACATCAAGCTGAAAGTCGGAAACAACACCACAATCAGGTCATGCATAAAATACCACAATCTGCCAACAAAACAACTATAGATAACCCTGCTGCCAAAAAAATAGTAAAAAATAGTGTAAATCCAGATACACCCAAATTTCAATTCTTACGACTATCCTTGGAACTGGGCTGCTGAGAAGTTTGGTGACGCAAACGCAATGGATCAACTTCATAATCTGGCTGATAAAGCCATGGCTGACGGTCACACCGTGGAATGGTATAATACTGGCGGAATAGAGTATCTGGAAGTTGACGGATCTAGTGCTACTGCGGACGTGTTGGATGTATTGACTAAATACGTTTAATAGATAAAATATAAAAATAAACAAGGAGATAAAAAAATGTTTGAAATTACTGACGAATTCTTAGCACAGGCTGGTTTTGGATCACTACCCACAGATAAGAAAGAGAACGAGATGAGGGAAGACGTAACTAACAGCGTCCAGGATAAGATCACAAGGAAGATTTTACTAGCTGTTGGCGAAGCGAAGCTGGACGAGTTTATAAAATTACTGGACGGAGACGATGTTCCCGCAGTACTGAATTGGTGCGCAAATAATGGCGTTAATTTAACGGAAATTAGTTCAAAACTCGATGAATGAGACTATGATTGAGCTACAAAAATTATACAATGACGCGCTGAATATGAAAGCGTGGATAATAATATTAAACAGTTACTGGTATAATTTAACTTAATCATATAGACGAAAGAAAAGGAGGACTATGTTCCAACTGAATGAAGAATTTCTTAAAGAATTGGGGCTGGACCAGTTGCCGGAAGATCAGCAAAAATCGTTGTTGCAGCATATTTATAGCGAGTTAGAGCTTCGAGTTGGCGAACGATTAAGCCAGGGAATGAGCGATGCTCAGCTGGAGGAGTTTGCGGGAATTATCGATAAAACTCCTGGTGCTGTGGATGATTTTCTGACGAAACATGCGCCTAATTATCAACAGGAACCAATGTTGCAGAAAATGTCACAAGCTTCAGGTTTGCCAGTTGACGATCCGCGCCTGAAGGATGAATTTGCAGCTACTAAGTGGCTAGAGGTCAATCGACCAGATTATCGTGACGTTGTGGCTGCGGTTATGGCTGATCTGAAGAAGGAAATTATTGCCAACCGCGATGCTATTTTAGGTGGCATGAGTGCACCTTCAGCGCCGCAGCAGACTCAAAGCGACTTTGATTTGGCTGCTTAGTCAGTGAATTTAGACTTGATGACCGCGGATAAATTCTTCTGCGCTCATTGATTTTGCCGCTGGCTGGTGCGATCAGCACAGAAATCATTAAATAATAGCGCGAAGGCAAACGTTTTACCAGAGATGCAGAACTCGGCAATAGTTGGCAGCATAAACGAAAGATGTAGTGATAATGACATCAACCGAGTAATCAATAACCACGCGAACTACGCTCGAAACCAAAAGTCTCGGCGCGGACGTGAGCTGCAGCCTCGGAAGAGGGCATAAGCTCCGCATCCGAGAAAGGAAGGTTGGCCTTAGCGATGAATAAGTGGCAATATGAACCCAGAGAATTATCCTATAGCATTCCAATGAAAAAAGACCATCGATACCTATATGTGGCAGGCTCGTTATTAGCAGAGAAGTGCCGTCATGAAATAATTAATCGCATAATAAGAACTTTTGCAATATATACCAGTGACAGAATGGCTGAGTTTGGGACTAGATAGGGCCGGCGTCCATATGACTATCAAGCTACTATTATTGACACGCCAATTTCGGGCAAAGAAAAATATACCCATATTAGCTTGAATCATATCGAGAAGAAATACGTCCTCGATATTTTGGTAATCAGAGAAGAGATGAACAGTGATAATTCCCGGTGTAAATAAGTCGATAATTGACTGGGGAATGATAATCCCGGCTATGCAACCAAAACGCCCGACAATCGCCAAAGTAATCCAAAGCAATAGCGTACATTTCACTGACGGATAACGTGGCGGTAAAACTGGACATAGCGGCAGAATTAGCGAATGGAGTTACTGGAGGTTCAGTAAGTTTGTGTCCGCGACCACGCTTGGTGTCGGGTTTGGTAATAACGCAAACAACGTTAAATCCCTCTTCAACGAGAGCTTCTAAGGTAATTAGACTGTAATTTTCAGTCCCAAAGAATACTATTTTCGGCGATATCTTTGTCATAATCTAACGGTTGCAACTCGCCTTTCTTATCGAGCGTATAAAAAGCGTCTTTTTTATCCTTAATATGGTCTATAAAAACTAATCCATTACAGTGGTCTATCTCATGCTGTAATACGCGCGCCAAAAATCCTTCGGCTTTAATTCGCACTTCTTCGCCATCTAAATTCATGGCTTTTACGCGAATTTTACTATAGCGGGGAACTTTTCCGTAAATGCTTTTAACACTTAAGCATCCCTCAAAATCTTCGACAATTTCGCCTTCATATTTCACGATTTCTGGATTGATAAGAGTGATGAATTCGCGAGTTGATTTTCTTTCAAAGTCAGCTCGAACAATCACAACACGCTCTAATTTATCGACTTGCACAGCAGCCAGGGCGGCGCTAATCTCGTGAGGTCTGGAATCTTCCCAGTCCAGCGCAGCTGCGGTCATTTCGTCTGCCAGTTTTACAACATCATTAGTAACAACGTGGATTTTCGATGATTTTTGGCGAAGATGTGGATTTGGTAATGTGATAATATCGTCTTTTGTCATTGCTATAATTATACCAGAAATTACAGTAGACTTACAGGGTCAAGCTCGTACTGCCAGTGTGATGACGGCAGGAAATTCAAGACGTCAAGAAGCTCTTGTCGTTTGGGGCTTTTTACTACGATTTGCCATCGATATGTATCGCGGACGCGCTCATAAAAAGCGGGAGTTGGTCCAAAAACTTCAATGTTATCAAAATTGGATTTTAATAGTTCGGACAATTTTTTAGCGTTCCTTATGGCAGCGGCTTCGGTTTTATAAACGCAAGTTAGTTTTAATAAGTAAGTAAAAGGTGGAAAGTTGGTTTTTTGTCGTTGAGATATGGTTCTTTGATAAAATTCTGTATAGTTTTGAGATAGTCCGTTTGTGATGGATGGGTGACTTGGCTGATACGACTGGACGACAACTTCTGTTGGCGTGCTTGACCTGCCGACGCGGCCGACGACTTGGGCGAGCAATTGAAATGTTCGTTCGGGCGATGAATAGTCAGGGAGGGAAAGTCCGGTGTCGGCTTGAACGACCCCGACGACTGTTAAATGTGGCAAATCTAGTCCTTTGGCGATAACTTGCGTGCCGATAATTATATCTATTTCACCATTTTTCAGTTCATCATAACGCTCGTCCACGGTAGCTTTCAAATCGGTGTCTTTATCAAATCGAGCAATTTTTTTGTTCGGGAATAACCTCTGTAATTCGTCTTCAATTCGCTTAGTTCCGATACCTTTGTGGATGATGTCGGCGTTTTTACATTCAGGGCAACTAGTAGGAACTTTGGTCGAAAAACCGCAAATGTGGCATGACAATTTATGACTATCCGCATGCAGAGTGAGCGGAATAAAACAGCGTGGACAACCAGCCTGCCAGCCGCAGTTATCGCATAATGTGATTGATGCTGTGCCGCGTCGATTGTGAAAAATAAGAACTTGCTCATTTTTTGATAATGCTGTGTTTATAGATTTCAGAAGTGGGTCAGAGAAGAAATTGATGTTGAGTAAAATTGTTGCGCTTTGTCATGTCGACCAGCGTCACGTTGGGGCGAACGGTGTCTGGTCTTGCTGGTTTTGTCATTGTAATGATTGGCGTGTTTGATTTTTTTGCAACGTAATAGTCGGCAACTGCTGGAGTGGCGCTACCTAGAATTAGCTTGCCGCGATGTTGATTTGTAAGAACTGAGGCGACGCGAAGGGCTGAATATCGAGGGGATTGCTCCTGCTTGAAACTCGGTTCGTGACACTCATCAATCACCACAAGTCCGAGCTGTTGCACGGGCATGAAAAGAGCAGATCGCGGACCGATGATTACTACCGGATCGTTTGAGCTAATAACTCTTTTCCAGATTGCATATCGTTGAGCTTCGGTTTGTTTGGAATGGGTAACTATGACATTTGGCAGATGAGCAGAAAACTCAGCAACTAGTTGCGAAGTTAGGGCAATTTCGGGGACTAAAATTATCGCCGATCGCTCTTCTTCTAAGGCTTGTTTTACGGCTTCTATGTACACTAGGGTTTTTCCTGAGCCAGTTACGCCGTGTAAAAGTACCGTTCCGGAATGGAGATTTTCGATGGTCTGGAGGGCTGCTTTTTGCTCATCAGTGAATACATTTTTTGTTCGATTTTCTGCTGGATTAACTGGGGTGGACTGGTTAATTGAGCGACGTTTTTTGGATAATCCGCTGGGTAAAATTGCTTGCCAGACGGTCGCTTGGTGTGTAGCGTAATATTTGCTCATCCATATAGCAGTCTGAACGAGTTCGATTGGCAAGGGATATTCTTCAACGATTTTACTAATTGGCTTGACTTCAAAATCGGGTTGGCGAACTTCTTGTAGAACTACACCAATAGCATTGATTTTGCCGATTTCTATAGCAACAATCATTCCGGTCGGCAGTCTTTCCTCTGAAGAATACGTAAACGAACTTGCGTCGGCGCGGACGATTCTTGTTAACGAAACCAAATAGTAATGCATGTTCATATTATATCGCGAAAAAAATGCTAAAATAAGCATATGCATTTTGAGAGTCGTTCGCAGGCTGGGGCAATTCTGGCTGATCAAGTACTGGAAAAGTATCGCTATGAAAACCGCGCAGTGGTTGCAATTGGCGAAGGTGGCGTGTTGATTGGTGAGCAAATTGCAGTGAAACTCCACTGTGTTCTCAAGTGATGTTGCTGAGCGAAGGGATTGAGATTCCTGGGGAAAGTTTAAGCATCGGGGCGATGTCGCAGTCGGGTCAATTTACGTATAATAGTCAATTTTCTGACGGTGAAATTAATGAATATACTAGTGAATTTCACGGTTATCTGGAAGAGAAAAAGCGCGAGGCTCATCAGAAAATGAATAGGCTTTTGGGTGATGGCGGAATCATCGATAAGGATATGCTAAAAAGGATCCGGGTGGTGATTTTGGCAAGTGATGGCTTTGGCGATGATTTATCAGTTTTGGACGTGGCTTTGGAGTTTTCTGAAATCAGTTCGGATTGAGAAATTGGTGATTGCGGTGCCGTTTTGTGGCGTGGCGGCGGTGGATAAATTGCACATGACAGTTGATGAAATGCATATCTTGGATGTGAAGGAGAATTTTATGGGATTAAATCATTACTATGAGGATAATACATTGCCATCCAAAGAGGAAACGATAGCGAAAATTAACCAAGTTATTTTGAATTGGAAGTAAAAAACTTGTCGGGTGTTGTAAAATTGTGATAAACTTTAATTAAGAAAGATGCGTTAGGGAGGTTATGTTAGACGTTTTTATTACATCTAGGGTGCGGCGAAAAATTGTAGTAGTATACGCTAAGTATCCTGATTTTCACACACATGTTCGCGGATTAACAAAGCTAATTAAAGGAAGATCCTGGAAACATTCAACGAGAATTGAAGCGAATAGAAAAGGTTGGATTTTTGCAGAGTGAAAAGCAAGATAACTCACGTACGTATTTCACTAATAAACAATTCCCAATTTTTAAGGAATTGCAAAGTATGGTGATTAAATCTCAGCAATATTCAGCGCGATCAAAGCGCGGCATGGCTGATAAAGACTAATGACATTATTTGAGAAAATTTTAGCGGCTCGAGGCTTAACTACGCGTGCGGCGCGTGAGGAATTTTTGCATCCGAATTATGCGTCAGTAAAGCATGATCCGTTTTTATTGCCAGATATGAGAAAAGCGGTGGACCGCTTGAAAAAGGCGCACACTGAGGGTGAGAAAATTGTTATTTATGGCGATTACGATATTGACGGGCTGAGTGCAACGGCAATTTTGCTGGATGCGTTTGGTAAGTTTGGCTTTAAGGAAGTTGGCGCGTTTATTCCGAATCGGTTTGTTGAGGGTTACGGAATGACGATGGGCGCCGTTGATAAGGTGCGAAATATGGGTGCGGATTTAATTGTCACGGTTGATACGGGAAGTTTATGTCATGCGGAAATTGAATACGCATCGAGTTTGGGGATTGATACGGTGGTGACTGATCACCATAATGTTGCTGAGACTCCACCGCCGAGTATTGCTGCGGTCAATCCGAAGTTTCCTGGTCATAAATATCCATTTCCAAGATCTTTGTGGCGCGGGTGTGGCGTTTAAATTGGTTCAGGCTCTACAAACCGAACTGGACGGGTTGCCAGATGGTTACGAGAAGTGGCTATTGGATCTGGTGGCGCTGGGGACGGTTTGCGACATAGTTACGCTGGCGGATGAAAATAGGGCGAATGTCTATTGGGGCTTGGAGGTTTTGAAAAAGCAGAGGCGTCCTGGTTTGAAGGCGTTGATGTCGGTGGCGGGAATTGAGCCGGAGAAGGTTAATGCTAGGCATTTGGGATTTGGTCTGGGTCCACGAATGAATGCGGCGGGCAGATTGGAGACGGCGCAATATGCTCTGGATATGCTGACGGCGAGTGATGGACTGGAGGCGTTGGAGGCTAGTGAAAAGCTGGAAGAATTGAATATTAAGCGCCGCAGTATTCAGGACGAGATTTTTGACGAAGCTTGCCAGCAGGCGGACAATATGACTGATGATCGAGTTTTGGTGGTGAATAGCGGCAATTGGAATCACGGAGTTATCGGCATCGTGGCGTCAAAGTTGGTTGAGAAATATAAGAAGCCAGTTTTTATAATTGGCGAGCGTGGCGACGAGGCTACAGGTTCGGCGCGAAGTTTTGGCGATTTTTCCGCGGCTGACGCGGTTCGTGCAAGCTGACGACATCATTATTAAAGGTGGCGGTCACGGAGCGGCAGCTGGTGTGACGTTGGCGACCGAGAGAATTGACGATTTTAGACGACGAGTGAATGAGTTTTACGATTCAATGCAATTAAAAAATCAGGAATTATATTTGTTTGCCGAGAGCTGACGTTGAGATTGACGATTTTTCGGAAATTAATGAAGAGCTGATTGATAATTTGGCAAAGATGGAGCCATTTGGCAATGGTAACGCGGAGCCTATATTGAAAATAACTGAAGCGACGGTTTTAAATGTGAGGAGAATGGGTGCGGATGGGCAACACGTGAAATTGACCTTGCGTGATAAAAATGACGTTGCGTTGCAGATGCTGGCTTTTAATGCGCCAGAAGAATTTTTCCGTGAAGTGGGCGACGAAGTGTCTGCTTGGTTCCAGCCGACTGTAAATGAATGGCAGGGGATGAAGTCAGTTGAAGGGCGATTATTGCATTTGGCTTAGGTGTAATAGTTGCATTACTTGTAGAGTAGATGTATTGTTATAGTGTATTAATATTTTTGGGTGGGAGAATTTTTTGGGAGGTTTGGTATATATGGAGTTTTCTAATAGCGGCAGAGGGGAAATTATATATCAGAAAGATACACATACTAGCCTGGGGAGGGTAGCGCTAAAGTTACTGACTAATTATCACGAAGATACACGCTCGGAGCTGCCTGGCAAAGCCTTAGCGGATCTTAAAGAAGAGTATGATGACGTAGCGGGTAAACATAAGGAATTCGCTGAACATTTGAATGAAGCTTCTAGCTTGAGTGCTTTAGTAGCAGCTGCTGGTCACTTAATTTCCCTAAAGGACGTAATGTATGAGATAAATAATGGCGTTCAATTGTCTTTATCCAGTGATGCGAATGGAGAAGTTCCTGGCGATTCGGCTTTGCCAGAAAATATTCCTTGTGACCTTGCCAAAGTTAAAATTTCTGAAAATGATGATGGTACGTATACTGCCAAGATCCCTGTTACAGAACACAGATTTGACTGTAATAGGCATATACGGGCTGATGTGACCACTTATACTATTACGTTTACTCCTGATGGTGAGGTATTAAATCTCACGTCAAAGAAGGTGAAGGGATAATCTAGTTGGCAAATACTTTCTCATCTGTTATAATGTTTGCAGTATGGTACAAGTAACACGTAAAGATCAGAAGGAAGCGAACGAAAATATCATTCGTCGTTTCAACCGCAGGGTTTTGCAAAGCGGTGTTTTGGCTCGCGCTAAGAGCGTTATGCGTTTTGAAAAACCAATTTCAAAGACCGAGCGTCGTAAAAAAGCTATTATTCGCCGCGAGCGACGAGCTGAAAAAACGGCAAAAATGCGCCTAGGGGTGCGTTAATGTCTGCGCTAAAAGAGCGCATTACTAGTGAAATGAAAGCCGCTCTATTGAGCGGCGATCGTTTTCGTGGTGATGTTTTGCGTAATCTAAAGGCAGCAATCTTAAACGAAGAAGTTTCTTTGGGCAAGCGAGAAGACGGCTTAGATGATTCTGAAATTGAAAAAGTCGTTGCTCGAGAAGTGAAAAAGCGCGTCGAAAGTGCGGATTTATATCGAAAGAATGACCGTGCGGAGTTGGCGGAACCTGAAGAAAAAGAAGCGGAAATTTTACGAGAATTTTTGCCAGAGCAACTTGGCGAGGCGGAAATCTCAAAGATTGTAGAAGAAGTTATTGCGGGTATGGACGATGTCTCAATTCAGAAAATGGGACAAGTTATTGGCGCGGTAAAAAGTAAGGTCGGCAATGCTGCGGATGGTGCGTTGGTGGCGAAAATTGTTAAAGAAAAACTCACAAAATAGGAGGAAAAATGATTGTATTTTTTGGGCCGGCGGGTGCTGGTAAGAGTGTGCAGGGGCAGATTTTAGCGGCGCGACATGGTTGGCGTTGGCTTAGTGCCGGACAGCTGTTGCGCGACACTCACGATGGCGAATTGATTCATCGCATGCAATCTGGCGAACTGGTGCCAATAGAAACTATCAACGGTTTGATGGGCGAGGCTCTTAATAAAGCTAAGGATATTAATGGCGTAATTCTGGACGGCTATCCAAGACAATTAGAACAGGCTAAATGGCTGATTGAGTCGCGTTCACATCACGGAAAAGATGTTAAGTTGGTGATCAAAGCTGGAAGTTCCGCGCGATGAAATTCTGGAGCGTTTGAGGGTGCGCCGCGTCGAGTTGACGACACGCCTGAAGCAATCGACAAGCGACTCAGTATTTATCGAGGTGAAATTTACCCAATGCTGAACTATTTGGAATGACAATGGTGTTCCAATTATACATAAGAGCGGCGTTGGAACTGTCGGCCAAGTTCATGATGAAATCGAGAAAGAGAATTGGGTTAGCCGCGGCATTGTTGAGGGTGTAAAATGAGCCAATTGATCACCGGAGAAAAAACGCCGCAACAGATGAAAGATATGCGCGAGTGCGGCAAAATGCTTGCGACAATTTATGATGAATTGAAAAAATCCGTAACGCATGGAATGAGAGACCTGGACGCTAATGATTTTGTAGCCAAGCGAATTAAAGATTTTGGCGCAGAGGCGACTTATCTTACGGACGAAGCAGAAATTCCCGGGAGTGATTTGTATATCGACGAACGAGCAATTGGTGCATTCTTTCCCGACCGAATATGTTTTTGAAAAGGGCGACGTGGTCAGCTTCGATTTGGTGATTGGCTATCGTGGAATGAAGACGGATAGCGCTTTTACTATGGTTGTCGATGAAGAGCCTAAGGGCGCGAAGAAACATTTATTGCATGCAACAGAACAGAGTTTATATGCGGGAATTGACGCGATAACTGGCGATGGAACGCGAGTTGGCGATATTTCAGCGGGAGTGGAAGCTGTGTTGAAGAAGGCTAAACTTGGTATAATCCGTGAACTAGTTGGTCATGGCGTGGGGCTGAGTATGCATATGGAGCCAGAAATTCCGAATTACGGCAGGCGAGGAACTGGTCCGATGTTGCACGCTGGCGACACAATTGCAATTGAACCGATGGCGAGCTTGGGCGGTGAGAAAATTATCACCGACAGCGACGGCTGGACAATTAGTATGAAAGACGGCAGTCTGGGTGCGCATTTTGAACATACGGTATTGATTACCGAAACTGGCGCTGAAATTCTGACGAAGCTTTAATTATTAATCTGAATCCAGAGATTCGTTATCGAAATCTATCTCGGCAACTATATATCGGGGACGGGTGGCAAGATCACCGCCACCCCATCCGCCGGCATAACCCGTTATGCCATGCTCAGCTCGCCAATCCTAAATATGTTTTTTCACCGCATCGTAAATCGTCCATCTTTTTGCGCATCTGTTTTTGCTCGATTCCGCCATTATATACTTCAATGTAGAAAAATACTTTATTTTTGCCACACTCTCTCTGTACCCAATATTATTTTTTAGCGAAGAGTCCTTTGTTGGACCATTTTTTAGGGTATTTAATAAGTTGTCTGGAAGGTAATTAGCCTGATGCATAGCGCGACCAATACCGCCGCCTGTCAAACACTCTTACAAAAAAAGCGAGTAGACTACGCCACGGCAAGACAAACAGAAAATCAAAAGCAATTTATAATGTCACAAAGGGACTTTATAACCAACCGACAAAATACCGAGCTTAAAAGCAATATCAACTTGATGGAATGCCTCCTATGGCAGCCGCATAACACGCTGAACGCCCTGAACGTAGACATATCAGACTACCCGAAACTCCCGCAAGAATACCCAGAACGCAAAACACCTATAATAAGCTCCACAAGAGCAAAACCGAACATCCGTTTCATTGTGAGGATATTGCAGCAAAAAGATTTTTTAGCAGCAATCACCAGCCCAATTCGCTTGCCAAATTATAGACATAACCTGCACAATACAGCTTATGCAGTGAGCTAATCGCGATCACGCTGCTGTAGGAATGGACATTTGCCACGTTAAAAACGGGGCGCTGTGTCGTCGGCTGATATTGACGCAGAAAATGGTGCGCCAAAAATTGTTGGCGTCGGTGAAACACCGAATAGCGGAATGCGAAAGGGAACCGTAACGAATTTGAGTGGTCCAGCCGAAGCTATTGATAAGGCACTGGAACCAGCCGAGCGAATGAGCGGCTCATCAGATTAACGCAGCTACGTTGAGCATTAACGGATCTCATTTATTAAGTACAAAAGCCGACGGAAATGATCAACGTTGGAACCGTTAACAATGAAGTTACGCAATGATGATACATTAAGGCTGGAGGAAGTTACTACAACTGGAAAAGTGCCACAGAATAGAGAGATTTTAGATATTATTAAAAACGGGCGTATAGACTGGATGGTCAAGATAATATTAAAGATCCAATTGGTATGACTGGCGCGCGTCTGGAAATTAGGGCGAATGTCGTGTCTGGTTTGGTTCCACACATTACTAATTTACAGAAGTCGGCGGAAATGGCTAAGGTTGAGGCTGTGTCTGTTGTTCCGTCGGTTTTGGCGGCAGCTCAATCCGTTCTTACGGAAAGTCAGCGTGAAAATGGCGTTGCGGTGATTGATTTTGGTGCGGCAACTACAGGAATTGCTATTTATGAAGAGGGCGATTTGCAACACCTGGCGGTTATCCCAATGGGCGGTCAGAACGTAACGAACGATTTGGCTATTGGGCTTAGGACGGATCCGGAAATTGCGGAAGTTGTGAAATTGGCGCACGCAAGATTTGGCAGCGACACTTTGGGCGAAGTTGAAACGAAGGTTGAAAAGCAGACATACAAGTTCAACCAAGAAGAAATTGACGAGATTGTTCAAGCGCGCGATACGAAGAGATTTTTGAAGCAAGTGCTAAAGAACTGAAGCGAGCTGGGCGACTAGGAAAACTACCGAGCGGCGTTGTGCTGGTTGGCGGTGCGGCGAAAGTCAAGGGTATATGGTGGAGTTTACGAAAGATCAATTGAGCGTGGCGGCACGCTTGGGTGTTCCGGCTGGCTATAGTGGAGTTAGCGATGAAGTGAAAGGCGCGGAATTTTCGGCTGCGGTTGGTCTGATGTTGATTGACTCTATGGGCATTTCGCAGCAGGTAAAACCGATAGTTGGCGCAAATAATGTCACTAAAAAAGCTGGCGGT
Organism: Candidatus Minimicrobia vallesae; assembly: GCF_018866205.1. GTDB lineage: Bacteria > Patescibacteriota > Saccharimonadia > Saccharimonadales > Saccharimonadaceae > Nanosynbacter > Nanosynbacter vallesae. Next base: position 146,283 of record NZ_CP076459.1, read on the forward strand.
TTACTTAAAAATATTTTCGCTAGATTTAAATAAATGATATACTCTATGTAAGGATTAAGAGAGGGAATATATGCCGCAAATACAACCAAGTGAAGTTCAAACATTTGCCAGCATAAAAGTCGTCGGTGTTGGCGGCGCTGGTGGTTCAGCTATTAACCGAATGAAAGACGCTGGTCTAACTGGCGTTCAATTCATTGCTATGAATACGGACGCTCAGGCGTTGCATAATTCGAAGGCTGACATAAAAATTCATCTTGGTCGTGACGCAACTAATGGTTTGGGTGCTGGTGCCGACCCTACTGTTGGTGAGGCCGCAGCTAATGAATCTCGTGACGAAATTAGGGAAGCGCTAGAAGGCGCGGACATGGTATTTGTGACAATTGGTGCTGGTGGCGGAACTGGTTCTGGTGCTGGTTATGTTGTGGCAGAAGTGGCGCGCGAGCTTGGTATTTTGGTGGTTGGCGTGGCAACTCGACCGTTTAGCTTTGAGGGCGAAAAGCGCCGAGTTAACGCGGATTGGGCGATTTCTCACTTGGGACGCGAGGTTGATACCTTGATTACTATTCCAAATGACAGATTATTGCAGACGATTGATCGCCGAACGCCGCTACTGGAAACGTTCAAGATTGCCGATGATGTTTTGAGGCAGGGTGTTCAGGGTATTTCTGAACTGATTACTGAGCATGGTTTGATTAACCTTGACTTTGCTGACGTTAAGGCGATTATGAGTAATGCCGGTTCGGCTTTGATGGGAATTGGACGAGCGAGCGGTGACGACCGAGCGGTTCAGGCGGCGCAACAAGCTATTGAAAGTCCTCTAATTGAGGTGTCGATTGATGGCGCCAAGGGTGTGCTATTCAATGTAACTGGTGGCTACGACATGAGTATGGCAGAAATTCAGGAAGCCGCAGAAATTATTACTAGCGCTGTTAGTCCAAATGCCAACATTATTTTTGGTGCGACTTTGAAGCCGGAAATGGAAGACGAGCTGGTCATTACGGTGATTGCGACAGGATTTGATAGCGATACATTCCGCCAGCAGGAAGTTAGCTTGACTGTGGGTGACGATACAAAACCTGCCGAGACAGAAGTTGATGACGAAATGGTTAAAAATATTGACCTAGAGTTGGACAAGGAAGAATCTGCCGAAAGTTTTGCGGCTGAGCCAGAGACTAATATTTGGGAAAATCCAACCGTTGAAGCTGACGATGATGAGGATGATACGCCGGCATTTCTGAGGCGACGAAAGAAGAACAAGGAGTAGATAAAATGGTGTTTAATATCGGCAATAGTCGCGTTATTGAATCACGCGAAGTTTCTGACGGTGCCGCAATTCGACGTCGCAGAGAAACTCCAGATGGCAAGCGATTTACTACGTATGAGCGAGTTGAAAAACCGAATCTAGCGGTGATAAAGAAAAATGGCGATCGTGAGCTGTTTGACCGGGTGAAATTGGCGAATTCGACGCGCCGTTCGGTCGGAAAATTCTTTAAGTCTGACGAGGAAGTCGATAATATCATTACGGCGGTTGAAGACTCTTTATATGCGCTGGGCGAATCGGAAGTTACGTCAAAACAGATTGGCGATCAAGTTTTGGACGAGCTAGAAAAACGCAACGAAGTGGCGTATGTTCGTTTTGCTAGCGTTTTTTATGAGTTTAAGACGTTGGACGATTTTGTGGAGATTTTAGCGAAGCGACGCAGTAAGGGCGAGCGGGAATTGTAATGCGAGTAGTTGTGATTTATCGTTCGGAAAGCGATTATGCGCGCCAAGTTTCAGACTTTTTGCGTGATTTTAGCCGACAAACTGGTCAGGTTTTAGAGGAGATGAGTCCTGATTCTGCAGAAGGTAATAATTTTTGCGAAGTGTATGACATTGTGGAGTATCCAACAATTATCGCGCTGAGTGACAGCGGTCAATTGCAAAACCTTTGGCGTGGCTTGCCACTACCAACAATTAGCGAAGTGAGTTTTTATGTTTAGCAAAATCAAAAACTGGCTATTTCACGAAGATTTGAAAAAGCAAAATTTGGCGGCATTTATAATGCTTGTCGGTAGTGGATTAGGGTTATTGGCATCATTCGTATTATCTATTGAAGCCTTGAATTAGCAAAAAACTCTCACGCTGTATTAAGTTGCGATTTTAGCTCAGCTCTGAGCTGTTCGGCGGTGGCGAATCATTGGTCGGCGGCTATTTTAGGATTCCCAAATAGTTTCATCGGCGTGATGACTTTGCCTGTTATGGTAACAATTGCAGTGGCGTTGCTGGCGGGAGCAAAATTCCCGAAGTGGTTTATGCAGGCGGCGCAAGCCGGTGCTATCATCGGAATGATATTTGCTATTTGGATGTTTTATATGAGCTACGTCGAAATTGGCGTGCTTTGTCCGTGGTGCCTTGACCTTAGATCTTGGAATGCTGATGATTATGCTCGGTTTGACGCGCTATAATGGTCCACAGAAAAATATTCTCTTGTCGATATACGCAGAAGATCGTTGGTGGCGGATATGATGCGCTTGCCGTGGTATCGCTGGTTGTTGCGGTAATTGTCGCGATAATCGCCAAATTCGGCAGCCAATTGTTCTAGTTTTCTAAAGATTCATTGTTTTATCTAAAAAGCTTATGGTATACTTGATGATGAGTAATAATAGGGTAGGGCTCAATTAAGAACAATAGAGCATGATAAAAAATAAGAAGTTATTATTAATTAAAAATAGGCGCCGAACGGCATATTATTTTACTTTTGGCGGTATTATTGCCGTTTTTGCGGTCATGGGCTTCATTTTTGCTACATCGCAGCAGAGCCATGCGACAATTCCAGCGGGCGGTAAACAGAATGAAATTGGTCAAGTCTCATATCGCTTTTACAGTCCGTCAAATTCAGCTAATCCAGGAGCTCCATTAGCTGGTACTAATACTCAGGCCATATTGTCAAAGCCTGGTGCTGATTTTCGTTTGAGAGTTGGCGTGCAAAATAAAGGACTGTTTACAAAAAGCCTGGCAGCGGTTGGCGAAGGACATAACCACGGTTGTGCTATCTTGTCAGATAATAAGGCTTATTGTTGGGGAGAGGGTGCTTGGGGGGCGCTTGGCACTAACTCAACTTCCGATTCGAGCACTCCGACGCCTATTTATACTGACGGCGACTTAAGTGGTAAAACTATTAAGCAGATTGCTACTGGAGATTGGCATTCTTGTGCAATTGTTTCTGATAACAGAGTGTATTGCTGGGGTTATGGAAGCAATGGAGAGCTAGGAAATGGGACTTATAACCAGGCTAATGCACCGGTGGCCGTTAGTACTTCTGGGGTGATGTCAGGTAAAAATATTACGCAAATTGCCACAGGATTTAATCATAACTGTGCACTAGACTCCGATGGTAAAATCTATTGCTGGGGGCAGAATGCTTATGGTGAGCTAGGTAATAATTCAACGACCATATCTAATGTGCCAGTAGCTACTTCCATGAATGAGTTTGGAGGGCGACGAGTTAAGCAAATTATTGCGGGATTTTTCTACTCGTGCGCCTTAACGACTGACGGCTCGGTATTTTGTTGGGGTACTACTGAAAATGGTCGGATTGGTGCCGGTCAAACTAGCGGCTATTCTGCGCGGCCGGTACAGATAAGCTTTGGCGGCAAGAAGGTTGAGTCAATTTCTGGACACGCCACTCATGCTTGTGCTGTAATTTCGGGTTCCCAAGGATTGTATTGCTGGGGAAAAAATAATAGGGGACAGATTGGCAATGGGTCAACTACGGACAGCTATGCTCCTTCACCTGCCTCGGTAAGTGGAATTCTTGGCGGCGGAAAGACGATTAGACAGGTAAAAGCTAACTACGAGCATACTTGTGTATTGATTAGTAGCGGAGATGTTTACTGTTGGGGAGCCGGCGACAAGGGGCAGTTAGGCAATGGGTCAACCTCAGATTCGACGTCGCCGGTAAAAGTCAACATGCTATCAATAACCGCTGACAATACTATAAGTGATATAGCTAGTGGTAGTAACTACTCTTGTGCTTTAACGACTAGAGGCTATGTTTACTGTTGGGGCGAGAACTCACATTATCAATTGGGTAATGGCTCGTCGTCTAATGCGCTAACGCCTACGTCGTTATCAACTCCAGGGCGAACCATCGGGGACTCAGCAATTAAATTACGTGCCGAATATGCAAAAAAGGGTAGCGCGGTGACATGTTCAGCAGTTAATGGGGCGGCTTGGCGGGCTATTAATGGAGCGGCAAAACTTAGGTACGCCACAAACGGTCCAGCAGATGGTACGGCTATAACTAAGATTTCAGATGATCCAGCATTACCAGATAATACCGTTGGTACGCGCCCGCAGACGATTGTCAGAAAGAATAGTCCCTGGACAACGTTTGTGAATACCCAAGATATAGCTGCTGGCGAAGTGGGGGTTTGGGATTTGGTACTGGCTGATAGGGGTCTTGATAGGAATGAAAATTATTGTGTTCGTTTAGTTACAGACACTACTGCTGCGCCGGGCACCAGTGTTGATACGTATGATGTATACCCAGAGTTTAAGACGGCCCCTGGGTCGCTGGATCTTCGTTTTGCGAACAGCGCGGGAACAACAGTGGTTAATCCAACCGCGAGATTTGCTGATGCGACCACGAGCAGAAACAGTGTAATCACGGGCGCTTCTCTATCGGACTCTAATTCAAAGCAAATTGAGGTGGTCAATACGCAGACTGATGCTGGATGGAGTGTGGTGTTATCGGCTTCTAATGGGTCGACTGCTCGCTGGCAGCAGTCAGGTGGCACGAAGTCCTACATGTTCAATGGCAATAGTGACACCCAAGGGTTCTTGTCGGTTAAGTTTGCGGCTGCCTCTGTCATCACGTCGGGCAATTCATTGAGTGGATCGTCGTGTAACACTAGTGGTGTACAAAAGGGTTCTGATTTGCAATTCCAAGCGGGAGGAGCAAATGCAAATAGTATTACGCTGATGAGTAGCAGTAGCTCAACCGGTCAGCTGGGCTGTGCATTTTTATTGCGTAATGTTGGGCTGCACCCGACTATTCCGGCATATCAGAGTCCTGGCGTGTATAATTTACCAATGACATTAACGGTGACGGCGCAGTAGGGGGTATGATGCGTAGAGTAAAAAAATTATTCACTACTATCACACTACTTGTTGCAATGAGTATTTCTTCACCGGTTTTTGCGACTGCAGATTCGACGTTGTCGCAGGTGATTCGGGATATTGATTGTACACACACTACACTGGAGAACGGTAATCAATTAAATCATCCAGATTGTCAAATTTTTGCACCAAAGTTTATGAAGCTCGATTAGGTGGATAAGAAGCAGCCAGTGTTATATGGCGTATATGATGCGGTCCATACAGTCACTAATCCCATAACAGGTCAACATAATCTGACGGTGGAGTTTAACGGGCGGACGTTTGTATTGGGGCGAGATAGTGAGCTTCGGGTGAATGGTAACGTTTGGACATTAGATTTCTCAAATTGGCAAAATGACCATCCAGGGGACAATTTTATGCCACTAACTCCAGGCCATACTTATAATGGGCGAGCTACAGCCAGGATGAAGGCTAGTCCTTCATCGCCAGAGGTAACCCAGTTTGCTGATTTTTCAGTCACTATTCCAAAACAAACTATTGGGGAGATTATTGCTATTCCGAATATATTTAAGAAAGTCGGCCGAGTTTTAGCGAGTACGGGCGTTAGCATGTGGCTAATGATTGTCATTAGTGCCACCGCAATTTTTGTAGCATCTATTCTGCTGTTGATTCATAAAAAAGAAAAGGAGCGGGATGGATGAAGAAATAAGCGTAATAGTTTACGATAAACAAATTAAATTCACAAAACAAGGAGGGAAAATGAAAAAATTAAAATTATTGGCAGCTGTCGGATTCGGAGCAGTTAGCTTTGCTGGATTAGCTGGCTCTGCTGTTTATGCGGCGAATACCGCCAACTCTACTTTGACTCAAACAATTAATGCCGGCGCATTAAGTACCGATATCCGTAACTCAAGCAATGCGATTGTCAGCAATCCTACGTTTGCGACAGAGTGCTGTGACATTATTCTGCGTCAGCTCAGACTTCAACAGGTACGTTTGGTGAAAATGACAAGCGTATTTCCGTTGACAACCCTGGCGGTGCTAATAACGGTTGGACACTGACTTTGAACACCATCTCAGGTACTGGTAAATGGACCAGACGGTAGCAAAAGCTACAAATATAACGGTACTGCCGCTGATGGTCGTCTAACGGTTGATCCATCAACTGGCACAGTTACTCCGGTAATTGGTACAGCTACTGGTATCACTAAAGGTAGTTCAATGGCGTTTTCTGGTAGCAACCCAGTTACGCTAATGAGTGCCTCAGCGGGTGCCGATGCTGTCTGGAATGGCTACATCACAGGTGTTAGCTTGAAACAAGATATTCCAGCTGGTCAGCAAGCAGGTACATACACCTTGCCAATGACACAAACTGTTGCTGCTATCTAAATAGTTAAGACATTTATAAAAACGGGCACCCCTGCGGATGTCCGTTTTTAATTTGCTTAAGTAGTAGTCATAAGCATATTCTCTTGGTATAATAGGTAGTATAGTTTTGACAAGGAGGGTTATGAATAGTTTATTGTGGCGTAAAATAGTTGGAGCGGCTGTCGTTGTGGGCCTAATTTTACCTATGCCAGTATCTGCTGCGGGAATTGGTAGTCGACCAGCTAATCCTGATCCGAATAACCCGAGGACCCAATCAATTTTTATTTACAATCTATCTGGTGGCGCCTCAAAATCCGACCAACTATACCTTCAAAATGGGCTAGATGAAAAAGCAACGGTTGAGGTTTATGCAGTTGATGGCACAGTAACAGCGACTGGTGATATGACCTGCAAGCAAAAAGTGGAGGATAAGGTTGACGCTGGTAAATGGGTTAGCATCCCTAAACAGGAGATAACGCTCGAGGCAAAGGAAAGTAAGCTGGTGGACTTTACGGTTAGGGTTCCTAGTAAGGTGGATGTTGGTGAACATAACGCCTGCATTGTTGTGCAGCGTAAAAATACTCAACCTGTAGCAACGGGCGGCGTCCAGGTACAAACCCGTCAGGCGATTCGCATGGCGATAGTTGTTCCTGGAAATATTCATCGTGATGTGACAATTGATAAATTTGATATTAAGAATGAAAACGGTAATCAGTTGTATGAAATTGCGCTGAAGAATTCTGGTAATGTATCTGCTGATGTCGATATTAAATTGGTAGTCAAGGATGCGGCAGGTAATGTTGTTTATAAGAATGGTGGCGTAAATGCAACGATTGCTAATGAAATACGTCAATTCCGCTATGAAAGTAAGCTGGCGCCTTTCTGGGGAGGTAAATATAAAGCAGAGCTCTCGATTTCTTACAAGAAAAAGGCTGGCGAATGGGGGATTGGTCAGAATCAGAGTGAACTAATAACGAAGGACATTGAGCCCAAAGAACTGTTTTTCTGGCCGTCAATTATGGCTTTGGCGATAATTGGTGGCGCCTTGTTGTTGGTTATTCTGCTATTGATTGGCTTTATTGTCGCAATTAAGCGCCGCAAAAAATCAGTTAAATTTGGTAATCGTTAGTATTTTAGCAGGGTTGGAAATAAAAATATCTTGGGATTTTGGTAAAAACGCGCTACAATGTGAGTAGGGCGTTTTTGCGTGTGTCTGAGGAGGTTTTTCTCTGATGAAGCCAACGCAAAATGAGCGGCTATCAACCGCGAAGTCTGCGGGAAGAAATCGGTATGATTTTGAATCAGCTGAGATTAGACCCCGCCGCGACTCACTGCGACAAAGTGAACAATAAAGAGCTGAAAGAATCACTTCTTTTGGAATCGAGATGGTACCGTCCGCATAAAACACCTGAGCGGATTCTCGAAATCAAAAGAGGTGATTTTTAATTTAAATAAGGAGAAATAACAATGAAATTTCAAACACAAAACAAGAAGACGAGCAAAAGAATATGAAAAAGATGGGGTGCAGCGATGGAAAGAAGAAAACACATTCAACAAATCAGTCGCAAAACCGTAGCGAAGATAACGCTTGCGTGTTTTATGACGGCCCTCCATTCATTACTGGTGTGCCACACCATGGAACTCTTCTTAGCTCAATCGTGAAAGATGCTGTTCCACGCTACCAAACAATGAAAGGTAAGCGAGTTGAACGCCGTTGGGGTTGGGATTGCCATGGCCTACCGGCAGAGAATTTCGTCGAAAAGCAGATGAATATCGTGGACCGGCGGCAGATTGTGGCGAGTAGTGATCAGCCAGCGCCGCTGGATAAAGACGGTAATCCTTTGCCAACCATCAGCCTGGAAAAATACATCATCAAGGCGCGCGAAAGCATGGTAGCGAACAGCGAAACCTGGCAGGGCGTGATTGAGCGAATTGGTCGTTGGGTTGAATTTAAGGGCGCTTATAAAACCATGGATAACAATTACATGGAATCTGTTTGGTGGGCGTTCAAGAGGCTTTACGAAGAAGGCAAAATCTACGAAGGCGAAAAGGTACTGATGTACGACACGAAGTTTGCTACCCCTGTCAGCAAGGCCGAAGTGACCATGGACAACGACGCCTACCAAACGGTGACCGACCCGAGTGTGTATGTGAAGTTTAAGCTGCCTGATGAAGACGTTGCTGTTTTGGCTTGGACTACCACGCCATGGACATTGCCAGCTAACCTGATGTTGGCCGTCAATCCGGAGATGACGTATTGCGAAGTGCTGGTGGGGGGTGAAAAGCTCATTATCGCCGAAGAAGCCCTCGAGCGCACCCTGCAGGACGAAAAGCATCAGCCGCTTGATTACAAAGTATTACGCAAATTCCCCGGTAGCGAATTGGTGGGTAAAACCTATCAGTCGCTCGATACGGGCTCGGCCTGGCCAGATAACGACAAGATCCACACCATTTACGCGGCGGATTTCGTCTCGCACGAGTCAGGTACGGGCATCGTGCACATCGCGCCGGCTTATGGTGAGGACGACTTTGAGCTGGCCAAACGCCACGGCATTAGTGCCTTCCATGTCATTGATGATAACGGCTACTATACCGATGGCAATTACAAAGGCCTCGAGGTGTGGGATAATAACAAGTTCATCGCCAAAGACCTGAAGGAAAAGGGCGCGGTGTGGAAGATCGAGTACATTCGTCACGAATACCCGTTCAACCCGCGTAGCAAACAGCGCATCATGTACCGCGCGCATCCCAAGCTGGTTCTTTGACATTCAGGGCCAAAAGCCGCTGATGATGGAGCAAAACGAGCATATTAATTGGTTCCCGGCTCATCTAAAACATGGTCGTTTTGCCAAAAATATCGAGCAGGCACCAGATTGGAATCTGAGCCGCGACCGCTTCTGGGCGACGGCAATGCCAGTGTGGAAGGGTGACCGCGGTACGGTCAAGGTGGTTGGCTCGTATGCGGAGCTCAAGGAGCTGAGCGGCGTGGAGCTGGATGATTATCACCGACCGTGGGTGGATGAAATTACTTTTGAAATTGACGGCGAAACATTTACCCGCATTGATAAGGTTTTGGACTGTTGGTTTGAGAGCGGTAGCATGCCGTTTGCACAACTCCATTATCCGTTTGAAAACAAGGAAAAATTTGAGCAGAATTACCCGGCGGACTTCATCGTTGAGTACATCGGCCAGGTGCGAGCGTGGTTCTACTACGTGCATGCTGTCAACGCCGCCTTGGCCGAAATCGGTGCCTTTGGCGAGGCTGGCGCGCAGCACAAAAACGCCTACAGTAATGTCATCACTACTGGTGTGGTGGCGGGCAATGACGGCCGCAAGATGAGTAAATCCCTGGGTAACTTTACTGATCCGAACGAGCTGATGGATAAGTTTAGTGCTGATTCCTTACGCTTCCTATTACTGAGTAGTCCGCTAACAAATGGCGAAAACTTTGCCTTGGCGGATAAGGACGTGATGGACGTGGCGCGTAAGCTTGGCATGATCTGGAATATGTACGACTTCTTCACGATGTACGCTGAAGTTGACGGCTGGGAGTTTAACGGCGATATATCAGATCCACTTCACGATTTAACAAATCCGTTGGATATTTGGATTGTGTCGAGGTTGCATCAATTGATAACAGAGGTCGAGCGAGGCCTTAACAACTATAATCTGCAGGACGCAACCAAGCCGATCTTGCCGTTCTTAGACGACGCAAGTAACTGGTATGTCCGACGCAGTCGCCGCCGCTTCTGGAAATCTGAAGATGATGGCGATAAAAATGACGCTTACCGCACGCTCCATTACGTTTTGGTGCGACTCAGCTATATGCTAGCGCCGTTTACGCCATTCTTAGCGGAAGAATTGTACCATAATTTGACGGGCGATAACGAGTCGATTCATCTTAAAGATTGGCTGCCGGCTGGTGAAATAGACAATTCAATGCTACGCGACATGAATGCACTGCGTACTGCGGTAAATGACGGCCTGTCGAAGCGCGCATCGGAGGGAATTAAGGTGCGTCAGCCGTTGGCGTCTGTGAAACTTATCAACACTATTTCTCAGGATACACCAGCGGAAGTTGCGCAATTCTTGATTGATATCGCCAAAGATGAATTGAACGTGAAATCGGTTGAAATTGTTACAGATTCAGAGTCTGAGTCACGGCGCAACCGAGCGTTGTTTATGACTTAACAATCACTCCTGAACTAAAGCGCGAAGGTTTGATGCGTGAAATCATTCGCCATGTCCAAAGCGCGCGCAAGCAGGCCGGTCTGCAGATAGATGATCGAATTGTATTGAGCATTTCTAGTGACGATTCTGAAATATCTCAAGCTGTTGACGCTTTCGCTGACGTCATTAAAGCTGAAACTCTTGCTGTGGAGCTGAATTCTGTGGTCAATGAATCGGAAAAATATGACGTCAAAATCGAGGGTAAATTGGTAGAAATTTCCCTGAAAAAGGCGTAAATAAGCTTAAGTCTGTCAATTGAAATAAGTAGCCTCCTTAGCGTAAGAGGATATTCTATTGACTTTTCATCATACTTATGCTAATATATCATTGTTAATTGATAAAAATAAAAAAGTTATGCAAAATTTATTCAACAAATTATTTGGTAGTAAAGTAGGATTTTTGCCAATTGATCCGCTGGCGGATGGACTTGCTGAAGAAATTATTAAAGAGCAGCGGGAGCCGCAGGCAATTCGGCTAGACGTTGACGAAATAGAAAACATTCGTAAAGTTTTGGTCTCGTGCGGATGGCAACGCTGTTGACGATTAATGATGTATAATTACTCTCACAAAGAGCTGAAAATGTAGGAGGTGCTATGATTACTAAAGCTATTATTCCGGTCGCTGGTTGGGGCACGCGAATGTTGCCGATTACCAAATCTATTGAAAAGTGTATGTTGCCGGTCGGTACTCGTCCAGTGATTGATTATATCGTGCAAGACGTTGTGCGAGCGGGCGTGAAGGATATTTACTTTGTGGTTGGTGAACAAAGTACTCAAGTGCAGAGCTATTATCGATCGAATATTCAATTGAACGATTATTTACGTCGAGCGGGAAAAGAAGATAAATTACCTCTGGTGGCGCCACTTCGCGACGTCCGAATACATTTTTTAACTCAGCCAAGAACCGGCGGTTACGGCACAAGCATTCCAGTGGGCCTGGCGAGTGAATTCATCGAACAAGGCGAGTCAGCCTTTGTGATGATGGGCGACCAATTCTTTTGGCGCGACGACGGCGGTTCAAACGCCGCAGATTTGGCAGAGCTGGTGGAAGCGCGTGGATTGTCGGCTGGCCGATTAGGAAATCCTGTCGAAGAAGAACTTATCCCACAAACAGGGATCATCGAAACCGACCAGCAGGGCAATTTTGTCCGAATAATTGAAAAGCCAAAATTAGAAGAAGCGCCAAGTAACCTCAGCAATTCAAGTTTTTACGTCCTCAACAAAGAAATTTTCGAACTGGCGCGAACATTACCCGCCAACCCGAAAAGAGGCGAATTTGAGCTAACCGACGCGATCAACGCGTACATCGAGGGCGGCGGCATGATCGCGGTTGGCGAAGCTAAGGGCGAATATATGGAATGCGGCTCGCCGAGCGGTTGGCTGAAGGCGAATAACGCTATGGCGAAAAACGTTACTTGCTAACTGTACTTGATTTTATTGCTAGTTTTTGATAGAATTATTAGAGTTAATTCATATATATTAAGGAACGAAATGAAAGCAGTCGTAAAAATCTCTGGCAAACAATATCTTGTCAGCGAAAAAGAGTCCCTCTTGGTGGATCTCCTCCCTGAAGGCACAAAAGAACTCACTCTCGACGCACTTTTAGTGATTGATGGTGATAAAATCAAGGTTGGTACGCCAACTGTAAAAGGCTCTAGCGTTAAAGCTAAGGTCGTAGAAGCGGAAGTTAAGGGCGATAAGCTTCGCGTTATCCGCTACAAGAGTAAGAAGCGTGTACACAAAGAAACTGGTCATCGCCAGAAGTACACGAAGATTGAAATTACGTCAATCAAATAATCTGAAAGAGCCGCTTTCGTAAAGGAAGCGGTTTTTTGATGTCTGTTATTTATGTTCTGCTCATGCTATAATTAAGGCAGGTAAAAAGGGGAACGAATGACAAAAATCATTGCGGTGACAAATCAAAAAGGTGGCGTCGGCAAAACAACGACGTCAATTAACGTAGCATATTTTTTGGCAAAAGCTGGCAAGAAAACATTGTTGGTGGATTTTGATCCGCAGGGCAATGCTACTAGTGGACTTGGAATAGATAAGCAGAATTTGGGCGCAACAATATCAGAGGTGATTATGCGACAAATTGACCTGGCGAATATCATATTGCCAACGGAATATAAAAACTTATCAATCGCTCCAGCTACACCTCATTTGGCGAATACGGAAGTGGAATTGGCGCAGGCGCAGGGAAGGTTTGTTCGCTTGCGAGAGGCTTTGCAAAAGGCGACGGATTACGACTATATTATTATTGATAGCCCGCCGAGCTTGAGTTTGTTGACGGTCAACGGTATGATTGCCGCTAATTACGTATTGCTTCCAGTTCAGGCGGAATTTTACGCATTGGAAGGATTGGGGCAGCTTTTGGAAAGTATGAAATTGATAAAGAAGGGGCTTAATCCACCTCTGGAATTATTGGGCGTTTTACTGACGATGATGGACTCCAGGACTACATTATCTGGGCAAGTTCATGCTGAGGTTAAAAAGTATTTTCCAGATAAGATTTTCAAGAATAGCATTCCGCGAAATATTCGCTTGGCTGAAGCTCCTAGTCATGGCGCGCCAGTTGGGGCGTATGATCGTTTTTCAAAAGGTTCTCGGGCTTATAAGGCGCTAACGAAAGAAATTATAGAGAGGGTGGAACGATGAAAAAAGGTTTAGGTAGAGGTTTTGGGTCATTGATTCCAACCAATTTGATTGATGAAACGTTCGATCCAACAGCACAACAGGATGTGAAAGTTTCTCATTTGAGAGATATTGCTATTGATCAAGTCGTCCCAGATCCAGATCAGCCGCGTCGCTTTTTTGATGAGAATGCTTTGAATGAGTTGACGGAATCGGTGCGCGAGCATGGTGTGGTTCAGCCGATTGTTGTGACGCCAAAAGGCGATAAATATCTGATCGTGGCGGGCGAGCGACGTTGGCGTGCGGCGAATAGGGCGAATTTAACAGAGGTGCCGTGTATTGTCAGGAGTATGAGCGACCAAAATCGCTTGGAGATTTCTTTGATTGAAAACTTGCAACGACATGATTTGAATGCGCTTGAAACTGCGACTGCTTATCAAAAATTGCGCGACCAATTCAATATGACGCTGGAGGAAATTGGCAAGCGTCTGGGTGGCAAATCTATAAGTGCGGTCAGTAATACGTTGAGGCTGCTGAAATTGCCGAAGTCTGTGCAGCAGGCGTTGTTTGAGGGGCGATTAAATGAAGGGCAGGCAAGACCTCTAATCGGTTTACCTGATGACGCCGCGGAAGATATTATGGAGCGAGCTATTCGCGAGGAGTGGTCAGCGCGACGGATTGAGCAAGTTGTTACTTTGTGGAAGCAGGCGAAGGCTAGTCCAATCGAGAACAAACGCCGCCCAGCAGATATGCCTCACGCAGATGCTGTTGAAAGTCTTTCAAAGCGATTTGGAACAGGGGTGAAAATTCGTACAAACGGCCGTGGAGCTGGTCAGATTAGTATCAAGTTTAAGGATAATCTTGAATTTGAACGAATAAGAGAATTGCTCGAAAAATAATTTTTGTATTAGAACGAGCGAATTTTATTGAATGGGAATATTCGTAGACTAACTGGTCCGACGATGTCATAAAGGGGGATTGGTCCCATGCAGTTTCGAGAGTCGCAAGAATAGCTTCCTTGGCGGTGATCGCCCATAACGAATATCGTGCCTTCTGGTACGGTCGTATCGACATCTCCAGAAGTAGGCTGTCCTGGCTCATTTTTATTGACTGAGGTGTCAGGGTTAAATCCGTCGGGGTTTTCTGTATTGTAAACAGTTACGGTGCCGTTTTTCACAGTAACTCGCTCACCAGCAAAGGCGATTACACGCTTAACAATATATTCGTCTTTGCCTGTCGAGGCGTTAAAATTCGGATTCTTAAACACAATTACTTGTCCGCGCTTTGGAATATAATTTTTATTCTGCAATTTTGAACCAGTGACGGGCAATCGATTGACGATCAGACGATCACCGGTGTACATCGTCGTTTCCATACTGGCGCCTTCAACATTGAAAGTTTGAAATACAAAAGTGTTCAATAAAAGTGTACCGATCACCACGCCAACAACGAAAATGACCATTCCCAGGCCATCTTGTAATTTCGGATGACGATCCATAAAAGTAGCGTCCATTGTTTCAATTATAAGCGTTTTGTGTGTTATAATCAATAGATATGAAACCACGCAAACAGTCGATGGACGGATTTGTCGCCAAGCGACCACAGCGAACTTCGTTGGGGGAAATTACTAGCAAAAAAACGACTACGCTCGGGCATCATCGTAGTAACGAAGATAGTCCGCAAGTGTCGAATAATGCGACAAGGAATATTCAGCAACCAACTTCTGCTAATAAATTAAAGCAGAATATTAGCGAATCGTTGGCGGCGATTGATGAAAATACCAAGCCTTCTCATCGGCAGGAGCGTAAGCAGAAGCGTAAGAAAAAGTTAATTACCAGGATTATTCTTGCGATTATCGGAATTATTATTGCAATTGTGGCGGGCTGGCTGCTATTAAAATTATGGCAGACGATGAACTCGGTGTTCCATAACGGCGGAATCTTAGGACTATTTTCGCAGCAGAAGCTGAAAGAGGATGCTTATGGTCGAAGCAATGTGCTGATTTTAGGTACAACAGATGACGATCCGGACCATCCAGGTGCGACATTGACCGACTCAATGATGATTCTTAGCGTCAATCAGACAAAGAAGGACGCATATATGTTTAGCATTCCGCGTGACTTGTATGTAAAATTTGGCATGGCGTGTAATTCTGGCTACGCTGGTAAAATCAATGAATATTTTGGCTGCGTGAATAACGGAGATAGTGCGCAGGCAGAAGCTGAACGAATGGATAAAACTAAGAAATTCATCGGCGATATATTCGGTATGGATATTCAATACGTGGCGCATATTAATACTGCGGTGATTCGTGATGCTGTCAATGCGGTCGGCGGAGTTACTGTTGACGTACAGAGTCGTGATCCGCGGGGAATCCTTGATCCAAGTATGGACTGGATGTGTCGAGCGAAGGAGTTGAATTATCAGCAACGTCGCGAACGATGTCCAACAGGTCACTATATGCAATTAACTAACGGCAAGCACGAAATGGACGGCGAAAAGGCGATGTGGTTCTCTCGAGCGCGTGGTTTGGTGGCGCCAACTTACGGATTGGAACAATCCAACTTTGACCGAGAGAAAAACCAGCAATTGGTAATGATGGCACTGAAAAACAAAGCTACTTCCACGGGAACGCTGACTGACTTTGGTAAGGTGACGTCTCTGATGGATGCCATGGGCAAAAACTTGCGCACAAACATTGACACGAAAGAAATCCGCACAATTATGAACCTTGGCTCGGAGATAAAAGAATCTGATATTCACAGATTGAGTTTTGTGGAGGAAAACAACGTACTTATGACTACTGGCACGGCGGGTGGCGCAAGCATAGTTCAGCCAGCTGCGGGATTATATGATTATGACGACATTCGCGCTTATATAAAGTCTGAGATTTACGCAACGCCGTTATCTAAGGAAAAAGCCACAGTTGCTGTCTTGAATGGTTCTGGCGTGGCTGGTGCAGCGCAGAAAGAAGCGGACAAATTGACAGAATTAGGAATGAAAGTTGTTCATGTCGGCAATGTTCCAGGTAATGAAAAAGTCGACAAAAACCCAAGTTTATCAATTGCCAGCTGGTAAAGAAAAAACCGCTACAAAAGATAAATTTAAGGAGTTGTACGGCTCGGTTTCATCAGATTCCTCGAAGTATAATTTGAATGTTGACGCACAATTTATCGTTGTTGTGGGAACTGGCTCATAATTTGGTATAATAGAGTAAGTTATGGAGTTACTGAAAACTGTTAAACGAAGAACGTTTTGGAGCGAATTGGTTTACTATGTCTTAAATATTGGCTTGGCGGCGGCATTGCTTGTTATTGCTCAAGCATTTCAGACCCCATTTCCAGCGTTAGCGCTTGTTGTGCTGAGTAAATGGCGCATAATTGCTGTTCGTCCGCGTTTTTGGTGGGCAAACATTCAGGCTAACTTGGTTGACTTAACGGTCGGAATTGGCGTTGTTGGTCTGATGTATCTACCTACGTCAGTGTTTTATTTCCGCGTAGCATTGGCAATACTATATGCAATTTGGCTAGTCGTGATTAAGCCGATGTCTAAGCGCTGGCAGGTTGCTATGCAGTCGTTAATCGCTATTTTTGTCGGTGTAACCGCGCTGATGGTGGTGTCATACGAGTGGCCGGTTTCTGTAGTTGTTATTCTGATGTTCTTGATTGGTTATAGTTCTGCGCGCCATTTCCTACACAGTTATGACGAAGAACAAACGGTTTTACTTTCGGCAATCTGGGGACTTGTCTTTGCTGAACTGGGTTGGCTGTCATATTATTGGACTTACAGTTACGGAAAATCACTATTTGGCGGCGTTTCACAGGTTACAATAATCTTATTACTATTCTCGCTCGTCGCCAGTAAAGCTTACCAATCTTACAACAAACACAAAGCTATTCGATTCTCAGACATATCCGCTCCAGTGATTCTTACAATCGGAATTATCTTGGTGATGCTAGTGTTCTTGAATTCGGTAGTAATTTAATTGATAGGGGGTGAAAATATATGCAAAATTCTGGCAAACAGAAGAGATTAGCCTTATGGTTGGTTGGTGGTGTGGTGGGCGCTGCCACACTGGTTAGCATAATATTCTTAACGAGTTGGATAACGCTTCAGCTGGCTAATCGTCTATCTCAAGACGTAAAGCATGACGGTAATTCAATAACAGTAAGCGATGGCGACGTCTCAAAAGTTGTTGATAAAGTTTCACCTAGTGTCGTTTCTATAGTTGTCTCTAGTGAGGATTCTGAGAAGATGGGCGCCGGGACTGGCGTTATTATTAGCGCTGATGGTTATGTTTTGACAAATAAGCATGTTGTTAAAAATTCTCAAAAAATTAGAGTAGTTACACATAATGGAGACCAATTTACCGACGTTTCATTGGTCGGTGTCGATCCACTTAATGACATTGCGTTTTTAAAAATCAAAGATGCTAAGAAGCTGCCAGTGGCAGAGCTTGGTAATTCTGGCACGGTAAAAGTTGGGCAAAAAGTTGTTGCTATCGGGAATTCTCTGGGGCAATATCAGAATACTGTGTCCAGCGGTATAATTTCCGGTAAAGGACGACCAGTTGTAGCAAGTTCTGACTCTAGGGGTTCTAAAACAGAAAGCTTAACTGACCTGTTGCAGACTGACGCGCCGATTAACCTTGGCAATTCTGGTGGGCCACTTATTAATATGGCAGGACAGGTGATTGGCATCAACACAGCTATCGCCTCTGACGCACAAAGCATCGGTTTTGCTATTCCAATTAACGCCGTAAAAGGTATGGTGAGAGGCGTTATAAGCGGCAAGGGTGTCCAGAAGGCTTATCTGGGCGTCCGCTACGCATCTATTACGCCAGACATTCAGTCAGAATATAAGCTGCCGGTAAAGTCTGGCGCTTACATCAATGGAGGGTCGGAGTCCACTATAGAAAAAGATGGTCCAGCCGATAAAGCTGGTATAAAAAGTGGTGACATCATCACTAAGGCTGCCAATAAACAACGGCGTCAAATCGAACGACCCGTCTTTTTGCTTCACCCGAGAAATCCCGCTGTAGCCAACCGCAAAAGCCGAAAGCTCCAACCATTTGCGAAATCAGCTCGGCATTATCTGAGATTAGATTGTCAATCTCTCGATAAATCTCGCCCTCAAACGTCGATAAGCCTTTTTTCTTACTCAATTCGCGTCGAGATATACGCCCAGTCTGAATCACGTCGCCGTTACTTAGAACAAGATCAACCTCGATAAATAGTAAGCCTTCTGGAGTGAGACATCGTGGCGCTTGTGAGATCAATTGCAATATCAATTTCAATCCTTCATCTTCGGCGAAAAGTGCAATTTCTGGTTCATATTGAAGTTCTGGAGATACGTCCCAATTTTTGTCAACGTAAGGCAGATTAGCAAATATATAGTCGACTGGTTTGAGTTGGCCATTAAGTAATGATTGCTGTTGAATATGGACGTCCGCATTTAAGGCGTTCGCATT
Source organism: Candidatus Minimicrobia vallesae (assembly GCF_018866205.1). Classification (GTDB taxonomy): domain Bacteria; phylum Patescibacteriota; class Saccharimonadia; order Saccharimonadales; family Saccharimonadaceae; genus Nanosynbacter; species Nanosynbacter vallesae. The sequence continues at coordinate 165,087 of NZ_CP076459.1, forward strand.
TTTTTCTGCAATATTTAAGGCTGGTTTGCTGATATCGGATAAAATTACCGACAAGTTGCTTCTCTCTAATTTGGCAGTAATTCCCAGACAACCAGACCCTGCGCCAACGTCAATTAAAACTTTTTCGGCAATTTCGCTGGCGGTCAGTTCTAAGAACAATGAAATTAGATCTTCGGATTCAGGGCGGGGAATTAAAACAGAAGGAGATACGGTGAATTTACGCCCGTAAAATTCTTTATAGCCCAGAATGTAGGCGATTGGCACGCGGTCTAATCTTAGGTCTAGTCTGGCATTTGCGATGTCAAATCTTCTGGGGTCAATTTCTTCGTCCAGGTGAGCGTGTAGGTAAGTACGGTTTTTTCGCAAAGTGTTGGCTAATATCAATTCAGCGTCTAATCTGGCGGACGGGATGTTTGCTATTTTTAAGGATTTTGTGGCAATTTTTAGCCATTCAGAGATAATCATGTGGCTAATTATAACATATATCTATGGAATGTAAAAAGCGAAAACGCTTGCAAAAGAAGATAGATGACATTGACAAATAAAGAAATATATAGTATTGTACAATTATGTTATTAAGTGAAAGAAAGGATTATATTAGATAATATGTCAAAAAGAGAGTATAGACTTCCTATCCATGACGTGATTATGGGAGTAGGTCTTGGAGCGAGGGCTGATCGTGGTGGATGGAATAGGACTAAAGAGACTCCAGCAACAGCGGCAGATAATGATACTGAAGTGTTGCTGAATCAGCGAGAAGAAGAGCGTAGAAAGATGACTCCCGAAGAGCAGAAGGCAGCTGATGAAGCGGCGATCAAGAACTCTATATGAAAAATATATAAAGACGCGCAAGCGACGAATCTCTAAGCCTGGACGACCGTGATAAGTGGAGTGAGGCTGCGCTTGATTTAGAATTTAGGAATCCAGACCTATTTAATTACTAGCATTCTGAGCTTTCAGCTCACGCTCATATCTCTGTAGATTTTCAATCAAATCGTCGATATCCCCGTTCATTGCAGCGGGGATATTGCTGCGGCTGTAGTGAATGCGGTGGTCGGTGATTCGGTCTTGTGGGAAGTTGTACGTTCGGATTTTTTCCGAGCGGTCGCCAGTTCCAACCAACGAGCGTCGCTCGGCGCTTAATTTGGCGTTTTCCTCGTCAATTTTCATCTGCAACAATCGCGAACGAAGCACGCTCATGGCTTTTTCGCGGTTTTTAATTTGCGATTTTTCGTCTTGGTTTGTAACTATCATTCCAGTCGGCAAGTGGGTGATTCGCACTGCTGAATCTGTCGTGTTCACACTTTGACCGCCGTGTCCACTGGAGCGGTAAATATCAACGCGCAAATCGTTCGGATTTATCTCAATGTCAGCCTCTTCTGCTTCTGGCAAAACTGCCACCGTTACGGTTGAAGTGTGGACGCGACCTTGGCTTTCAGTGACTGGAACTCGCTGAACTCGGTGTACGCCACCTTCGAACTTCAATTTAGAGTATGGCGCGTCGCCCTTGATCATGAAAATAACTTCTTTATAGCCGCCAGAATCATTGGCTGATTCGCTAATTAGTTCTACTTTATAGCCGTTAGATTCGCACCAACGTAAATACATACGGTACAATTCCGCCGCAAACAAGGACGCTTCATCGCCACCAGCACCAGCGCGGATTTCCATGATGATATTTTTCTCATCATTGGGGTCTTTCGGGGTGAGCAGGATGAATAATTCTTCTTCTAATTCGGTCAATCGAGCTTCGGTTTCAGTAATCTCAAGTTTCGCCAGAGCAGCCAATTCACCGCCTTCGTTAGCTAACTTTTTGGCCTCTACTAAGTTTTTTTCCAGGTTTTCTCGCTCTTCACCCTTGGAAATAAGCGTCTCTAATTCTGAAAATCGTTTGTTTTTTACTGTAAAATCTGGCGAGCTGTAAGCATCAGGTTGCGCTAAAAAATTGCTCAAATCAGCTCGTTCATTTTTCAGAGAATCCATATCTAAAGAAATCTTCGCCATATCTATAAAATTATATCACAGGCAAGCTGACTTATGTGCTGCAAAGATGTGCGGAGATTGTGATATATTATGTCGTGGCGTAACGATTGTCACGTTGGACTAGCCGTGCTTTAATGAGAGTATGAAGTTTGCAACCTGGCGTGAGTTTGTTGAGGATCAGGCTGAACAGCCTTATTTTCGGGCGTTGATGAATCGGGTTGATGCGGAGCGTGAGAGATTTGATATTTATCCGCCACGTCAGGATATGTTTTCATGTTTCGCGGCTTGCTCGCTGGACAGAGTGAAAGTGGTAATCATTGGGCAAGACCCGTATCACGGGCCAGGGCAGGCGCATGGTATGAGTTTTTCGGTGCGTCCTAGCGTGAAATTGCCACCAAGTTTGCAAAATATATTCAAAGAGCTTGTGGATAATATCGGCGGTGATATGCCGACTAGTGGTTTTTTGGAACCGTGGGGCAAGCAGGGCGTGCTGATGATGAACACTAGTTGGAGCGTTCGTCGTGGCCAGGCGGGTAGTCATGCCGGATATGGTTGGATGGAATTTTCCGAAAATTTACTAAAAATGCTTAATAATTATGATCAGCCGCTAGTATTTATCCTTTGGGGTGCGCACGCTCAAAAAGTTGGACAGGCGATTACTAATCCGAAACATTTGAAAATATCTAGTGCGCATCCGTCGCCGTTTTCGGCGCATCGAGGGTTCTTTGGTAGTCGGCCGTTCTCGCGTGCTAATGATTTTCTGGTGCAACAGGGTCGCGAGGCAATTGACTGGCAGCTGCCTTGATTGATGAAGGACAAGTTTTATGTGGTATTACGCTACTTATTAATAAAAAACCACCCAACTATTGGGTGGTTTTTAAAGCGCAATACCTTACTAATTTGTTAGATTATTTAGTCTTTTTGTCTGATTTTGGAGAATCAGTTTTAGCTGCTTTTTTAGCGTTAGCTTTCTTTGCTTTGTTTGCCAAAGCTGCTCGGCGAGCTTCAGCGGCTGCTTGACGAGCCTTAAAGCGATCAACACGACCTTCGGTGTCGATAATCTTTTCTTCACCAGTAAAGAATGGGTGTGAAGCTGATGAAATGTGAACCTTAACCAATGGATATTCGTTGCCGTCTTCCCATTTGATGGTTTCGGTTGTTTGCGCTGTTGACTGAGTCAAGAACGCGAAGCCCGCTTGTTCGTCGCTAAATACGACAGGGCGATAGTTCTGTGGGTGAATACTGCTTTTCATAACCTTGGTATTTTAACAAAAAAACGGAGTAATGCAATATATTACCAAAAAGGCGTGCGGACGTATTGACGTATCTGTAAAAAGTAGCGCATAATTACAGATGAGATACGCTAATTTAGGAGGAGTATGTGCTATGGAAAATGGTTCTTATGTATATGATAAGAGTAGGGATAATGGCTTGAGATATTTATCGGGAGAGGCTTTTCGTCGCTCTAAGGAATTGGCAATAGCAAAGGAGTTAGGGGTGATATTAGAAAATCCCGATAAAACCGAATCTTTTGAGCTATATAATTCGGGGGAGTCAGAGCGTATGCTGGCGCTAGTTGGCGAGGAGTTTGGGATTGGAGTTATGCAGACACCGGGTAAGCCTAAGGAAGTAACTGCAAAATTATTTAATCCGCACCAACACAACTCAGGATTCATACAGGGAGACGCCGCTGGACGTTCATACTTCGGTCGTAGCCTTTGATGCGGATATATAGAAGATGGGGATCCTTCAGGAGAAAAAGCCGCATTGTTATTCTTTAAGCTATCGGCAAACATAACTGGCGAACCAACTCCGCCTATGACCATGGAAGATTTTAGCCGTAAGACTAGTACTTATGGTGCTGTCGTTTCAGGTAATGGAATTGAATACTTTGAGTTCATTAAGTGCTGCGATATTAAAAGGGTGTCTTCTATAAATTCGCCTCTAGATACTAGTTTAGAAAAAAAGAACTTAAAGAGGAATTGGAAAAATTTATTAAGTCTCGTCAAGAGGTAGTTGCTCCTGATGAAGAATAGTGGTATAATTACCAGGTAACTAATTTTAATGACACAATCCGTTTCACACTCCAAATCGTGGGCGGATGAGGCAAAAGGAGAAGAGGATGTCTGTAAAGGTAGACATTAAGGCTTTGCTGGAGTCAGGTGTTCATTTTGGACACAAAACCAGCCGCTGGCACCCAAAGATGGCGCCATATATTCACAGTAAGCGTCAGGATAGTCACATTATTGACTTGACTAAGACTGTTGAAGCTTTGGATAAGGCTTTGCCAGAATTGACAAAAATCGCTGCATCAGGCCGTAAGGTTCTATTTGTTGGCACCAAAAAACAAGCCAAAGACGTTGTTCGTGAAGCAGCTGAAAAGATCAACCAGCCATACGTAGTTGAGCGCTGGATTGGTGGTATGTTGACTAACGGTTCAACTATTGCTCAGCAAATTAAGAAGCTGAAGAATCTTGAAAAGCGAATGGCTTCAGGTGATTTGGAAAAGCGTTATAACAAGCTTGAAGTGCAGCGCTTCCAAGAGGAAATCGACAGCTTGAATATGAAATATGGCGGCATCAAGGATTTGATGGGCAAGCCAGGCGCTGTTGTTGTAGTTGACGCATTGACCGACGCAAATGCAGTTCGCGAGGCTCAAACTTTGGGCGTGCCAGTATTTGCGATTGTTGACACCAACGTTAACCCAACAGGAATTGATTACGTAATTCCAGGTAATGACGACGCTGTTAAGGGTATTCAATTGCTATTAGACTACTTCACCGCAGCTGTTGCTGAAGGCGCAGGTAGCGTAAAGGCTGAAGAAAAACCAGCTAAAAAAGAGGAGAAATAGGATGGGCGTTTCTGTTGACGATATCAAAAAATTGCGCGAATTGACCGGCGTAGGCTTGACTGACGCTAAAAAAGCTTTGGTTGAAGCTGAGGGCGATTTCGATAAAGCTTTGGAAGCTATGCGCAAAAAAGGCTTGACGAAAGCTGAAAAGAAGGGCGACCGTGAAGCTCGTGAAGGTTTGATCGAAAGTTATGTTCACTCTGGTCGAATCGGCGTTATCGTTGAGGTAAACTGCGAAACCGACTTCGTGGCTCGACTTGACGACTTTAAGACGTTGGCACACGAAATTGCTATGCAAATTGCAGCGATGAGTCCAAAGTATGTTTCTGAAGCTGACATTCCAGCAGAGGAAATGGAGCGCGTTAAAGCTGAGCTTATGGCGAGCGAATCTTTGGCAAGCAAGCCTGAAGAAATGCGCGAAAAGATCGTTGAAGGTCAATTGAAGAAGCATTTTGCTGAGCAGGTTCTTATGAGCCAGGCTTACATCTTGGACGATTCTAAGACTGTTGAGCAACACATTAAGGAAGCAATTGCAAAATTAGGCGAGAACATTGTAGTTCGTCAATTCAAGCGAATTGAGCTGGGCGTAAGCGAATAGATTTTCACACAGAGAAGAAGTCGGCCGTAGCAATGCGGTCGATTTTTTATTTTGTCAATATTTACCGCAAGCATATTGACAATATCGCAAATATGCGGTCGATCCGCCTTCACGTGAGAGGGCGGATTTTTATTGTGTGGAAATTATTGAGCAGCCGTCTTTTTGGTGGCGCGCATCTGTCGTGGTGACGATAAATTGGTGATTTTGGATGGTTTCTTGGAGAAGTTTTTCGCGAGTGGCGTCTAGTTCCGAGAAAACGTCGTCCAGTAGAATTAGCGGTCGAGATTGACTAACTTCTGTCTGAAGTTCTAGCTCTAATAATTTGAACGCCAGCATAATGGTTCGCATTTCGCCGCGTGAAGCAACTTTAATAGCGGGCTGATTATGGAGAAAAATTGTGAAATCTTCACGGTGTGGGCCAGCCGAAGTAAATCCTGTGACTATTTCATATTCGCGGGATTTTCCTAAGCGATTTAGTAGGGCTTGGTCGTAATTTTCCAGAGGTACAATAGCGCCATATTCGATGGATAATTGCGTGTCTTTTCCTGCCAAAGATTCGTATAAATTTTTTATGCGAGGCTCGTTTATCTGGAGAAATTTGGCTCGTTTTTGGGCAATGTTGGTTGCGTATTGGACAAATTTTATGTCCCAAGCAAACAGGTTGTCGCGCCAAATTGATGAGTCTTCTTGGTGGGATTTTAAGAGTTCGTTGCGCTGTAAAAGAGTGCGATTGAAAGCTCTTAAATCCGTGTCGTATTTGGGGTCAAGTCGGGCAATTAAGCCATCCAGAAAGTCGCGTCGTCGGGACGGTGAAGAGGAAATTAATCTTAGTTCGCTTGGCTCAAACAAAACGACAGGCAAGCGGTTTTTTCTGGTTAAGACCTTTGATTTATTGTCATTGATGATGAATTCTTTGTTGATTTTTCCGGAAATTGAGTCTAGCTTAATACGTCGCTCGCCGAAATCGCCCTCCAGATGAACAATTGTTTGCGGAGCGTTCAGCGTCATACAATCGCTAAGGCTGCCACGAAAACTACTGCCGCGCAGCGCCACATAAACCGCCTCAAGCAGATTCGTCTTGCCGGTGCCATTTGGTCCAACGATTACCGTCCCAGAATTGCTAAAAGTCGCTTCGTGCAGATGATAAGACCGGAAATTGTATAGCTTAATCTTAGAAATCACTCTGTTATTATAGCACGGGGCGTAAGGCAAAATTAGCAGACAAGACGCTTGAAGTTTGATATAATAACGGATAGATAAATTGGAGGAAATATGTTCGACACAAACCCTTATGAAGAAAAAATGAATGCAGCGTTTAGCTTTTTTCAAGATGAATTGAAGAAGGTGCGAACGGGCAGGGCGCACGCTGGAATGCTTGACGGTGTTATGGTTGAGGCTTACGGCTCAAAAATGCCGCTTAATCAGGTTGCAAACGTAACCGCTCCAGAGGCACAAATGTTGTTAGTTACGCCATTTGACCCAAGCAATATTACAGCAATTTCTTCTGCGATTCGCGACAATCAAAGCCTAGGTTTTAATCCGTCTGACGACGGACAGAGTGATTCGCGTTCCAGTTCCAGCTTTGACGGAAGAGCGCCGCCATCAATTGGTAAAACAGGTTAGCGAGAAGGTTGAGGAGGCTCGAATTGCGATGCGTAATATTCGTCAGGACGCATTAAAGGATGCTAAGCGAATGAAGGACAATAAAGAGCTGAGCGAAGACGATTTGAAGCGCGTAGAGAAAGAAATTGACGGCTTAATGAGTAAGATGCAGGCGCAAATTGACGAGGCGTTTAAGGCGAAAGAAAAGGACGTCTTAACTGTTTAATGAGCGAAACTTTTGCCGACAAAGTGAAGGCATTGAATTTGCCGTTGGACCAAATTATTGTTATTGGTAGCGGGATTTTGGATCAATTGGGAATTCGTCCAGCTAGTGATATTGATCTTGCGGCGAGTCCTGATTTGATGAAAAAGCTCTCTGAGGAGAGTGGCGATTGGATTAAAAAGTTTGATGACAATCAGCGTTTTTATTTTGTAAAAGATGACGGTTCGGCTGAAGTTTGGGACGGCTGGGTTTTTGATGGACAGGCTGTTAGCTATGATGATTTGCTTGATTACGCAGTGGAATATGGTGGCGTGAGGTTCGTCAATTTAGAGTTTTTATATCAATGGAAAAAATGGCGCAGTCGCGAAAAAGATGTTCAAGATGTGAAATTAATTGATGAATGGAGGGCAAATAATGAGTGAAAATCTAATTTGCCGCGGCATATCGGGTTTATTGTTGATGGAAATCGGCGGTGGGCAAAACAGCATGGCTTGCCGACATATGAAGGACATCTGGCGGGCTATAACGCGTTAAAAGACGTGGCGTTGGAGGTTCTTCATCGAGGTGTGAAATACGCGAGCGCTTACGTTTTTAGTACGGAAAACTGGAAGCGGTCAGAGGAAGAAGTCCGACATTTGATGAAATTGCTATTGAATATACTGAAGGCTGATCTTCCGATATTTATTGAAAACGAGGTTCGCTTGAGGGTTGTTGGGTCTAGGGAAGGCTTGTCGGATCAATTGATCAAAGCGATTGACGAGGCTGAGGAAAAGACTGCCGATCTGAAAAATGGAGAATTGGTTTTATGCTTGAATTATGGCGGACATTTGGAGATTGCTGATGCGGTTAAAAAAATTGTTCAATCTGGAGTTTCTCCTGAGGAAATTACGCCTGAGTTGATTGCTCAAAATATATACGCGCCAGAGGTGCCGCCGTGTGATTTGATTGTTAGAACTTCTAGTGAACAGCGGCTCAGCAACTTTATGTTGTGGCGATCAGCGTACAGTGAGTTGATGTTTATTGAGAAGAATTGGCCAGACATGACAGTTGATGACGTGTCGCTGATTTTAGAAGAATATGCTAATCGGAATAGGCGGTTTGGAAAATGATTATTTGGGAAGTACTTTTAGGGCTATTTGTTCTCATTTTATTGGTGGTTTTGCATGAATTAGGTCATGCTATTGTCGCCAAGAGAAACGGCGTTAAGGTTGAGGAATTCGGAATCGGATTTCCGCCAGCCGCAAAAAAATGGAAAGGAAAACGAAGCTTCTTGGGTGAAAACGTAACGTTTAGCCTGGAATTGGCTGCCGCTTGGAAGATTTGTCAGACTGAAAGGTGAATATGGATTCCGCAAAAGGCGAGGGCACATATGGCGGTTCGACATGTCGGGCGAAAACCTCAGAAACCCTGCTGGCCGACGACGGGAGTGAACTACGATAATCGCGCTAATTGATGCAGCAAACGATCTCTGGCGATAATTGGAATGCCGAAAAGCCTATCGAACCAACCTCAACTACCATTCTGACAAAGAAGTTAGCCGCTCACCAGCTAACAAATTAGCAAAAAGCACACCAAAATCGACAACACGACAAAACCGGACTTAACAAAAACGAGCAATTGAGCAAAATAAATAACTCTAACCACTTTGACGAAGAGGCGGAAAAATTGCCATACGGTAACGAAGCAGAACGATGGCAAAAAAATTCAAAGTTAAGTACAAGCGTGACGGCAAAGAATCGGCTGTTGACGTCCAGCTGAATGATGAAAAGTCCGTGAAGGGAAGCGGATATCTGGGCGTTATTCCGGGGCAGACGGAGAAAATGTATAGCACGTGGTCGGCGCCTATTGTGGGTGTGGCGACTACTGGGCAATTGTCATACGAAACAGTCAAAGGCGTTGGTGTGCTATTAGTAAAAACCGTGCACGGATCAATTGGGCAAATATTCGGTTCTGCAGAATCAAAAGAATCTGCAAGAGCTGATTTGGCCTCTGTCAGTGGGAGCGTAGCAGGACCAATTGGCATACTGGGAGTATTATTCCCGTCAGTCGTCAATTCTGGAATTGAGCAAATCATTTTCGTAGCGGCGTTAATCTCACTGACGCTGGCTGTGATGAACATTTTACCAATCCCAGCGCTTGACGGCGGTCGCTGGTTCACGATGACAATTTTCCGCCTAATTTAAGAAAGATCTGACGAAAGAGCGTGAAGAAAATATTCAGGCAACCGGTATGTTGATCCTATTAATCTTAACAATTTTGGTGACGATCAGTGATGTTGGAAAACTCTTCTAAGAAATTAAAAAACCGCAAATGGTGGCTGATTTTGGCGCTCCCAGCTTGGGTTTATGGCGTATTTTTGACGGTGGAAGTTGCTGTCTCATTGGCGGTCGGTGCTTTAATAAAAATCGGCGTACCACTCAATTCTGCGAATCCAGTTATTTTTAACACGGTGCTTTCGGTTGTTGTATATATTTTGTCACTAATTGTCGTGATTGGTGTGCCGTTTTTGGTTAAGAAACGCCGAACAACTTTGAGCAATTTGGGCGTGAACGACTGGCCAACGTTTTTGGAGATATTTATTTCACCGTTTGCTTTTGTGGCGTATTTTTTGCTCACTATGATTACGATGAGTATTGCTAGTGGTGTTTTTTCGGTGGATATGCAACAGAAGCAAGCTATACCGTTTAGCCAGAGCATGCTAGCGACTCAATGGCAGTTTATTATGGCGTTTGTTGTGTTGGTGGTGCTGGCGCCGATTGTGGAGGAACTTTTGTATCGCGGATATCTTTATGGTAAGTTGCGCAATTCTTTCTCGATTTGGCTATCAATTATCATAACGAGCATAGCGTTTGGCGCGGCGCATCTTTGGGTTGGTCCGGATTCGCCATTGCAATGGGCGGTGGCAGTTGATACATTTACTTTAAGCCTAGTGATGTGTGCGACCAGGGAATACACTGGCGCAATTTGGGTGCCGATTATGATGCATATGGCGAAAAACGGAATAGCTTTTTATTTCTTGTTTATCAATACGGGCGCAATTAATCGAATAGATATTATTATTTATATTTATGTAAAGGAGAAAAATATGCGAATGACACAACTTTTTACTAGAACTTTGAAGCAGGCGCCAGCTGGCGAGGTTGCGCGAAATGCTCAGCTTTTGATTCGTGCTGGCTACGTACATAAAACGATGGCGGGCGTGTATTCGTTTTTGCCGTTGGGTTTGAGAGTTCTTGAGAATATTAAGCAAATTGTTCGCGAGGAAATGGATAAGGTTAATAGCCAGGAATTGGTGATGAGTACTTTGCAGCGAAAGGAATTGTGGCAAGAAACTGGTCGCTGGAGCGATGAATTGGTCGACGTTTGGTTTAAGTCTAAATTGCAAGACGGCACGGACATTGGTTTTGGTTGGACGCACGAGGAGCCGATTGTTGATCTTCTTCGCAATTACTTAAAGAGCTACAAAGATTTGCCAATTAGCGTTTATCAATTCCAGAACAAATTGCGAAACGAACTTCGCGCTAAGAGTGGAATTATGCGTGGTCGTGAATTTGTGATGAAGGATATGTATTCGATTCACGACAGCAAGGAGAGTTTGGATAGTTATTACAATTCAGTCATTGAGGCGTATAAGCGTTGTTATGACCGATTTGGGATTGGCGATGAAACGTATGTGACGTTTGCTTCTGGCGGCGCTTTTACGAAGTTTAGCCATGAGTTTCAGACGATTTGCGATGCTGGTGAGGATTATATTTATTTGCATCGCGGTAAAAATATCGCTGTTAATGAAGAAGTTTTGGACGAGGCAATCAAGGAGCTTGGCGTCGATCGTAGTGAGTTAGAAAAAGTGAAAACTGCTGAAGTTGGCAATATCTTTAATTTCGGCACGCAGAAATCCGAAGAAATGAAGTTGGTATTTACTGACGCCGAAGGTAAAGAGCGATACGCTTATATGGGAAGTTATGGTATTGGAATTACGCGAGTTATGGGCGTGATTGTTGAGAAGTTCGCTGACGATAAAGGTTTGGTTTGGCCGGAAAATATTGCGCCGTTTAAGGTTCATATTGTGGCAATTGGTGAAAAAGGGCAGGAATTGGCGGGCAAGTTTTATGACGAGCTGGCTAACAGTGGCGTCGACGCGCTGCTTGATGATCGTGATGAGCGTCCAGGCGTGAAATTTGCTGATGCTGAGCTAATGGGATTGCCGTGGCGGATAACGATTGGCGATCGAGCGATTGACGGCGATGGCTTGTTTGAATTGACGGAACGAGCAACTGGCGAAACGCGAAAAATGGATTATCAGCAATTGATGGATTTTTGCTTGAGTCGGTAAGGCTGATTATATTGACATAATAAATAGCGATTGATATACTCAGATAGACTTAATCAAGACTAATTAAAAACACTATATTTAGTGTAGATCGTAAGACTAATACCACTACATACAGTAGAGGAGGAAATTTTTATGAAAAAAACTTATCAAATTACAGAAGCTGGGAAGGCTGATTTAGAAAAAGAATTGGCAGAGTTGAAAGGGCGACGTGGCGAGATTGCTGAAAAAATTGCGGCAGCGCGAGACTTTGGCGACTTGAGCGAAAACGCGGAATATGACGCTGCACGCGAAGAGCAAGGCTTGGTGGAAACGCGAATTTTGGAAATTGAAGATATTCTGCAGAACGCCGAAATTATTAAATCCAACGGCAGCTCAAGTGTTGGTTTGGGCAGTACGGTTGAATTGCAATGTCCAGAAAGAACCGTATCCTACACAGTGGTTGGTCCAGTTGAAGCTGATCCATTGGCTGGACGAATCTCAGATCAGTCGCCAATTGGTAAAGAATTGATTGGTAAGAAAATCGGTGATGAAGTAACGATTAAAACGCCAAAAGCCGAAATTACTTACATTATTAAGTCGATATCTTAAGTCTGGCGGGATTTACCGCGTATAATGTGCTATAATTATCTCTGTTATGGCCACATTACAAGATTATCGCAATGAACGACTACGAAAACTGGAAACATTACGTCAATTAGGCGTTGAACCATATCCAGCAAAATCAGAACGAACTCATACTTGTGCTGAGGTTTTATCTAAGTATGATGAGCTAGCTGGTAAGGAAGTTGTTGTTGCGGGTCGTGTGGCGTCTATTCGCAGTTTTGGTAAATTGGCATTTATTAAATTACGCGATCAATCTGGCGATGTGCAGCTTTACTTGCAGCGTGATGACGTGGCGGAATTAGATGCTGCGCGCGGTGTGCTTGGAATGAAGCAACTTAAATTGCTGGACACGGGCGATTTTATCGAGGCGAAGGGCGTAATGACCACGACACAAACGGGCGAAAAATCCGTTGGTGTACGCGAACTTAGATTGTTGACTAAATCGTTAAGGCCAATGCCAGAAAAATTAGAGAATAAGGAAGAGCGCTTGCGTCGACGTTATGTTGATATGAATGTCAATCCTGAAGTTCGCGAGCGATTCATTCGCCGAAGTAAGTTTTGGCAAGCAACGCGAGATTATTTGAATAGTCATGGATTCATTGAGATTAATGTTCCTGTTTTGGAGCACACCACTGGCGGTGCGGACGCGAACCCATTTGTGACGCATATGGATGCGCTGGGCGATCAGCAGTTTTATTTGCGAATTAGTCACGAATTGCCATTGAAGCGATTGATTGGTGCTGGATTTGAGAAAGTTTATGATCTCGGTCCGCGTTTTCGCAATGAAAATTACTCGGACGAGCATTTGCCGGAGCATATTGCTATGGAATGGTACGCGGCTTACTGGGACTGGAAGCAGGGAATGCGTTTTATGGAGTCGATGTATAAAGATGTGCTTCAGAAGACTTTTGGCACTCTGCAATTCCAATTGGGCAAATTCAACGTCGATATGAGCGGCGAGTGGGAAGTTTGGGATTATGCTGAAGTTATTCGCAAGCATTACGGAATCGATGTTTATAACACGACAATTGAAGAAGTTGCCGCTAAACTGAAAGAGTATAATTTGGAAGTCGAAAAAACTGACTCTATTCCGCGCAGCATTGATAAATTATGGAAGAATATTCGTAAAGATGTTGCTGGTCCGGTTTGGTTGGTGAACACGCCGAAGTTTATTAGTCCGTTGTCAAAGACTAATCCGGAAAATCCAGAGACGGTGGAGCGTTTTCAGCCGGTGATCGCTGGTTCGGAATTGGGCAATGGATTCTCTGAGCTGAATGATCCGATTGACCAGCTGAATCGTTTCCTTGAGCAGCAGCAAATGCGTGACGCTGGTGATGAAGAGGCGATGATGCTTGATATTGATTACGTTGAGATGTTGGAATATGGAATGCCGCCGGCTTGTGGTTGGGGCTATTCTGAAAGGGTATTCTGGATTTTCGAGGGCGTTACAGCGCGTGAAGGTGTGCCGTTCCCACAGCTTAAGAGCGAAATTGACGAAACAACTCGGGCGATTTATCCGCAAGTCAACTTGTAATTTTGCTATAATTAAAGCATGAAACGTTTTCTTTTGGGGCTACTAACTGTTGGGCTATTGCTGGCTGGGTCTGGCAAAATGGCGTTTGCGGCGCGCTCGACGGATAATTTTACTATCACAAAATTTGATGCGGAATATTCGTTGAGTCGCGACTCTGATAATCGATCAAAATTGGAAACTACTTGGCGAATTACCGCTAATTTTCCGCCGAACCAAAATCGGGGAATCGCGCCAGTTTTTGTTAAGAAGTACGATGATCACTCGACGAATTTTTCATTGCAATCTGTAACTGATGAAAACGGTACGCCGCTTGAATATTCCTGGAATGACGATGAGTTGAGAATTGGCAATAAAAATACCTACGTGGAGGGCGAGAAAACTTACATTATTAAGTTTACGCAGCGTGACGTAACTAAGAATTACGGCGATACGGGACGTGATGAATTCTATTGGGATGTGATCGGCGATGAGTGGCGCGTACCGATGGAAAATGTGCAAATTTCCGTGAAACTTGATGAATCTCTGGTGGCGGCATAAAGGCAAGGAAAAGCTTTTTGTTATGGCCGCAAAGTCGAGGCTCGACGACGCAATGCGACTTGAGCGAAAATAAGAAACCAAATAACTGCCAAAAAAGAGACAAATTGAGTCGTCGACAAGGTGTAACCGTGGCAGTTGGATTTAAGAGCGGAACTTTTTCTGAATATCAAGAAACGCTAATGGAAAAGCTGATTGGAATTTGGCATTTGATGCAGATTTTGGCTTATACAATCGCGAAAACCTTGGCGGATTTTTCTAATAATTCGATATAGGCGGTTGGTTGGCAGAGATAAGGAATTAAAACCGATTCCACCAGAATACTTACCGCCAGAGGATATTAGCGTTTTGATGTCGACATATGTTTTGAAAAAATACGACGATCCATTCAAGGTCAAAGGCTTGCCAAAGGTCGCGCAACTATTAGACCTGGCAGTGCGGCACTACATCAAAATGTACGAAGTGAAAAAATCGTCGCTGTTTAGCGGTCGGCGCAATACGAAATTGAAATCATGAAAGATTTGCAAAGAACTTAAAGACCGGAGGAAACTGAAACTATCCAAGATATGTTCCAAAATCAAGTCAAATCTGCTGCAGTTAAAGCCAAGTCAACGACTAAATCTGAAAAAGCTGTCAAAACAATATAAAATACACGACGAGAACGCGCGACGATGATAAAAACCTGAAGAAGCTAGCCAGTAGAGAAATATGGTCTAAAAGAGCAAAAACCAGAAAAGAAACGAATAAAACAGAGGGTGGGCAAAGCGAGTTCGTGTGGTCGCTATGTTGTTATTGTCGCCGATGCTCCTGCTCATGGCAAGGATACGTACTTGCCGCGTCAAGAGGCTGGTCACTGACTGACGACGGCTTAAGCGCTCAGGCGATATTTGGAGGGACTGAAAATGTATATCGGCGTAGCTGAAGCCGAGCGCTTAAAGATGCTACAAAGTCCTCAGAGGTGCGGAAAAAGCAGTTGTTGATGTGAAGGACGAAAAACAACTGGTGAAATTATACGAAAGAGTATTACCGTATGCGGTGCTGTTTGGACAAGAAAAAAATAGGAGCAAGCAAATGGGTAAATACTACGAGCAAGTTGGCGAGGCGCCAGATTGGTACGTTGGGCAAGGCGTGTTCAATGCTGTGGCGTTTTCGTCTGGACTGAGCGGTTTGTCGACCGCGGCTGGTCATGCTAGTGATTATTCTTCAACTTCTGGCGGTTCGTCTGGTGGTGGATTCGCTGGCGGCGGCGGAGGCGGCGGCGGAGGCGGCGGCTGGTAGAATTTGTATATGTCTGATATTTTATTATGGCTGGCGGCGGCTGTTTTATTGGCGCTTTCTGGGCTATTTTCCGGGCTGAATATTGGCTTAATGATGGCGCGACCTGATGATTTGAAGCGAAAAGCCAGGCAGGGCGACAAAATTGCGGCGCGAGTGTATCGATATCGAAAAGACGGCTATTATTTGATTTTCTGTATTTTGCTTGGCAATGTCGGCGTGAATACCGCGATGTCAATTTTGCTTGGCAATATGACAAATGGCGTGGTTGGCGGTTTGATTGCGACGCTTCTTATCACGATGTTTGGCGAGATTTTGCCGCAGGCGATTTTCTCGCAGCGTGGATATCGATTTGTGCGATATTTCTTTTGGTTACTTGATGTAATTTACGTGCTATTTTGGCCGCTTGCTCAGCCGATGTCGAAATTGTTGAATCGCTGGCTGGGTAAGGAAACGCCGCAATTATATTCTCATCAGGAGCTGGAGGAGATTATTCACGAGCACGCCGTTAGGTCGGATAGTCCGGTTGATTATGACGAAAGCCGAATTGCGGCAGGAGCGCTGCAGTTTAGTAAAAAGACGGCTGGCGATTTGGTTACGCCGATGAGCGAGGTTTTTGTCGTGGATTTGGATGACGAGCTGGATGCGACTCTACTAGCTCAGATTAAGCACGCTGGACATTCGCGAATTCCGGTTCAATCTGACGGGGAATTGGTCGGAGTTTTATATGTGAAGGATGTCGTTGGACGAGAGCTGCCGCTGCCAATCAGCCAACTGTACCGCGACAAAAGTCACTGACATCGACAAGAGGTCGCGCCTGGATACGGTGCTAAAGCCGATTCATTCAAACGCACAATCATTTGTTTGTGGTGATGGACGACGAGAAGGAACTAGGAATTATAACGCTAGAAGACGTGATTGAAGAGATTCTAGACCAAGAGATTGAAGATGAATATGATGAGGAATAAGAGAACGATTTATATATAGTGATATACTAAGAAATATATTTGACAAAAACGATGGGCAGGGAGATTAATGTGTCTAAAGAGCAATATTTTGGAGATGGCATTCCTGATCGATTGCGACAGCTGTCAGTCGAAGATATGCCGATAGAAAAGTTATATATCCTCGATACCGTAATGGATGATTCGGAGTTTTCTGATCTGGGCGACGAAGTGGAGTTTGATGATGATGCTATATATGTAGACAAAACTCAGGCAGGAGGTCTGGGTAGACTAGCTATAGATAAGAGGTGTGCCGTGAAAGCTCTCGATAAAATTGATCCAGCTGATTTTAATTCAGTAATTCTAATGAAAGCATATGTACAAGATGGCGACAATCTCTGTTGCGGTGTTATCGCGGACTGCCGATTTTACAAAGGATCATTTGGTGTCGATAGTGGAAAGGAAATTGATTTTACAGATCAGGAAGAGATGTGGGAGACGCTTGACGATCAAGCAAATAAGTTAGTAATTTCTGCCGTGATTGATGTAGAAGATGGACAAGTTAAAATATGGGGCGATCCAGTATTTTTTGACGCCGCTGTGTATATGACTAAGTTGGTTAGCGACAAGTATTCGAAATGCGAAGAGAGTGATGAGCGGGTGTCGAAATCTGACACAGTTTTAAGAAAATCTGAGCTCCAAGATAAAGCCAAAAAGGCTATATCTTCTTTTTCTAAGACTTGTGAATATGCAGTTGGTGGCTTACATAAGTGGATTAAGGATCATCGGAAATAGAAAATTTTGAATATTTTTTCAAAAATACCTTGACAATTTAAGGTACCTTGTATAACATAGTACTATGTATAGTAAATCAACAAGGAGCTTAATGTGAGAAGAATTGACATTATTAAACGCGCCGGTCGAAATTTGGGGCAATCAAAAGGTCGCACGATTTTAACCGCGCTGGCAATTTCAGTTGGAGCGTTTACGATTGGTCTGGCGCTGATGGCTGGAGAAGGCGGTCGGCTGTATACAAACAGCATGGTCGACGCGGCTGGCGATAAAAAATCTGTTTCGGTCTATAAAAAAGTGACCTCGTCGGGACCTGATAGCAATCTTTCAGAATATAGCGACTCGGAAGATACGGAAAAGGATCAGTCTAAGGCGATAGAAAAATATTCGATGACTGATAACGATGTGAAAAAAATACAGAAAGTTCCGCACGTAGAAAAAGTGACACCAGCTTATTCTATGTATGGAGTTTTATACGCCAAAAGTTCGGCAAGCGATAAAAAATTCGTGCCTAGCGTAACCGTGAAGTTCGATAAAACTCGAATGAAGTTTGCGGCTGGTAATTTGGACAATTTTATGCCGAAAAAAGGCGAGGTTGTTATTCCAGAATCTTACATAAAAGAAATGGGATTTAGCGATGCAAAATCGGCAATTGGACAAACGATTACGCTGGGATTGAAAAAAGGAGATTCGCCGAGCAAGAACGCTGACAAAGAAATATCTCTGAAAGTTGCGGCAGTCGATAAACCTTCGGACACGATTCTATTTTACCAGCCAGCTGTGCGCGTTTCTGTGGACGACGCTAAGGAGATTTACGACTTCAGTCACCCTAAAAATTTGCCTAATGAATATTCTTACGTAATTGCGTCAGTTGATGATGAGAAAAATGTTGAGGCAGTGAAGAATGAGCTTGGCAAGGACTACGAGGGCGTATTCGATTCAGGACACGCAAAAAGCTATGCTAACTTTTGTGAATGTGGCTCAAATGGCGCTGATTGGGTTTGGCGGCTTGGCGCTTTTGGCGAGTGTTTTTGGGATTATTAACACAATGTACATTTCGGTTTTGGAGCGAACTAGTCAGATTGGGCTGATGAAAGCTTTGGGTATGCGAGGTCGCGATATCGGTAAAATGTTCAGGTATGAAGCGGCGTGGGTTGGACTTCTTGGTGGCTTAATTGGTGTTGGATTAGCAAGTTTGATGTCACTACTTAATCCTATGATTGCTAGTTTACTGAAGTTGGAGCAAGGTACGAATCTATTAGTCGTTAATCCTCTGCAAATGGGACTTTTGATAATCGGGCTGATGATTATGGCGGTGCTTTCTGGCTGGCTGCCGAGCCGCAAGGCAACAAAATTAGATCCAATTGAAGCGTTAAGGACGGAATAGGAGAATTGTTATGATTGAGCTTAAAAATGTGACGAAAATTTACGGCAAAAAGAAGAACCAATTTGTGGCGCTAAATGATGTGAGCCTGCAAATTCCAACGGGTGTGAGCGTGGCGATTTTGGGAAAATCTGGTTCAGGAAAATCGACGCTGATGCACGCAATTTCTGGCTTGGATCGACCGCAGCAAGGTCAAGGTGATTATTGACGGTCAGGACATTCTGAAATTGAAACAAAAGCAAGTTGACGAGTTCCGCGCGAGAAAAATAGGTTTTATTTTCCAGAGTTTCTTTGTTCAGGGCAATGAAAGCGTGGCGGACAATGTGAGTTTGCCGCTGGAAATTGTGAAAATGCCAAGGGGCTTGAGGGAAAGTAAGATCAATGAGGCGCTGAAGGCGGTGGACTTGTATGAGAAGCGCAAAAATCGCGCGAAGGATTTGTCGGGCGGTCAGAAGCAACGTTTGGCAATTGCGCGGGCAATTGTCGGTAGTCCTCAGATTATTTTTGCGGACGAACCTACGGGAAATTTGGATAGCGAAACTGGCGCGAAGGTGGAAGAATTGCTGTTCAATTACAACAAGCAAGAAGGCGCAACGCTGATTATCGTGACGCACGACGTTGATTTGGCTAAGAAATGCGATTATCAAATCCTGATCAAAGACGGCAAAATTAAGGGTTCTAATATACCGAAAGAAGGTAAAAGTGGACGTTGATAGCTATGCGGAAAGCTTGGCGGTCCAATTGCGAAAAGGATTTTTGGTTTACTGCGTTTTACTGGTTTGTTCTAATAAAGCGCAGTACGCCGGCGATATCGTTAAGCAATTGAACGATTCGGACTTAACAGTGGTCGAAGGTACGATTTATCCGCTGCTGAATAGGCTGCAGAAAGACGGATATTTGCAACACGAATGGCAGGAAAGCGAGCAAGGTCCGCCGCGAAAATATTATTCATTGACAGATCACGGCGATCAGTTGATTCATGAACTTAAAGATCGCATAAATATGTTAAATAATTCGCTTGATAACTTAGAGAAAGGAATAAAATAATGAAGGAAATAACCAGGATTCATCTGGCAAAAACGGCGTTTAGTGTGGAAATTGACGCTAAGAAATCGCTAGAAAAATATCTTAATTCGATTCAGAAAAATATGCACGCCGACGCGGAAGCGATGAAGGAAATTGAGGCGCGAATGGTTGAGATTTTAGCCGAGCGTGGCGTGATGAAAGAGGGCGTTATTAGCGACGATGACGTTTTGGCGATTAAAAATCAAATGGGCGAACCGCGCGATTTTTCGGATGATAGCGAGGACTCAACTGATGAATTGACGGATGATAATGAGAAGCCAGAAAAGCAATTGATGCGCGACACGGACGGGGCTGTCATTGGCGGCGTGTGTGCGGGAATAGCGGCGTACTTTAATATCAATCCGTTGTGGGTGCGACTGATTGCAATTATCTCGCTGTTCGTAACATTCGGTACGATGGTGCTGGTTTACCTCGCGATGTGGGTGTCAATGCCGCCAGCAAAAACCGCATCGGACAAATTACGAATGCGCGGAAAGCCAGTAACTTTGGCTGCACTTAAGGAAGCTTCCGCTGATGGAAATTCAACTAGCGTCTGCCGGAAAAACTCCAATTGCCAAAATTTTCCCAATATTTTATCGGCGCTGTAGTGCTACTTACGACGCTAGCGATACTGTTTGGGCTGATTGTTGGCGGGGCGCTCGGCGTTTCCGCGGTTAATATGCTCGGCGGTTTGGAAATATGCAAATATGGGCGTGGGGAGTATGGACTTCCTTGGCAATTGGCGGAATAGCGACGGTAATATTTGGCGCAATTGTAACGCGTAGCATATTCGCTTGGAAGATCAATCGAATGTCTGTAATCACAATGATCGTGGCGGCATCCGTTGTTTTCATGAGTTTGGCAAGCGCCGCAATATTTAGCGCGCACGCTGGCTTGGAATATGCACGTGAATCGCAGCAACTCACGAAGAAAGTAAATATCGATATTCCAGATACGGACAAACGCTAATTCAATTTTTATTGATATGCCAGTGGGGAATGTTTCGCGAATAAATTCTGACAAATTCAAGGCGGAAGCGGAGTTTGTGGATTTACCAAAGGCGAATAAGCCAGAAATTAACGTGCGCCGCGATGGCGATAAAATCGTGCTGTCCGTTTCTGAGAAGTGTCAACGCAATATTCTTTGACGGCTGCCTGAAGTTTTATAAACAGACGATAACTGGCTTGAAAATTTATGCTCCTGCGGGCGTGAATGTTAAGCGGCTTGTTCTATCAAAACTCGATTGAAGCAGAAAATTCCGAATCTTAAGCTACGCACGCATTTGAATGATTTTACCGCTAATGCTACACTTGAAGGATGAAAGGTAATTTTTAAGCGTGGCTTGGTGGCAAGCAATTATTCTCGGCGTAATTGAGGGAATTACGGAATTCTTACCGATTTCTTCGACTGGGCATTTGACGATTGCTGAGAAATTGATGGGAATGCGAATTGACGATCCGAGTGTCGTGGCTTTTACGGCGATAATTCAGATCGGAGCAATTTTGGCGGCGGTGATTTATTTCTGGAGCGACATCTGGCGAATCTTGCAGGCTTGGTGGCGCGGTTTATGGTGGAAGCGAGCGCGTCGAAAGTTTGATTATAAATATGGCTGGGCAATTATTATCGGCTCAATTCCTATTGCGATTGTCGGATTATTATTCAAGCACGAAGTTGAAACAGTTCTGCGCAGTTTGTGGTTTGTGGCGTTCGGGCTGATTGGTTGGAGCGTTGTTATGTGGCTGGCTGACAATCGTGCGGTAAATAACAAGCGTGGCGAAACTGAGACGAGCTGGAAAGACACTCTGGCAATTGGCGCGGGGCAATGCTTGTCGCTCATTCCGGGAGTTAGCCGTTCTGGCGCAACGATTTCAGTCGGTCTGTTCCGTGGATTTGACCGCGTGTCGGTTACGAAATTGAGTTTCTTCTTGGGTATTCCAGCGCTAGTCGCAGCGGGACTATTGGAAGTTGCTACCAAATATAAACACATTTCTGGCGGCGTCGGCTGGACTCCAACCATAATCGCCACGGTAATTTCATTCGGCGTCGGCTATTTGGCCGTGTCGTGGCTATTAAAATTTATTCAGAGCAATAATTTCCGACCGTTTATAATTTATCGATTTGTCCTGGGGCTGTTGTTGTTGGTTATGCTTGGCGTCGGGAATGATTTCTCACGTTTAATAAAAAATTGTTATATAATTGATACATGTTAGACATTAAGTTCATCAGGGAAAATGCCGATTTGGTGCAAAAGTCGGCAAACGATAAAGGCTATAAAGTTGATATTGCGGCATTGTTGCAATTAGACGATGAGCGTCGCGATTTGCAGAAGCAGGTTGAAGCTCTACGCGAACAGCGCAACGCAATTTCAGCGAAGATGAAGGGTGGCCGACCAGACCAAGAGTTAATTGATCAGGGCAAGCAATTGAAAGTTGAGCTGGCAGAGCGTGAGAAGCTATTTGAAATCGACCGAGGAAAAAGTTGCAGCAATTCTTAAAAACGTCCCGAACATCACTTTTGACGACGTGCCTCTGGGTGGCGAAGAAGATTCTGTTGAGGTAAAAGTTTATGGCGATTGTAAAACTGGTGCAAAAGATCACTTGGATTACGCCGTAAGTCGCGGCTGGGTGGACTTTGAGCGTGGCGCTAAGGTGGCTGGTGCGAAGTTTTATTATTTGAAGGGCGATTTGGCTTTATTGGAAAATGCCGTAACTCAATTTGCCTTGGATTACGTAACAAAGCAGGGCTTCACATTTATGACCGTGCCGCATATGGTCAATTTGCGAACAGCTGAGGGTGCAGGTTTTACTCCGAAGGGCGAGGGTAGTAACGAATATGTAGTTGACGGCGAAGATTTGACGCTAATTGGTACGGCGGAAATGCCATTAACCGGCTACCACGCGGACGAAATTTTGGACGAAAAAGATTTGCCATTGCTATACGCTGGATATAGTCCTTGCTATCGAAAAGAGGCGGGAACATACGGCAAGCACACGCGTGGTCTGTTCCGAGTTCATCAATTTAATAAGTTGGAGATGTACGCGTTTTGTTTGCCTGAGCAATCTAAAGAGATTCATGAGAAAATTCTTAGCGTTGAAGAGGCGCTTTGGCAGCAAATTGGGATTTCTTATCACGTGGTTAATATTGCGGCGGGCGATTTGGGTGCGCCGGCTGCAAAAAAGTACGACATTGAATATTGGTCGCCAGTTGACCAAACTTATCGTGAACTGACGAGTTGCTCAAATTGTACTGATTATCAAGCTCGTGGTCTGAATATTCGAGTCAGGCGAGAAAACGGCACGATTGAATCTGTTCACACGTTGAATGGAACTGCGGTGTCGCTGGCTCGCTCTCTGGTGGTGATTTTGGAGAATTTCCAGAATCCAGATGGAACTTTGACTGTCCCTGAAGTACTTCGTCCATATATGAATGGTCGTGACGTGATATAATAGAGAGCATATTAGTTAGTAGGAGGAAAAATGATTAAGGATATTACAATTACTGGCGTTAAATATGAGCTGAACGCCACAACAAAAAAAATATGTTGAAAGAAAAATTGGTTCGTTAGGAAAATACTTGCCACGCCACGCCCGAAAAAGCGCGTCTGCAGACGTGAAGATTTAAGCAGGATTGACAATCCTGGCGGCAAACAAATACGAAGTTGAAGTTATCATCAACGTGCCAGATAAGAAAATTATAGCTAAGGATTCAACCATGAACGTTCTGGCTGCGGTGGATATTGTTGAAGCTAGGTTGAACGGTCAAGTTCGTAAGTATAAAGACGATGTGCTGGCTCACGCTGGCGGAAGTCGCGGAGTTTTGGCGGAAGCTAAAAAAAAACTTTCGGTCGAAAATAATTGACAGACGAAATTAACAGGAAAGCGTTCAGATTCTGGGCGCTTTTTCTTTTCAAATTGCCCGAAAAAAGTTATAATAAAAGAAGTTTTTGAAAATGCCTGAAAGTGAGGGAGTTTTAAGGTTTATGGAAAAATTACACAACAAAAAGCGCTGAGTAAGATTTTTGGCGATCCACAGAAGAAGATTTTGAAACGATTGCGTAAGCAAGTTGACGTTATTAACGGTCTGAATGACAAATATGAAAAGATGTCCGACAAGGAGCTTCGGGCGCAGACTGATGAGCTGAAAAAGCGTTTGTCGAAGAAAAATGTGACGCTTGATACGATTTTGCCAGATGCGTTTGCTGTGGCAAGGGAAGCCGCTAAGCGTGTGATTGGCGAGCGTCCGTATGACGTGCAGTTGATTGGCGGTATGGTTCTTCATGAGGAACAACGTTGCCAGAGATGAAAACCGGTAGAAGGTAAGACTCTTGTGGCGACATTGCCGACTTACCTGAATGCTTTGGAAGGCAAAGGCGTTCACGTGGTGACGGTTAACGACTATTTGGCGCAGCGCGACGCTGAATTGGATCGGGTCAAGTGTATGATTTCCTAGGCCTGACCACTGGCGTGATTATTAACGAAGCGTCATTTGTCTATGATAAAGATTATGACAATGAGCATCACGACGATCCTCGAATGCGCAAGCTTCGTCCAGTTTCACGTAAAGAAGCTTACGCTGCGGACATTACGTACGGCACGAATAACGAGTTTGGCTTTGACTATTTGCGCGACAACATGGTTAACGACGTTGATTTGCTCAGGCAGCGTGAATTGAACTTTGCAATCGTTGACGAGGTTGACTCAATTTTGATCGACGAAGCTCGTACGCCACTTATTATCTCTGCTCCAGCGGCTGAAAATCCTGACAATTATTACACGTTTGCTAAAATCGCCGCAAGTTGGTTCCAGAAGATTACGTTTTGGATGAGAAGCGCCGAAGTGTTGCTTTGACTGATGAAGGCGTTGAAAAAGTTCAGAAATTGTTGGGAATAAAAAATTTGTACACGCCAGATCACGTGCGCAGTGTTTATCACATGGATCAGGCTTTGCGAGCACAGACATTGTTCAAGCGCGACAAAGATTACGTCGTAACTAATGACGGCGAGGTGATTATCGTTGACGAGCACACTGGTCGTTTGATGCAAGGCAACCGCTACAACGAAGGCTTACACCAGGCAATTGAAGCAAAAAGAAGGCGTACCAGTACTGCAAGAAAACATGACCCTAGCGACAATTTCATTCCAGAATTACTTCCGGCTGTACAATAAACTGACCGGTATGACTGGTACGGCATTCACTGAAGCTGAAGAGTTCCAACAAATTTATTCACTCGACGTAATACAAATGCCACCGAACAAACCAATTATACGCCAGGACAACCAAGACCTAATTTACAAGACTGAAAAAGCCAAACTGAAAGCGGTCGCCCGAAGCGATCAAAGAATACCACAAGCAAGGCCGTCCGGTGTTGGTTGGCTCTGGTTCAATCGAAAAAAGAAACGAAAAAATCGCCAAATATTTGGATAGAAAGAAGGCATTAAGTACGAAATTCTAAACGCTAAAAACAACGAGCGCGAAGCAGAGATTATCGCGAAAGCCGGCGAAAAAGGCGCGATTACGCTAGCTACGAATATTGCTGGGCGCGGCACCGACATTAAACTTGGCCAGGGCGTCAAAAAACTGGGCGGCCTAGTGGTCATCGGTTCAGAACGACACGAATCACGCCGAATTGACAATCAGTTGCGCGGTCGTGGCGGACGTCAGGGCGATCCAGGCGAGACTCAGTTTTATGTTTCGACCGAAGATGATTTGATGCGAATTTTCCAGGGTGAGCGAATTGCGTCGTTGATGGATAGACTGGGCGTTGATGATGATACGCCAATCAGAACTCGCGCTGTATCGAAAACATTGGAAGCGGCACAGAAGCGAGTTGAAGGCTACAACTTTGATACGCGCAAAAATGTTGTTCAATACGACAATGTGATTAACCGTCATCGCCGCGTCGTTTATGTTATGCGACGTAGGATTTTGGAAGGCGACAATATTAAGCCGGAAATTGAGCGATTATTGCGAGCTAAAGTTCACGAATTGACAACTCTTCCATCAAAGAATAATCCAAAGTTTGTCGAGGATTTCCCGGTTATTTTCCCAGTTGATAAGTGAAAAAATTGAAAAGATTGGTAAGGAAAAGAAAGATCGTTTGCGCTATGAGAAGGCACTGGAGCTGGCCGAAGAAGCTTACGCAGACAAAGAGCGTGAGATTGGCGCCGATGATTTACGTGGAGTTGAGCGCGAAGTTTACATGGCGGTGTTGGACACATTGTGGATGCAACATTTGGAAAATATGCAACATTTGCGCGAGGGAATCCACTGGCGAAGTGTTGGACAGCGCGATCCTTTGGTGGAATACCGATCAGAATCTCAGAAGTTGTTCGAAAGTTTGCAAGCTAATCTCCGCGATGAAGTTCTGGCAACGATATTTAATATCCATAAAGCCGACGCTACAGTCCGTCAATCTCAACACGACGAATATGACACTGAGCTAACTAGGTTGGCAGAAAATGCCGTCGAGCGTGGCGTAAATGAAATTGGTTCGGGCGAGGAAAATCGCGACGATGACTTCTCTGTGAAAAAGAGCAAGACTAGCGCGGAATCAAATCGTGCGAAGAATCAAGCTCGAAAGAAGAAAAAGGCTCAGCGACAGAACCGTAAGAAAAATCGTAAATAATCAGAGAACTAGGCAATGAAACATACAGTTGAGGAAATTAGAACTGAAGAAACGGTGCGCGCGGCTTGTTGATTGACGTTCCAGATGCTACGGTAATGAGTTTTCAGGTGCAATTCAGGGCAGGAAACCGCTACGTTCTGAATAAAGATATTTACGAAACGGCTCACATTATGGAGCATATGGCGTTCGGCGCGAATGAAAAGTTTCGTTCGGAGCACAATTACGAGCAGGAATTTACCAAAAACGGCGCTTATCACAACGCTTACACTTCTGACTACTCAATGGTTTATGAAGCGATTTGTGCGGATTTTGAGTCGGACAGGATTTTGGAGCTTCAGAGACTGGCTATTACAACGCCGCGATTTAACGCCGATGAGCTTGAGGCGGAAAAAGGTAATGTTCGCTCTGAATTGACTGGTTATCTCAACAATCACAACCACGTGATGTGGCCACGCATTCAGCAGGCGCTGGGTGAAGATATTTTGACGTATAATCAGAGCTTAAAAACAATTGCTAATATTGAACTAAAGGACATTAAAAATCATCACAAGCGAACACATACTTTGAAGAATATGCGGTTTGTGGTGGCTGGAAAAATGACATGGACGAAAAGCGGCTATTAAAGAACATCTTGAGGGCTGGCAATTAGAGACGGGCGAGCGATTCGTTATTCCGCGCGATGAACCACGCAGGGCTAACCCGGTTCTTAGGTAAGACGAAAAGAGGCGACTAATTTGACGTTTGGTTGGTCAATGATGATTCCGCGTGAGTTAAGCGACGAAGAAGTCACGGCTATGAACGCATTGAATCACATTCTGACCGGCACGATGAGCTCGAGGATTTTTGGAGCGGCTCGTAAAAAAGGCTTGGCATATGGTATTTTTAGCGATACATCGATTGGTTTTTACGATTCGGCTTGGGATTTTGGCGGACAAGTAAATGTTGAAACCGCAGAAAAGCTCTTTGATATTATCGTGAGAGAATTGAAGAAAGTTTTGGCTGGATCTATTTCTGAAGAAGATTTGGAAAGTGTGAAGTCGTATTCGTTGGGTCGTTATCAAATGGGTGCTCAAACTGTTGGGCAAATAAGCAATTTTTACGTAGGACGATATTTTGCTGATGATTTCGTGAGAGATTATGCCGCCGTTCCAGATTCTATTTTGGCGGTAACTCCTGATCAGTTGATTGAAACGGCTCGTCAATTTTTTGCATCCAACACGTGGACATTGGCAGCAGTTACTTCGGAAGAAAAAGAGCTATTAACAAAGCTATACGATAAGCTCGACAAGCTGTTTTAGGGTGTAATCGTAAATTGCCCGTGATATAATCAGGTTATGAAAATTGTCATTGCTGGTTTTGGTGTTGAAGGTCAATCTAATCTGCGGTATTTTCGGGAGAAGTTTCCGGAAGCTGATTTTTTGGTGGCAGACGAACGCGAAAAAGTAGATAATTTGCCGGAAAATGTGGCTTATCAGACGGGATTTTCGGGACTGGAGGATGCGGATTTAATTGTTAGGTCGCCAAGTCTTCCGCCAAAAAAGATAAAGACTAGCGGTCAAATTTGGTCGGCGACAAATGAGTTTTTTGCCAATTGCCCAGCGACTATAATCGGCGTGACTGGCACAAAAGGCAAGGGGACGACGTGTAGTTTTATCGCGTCGATTTTGCGCGCAGCAGGTAAAACCGTTCATTTGGTGGGAAATATTGGCGTGCCAGCTTTGGATATTTTGCCAAAAATTGAGAAAAATGACATTGTCGTTTACGAATTGTCCAGTTTTCAATTGTGGGATTTGCAGAAATCTCCGCACGTTGCCGTGGTGCTGATGATTGAACCTGACCACTTGAACGTCCACGCTGATTTTAATGATTATTTGGCAGCAAAAGCGAAAATTGCAAAGTTCCAAACCACGGACGATTATGTT
Source organism: Candidatus Minimicrobia vallesae (assembly GCF_018866205.1). Classification (GTDB taxonomy): domain Bacteria; phylum Patescibacteriota; class Saccharimonadia; order Saccharimonadales; family Saccharimonadaceae; genus Nanosynbacter; species Nanosynbacter vallesae. The sequence continues at coordinate 193,354 of NZ_CP076459.1, forward strand.
GTCTACTAATTCTCAAAATGAGTTCAGTTCGTCGATTGCAGATGCGAGTTTGGCGCAGAAAAAAGAATACCCATTTGCTCTCTCGGACGATATAACTTCTGCGATTCGCCTGCCAGGGAAGCACAATATCGACAATGCGTGCGCGGCGATAGCGGCGGTAAAATCGATTTTGCCAAACGTGTCGGATGATGAAATAAAGAGGGGGCTCAGCGAGGTTACAGGGTTACCACATCGACTGAAGTTTAGTTGCTGAAAAATACGGCGTGAAATATTACAATGACAGCATTTCACGACCACTCCGGGCAGTGCGATTGCGGCGTTAAAAGCCTTTGAGGAGCCGAAAATTTTGATTTTGGGCAGCTCGGATAAAGGCGCAGATTATTCTGAATTAGCAAAAGAAATTGCACGACAAAACGTACGATTGATAATTATCAATGGCGCTAACGCTGATGAAATTAAGGGAAGTTTTAAAGGAAGAAAAAATTGATTGCCAAAATTGTCCAATTGAATATGGCAGGAATGAAAGAAGTTGCCAAATCAGCCAAAAAATAAAGCGCAATCTGGCGACGTGGTGATTCTTAGCCCAGCGGCTGCCAGCTTTGATATGTTTAAGAGTTATTCTGATCGCGGCGAGCAATTTGTCGCCGCCGTAGAAGAGCTTTAATCTTGATAAACTTCTGGTTTTAAGACGCCAATGTATGGCAAGTTGCGATATTGCTGGCGAAAATCCAGACCATAGCCAACGACAAATTCATTCGGCGTATCGATGCCAACATAATCGGCTTTTGCGTCAACTTCGCGCCGTGCTGGTTTGTCTAATAGCGAGCATATTTTTACCGACGCAGCATTTTTTGCGGCAAATAATTCTCTTAGCGCCTGGGCGGTTCGACCACTGTCAATTATGTCCTCAACTATCAACACGTGTCTATCCGCCACGTCGGTATCCAAATCTTTGATAATTTTTACAGATCCAGAAGATTTTGTGTCATCGCCGTAGCTGGAAACCGCCATGAAATCAATTTCCATATAGCAATCCATCGCCTGTATCAAGTCGATCATAAACGGCGCCGCGCCGCGTAAAATACCCACGACAACAGGATTTTTATCGTGATAATCCTCGGTCAATTTTTTCCCAAGCTTCTGAACTGCCGTTTTTATATCTTCGTTCGTAAATAGAATTTTCTCAATATCTTTATCCATCTTTTTATTTTAACAGAGAATTGAGCGGCTGAAAAATGATACAATAAAATATATGCAACCGCTAAAAAAGAAAATTGGTGAATTAGAAAAAGAAATTGAACAGGCTAAAAAAGCGCTGAAGTTTTCTGATTTGGAGCAGAAATTGGCGGAGCTGGATGATCAATTAAACCAGCCAGAAATTTGGAATAATCCTGATTACGCCCAAGAATTAACGAAACAAGCCGCCAGCCTTCGTCAGACCGTCGAGCCTTGGCAGACTTTGACGGTGCAGGTTGGCGATATGGTGGAGCTGATGGAGCTTGGTGATGACGATTTATTGCCGGAATTCCAAGCGCAAGTTGCGGCAATTGAGAAGAGTTTTGATAGGCATAAAACCGATTTGTTATTCTCTGGCGAATATGACAATCGTTCGGCAATTATGCGCATTTCCGCTGGCGTGGGCGGGCTGGATGCGCAGGATTTTGCGGCGATGTTGGAGCGAATGTATTTGCGCTGGGCGGAAAAGTCTGGCATGAAAGTTGATACGCTGGAACGCTCGACAAATGACGACGCTGGAATTAAAACGGTCGTTTTGGAGATTTCTGGATCTTTTGCTTATGGAAAATTGCGGTCGGAAAATGGCGTGCATCGTTTGGTGCGATTAAGCCCGTTTAATGCGGACAATTTGCGGCAGACTAGTTTTGCGCTTGTCGAGGTTTTGCCGAAAATTGACGCGCCAGATGAAATATCGATTGACCCGAATGATTTAAGAATTGACGTCTATCGTTCGGGCGGCAAGGGCGGTCAAGGCGTGAATACGACGGATTCGGCGGTTCGGGTGACGCATGAGCCGACAGGGATTACGGTGGCTATTCAGAATGAGCGCTCGCAGATTCAGAATAAAGAAACGGCGTTGAAGATTTTGCGGTCAAAATTGCTAGCGATGAAATTAGAGCAACACGCCGAAACTTTGTCTGATCTCAGGGCTGGCGAATCGGCAAACTGGGGCAGCCAAATTAGAAATTACGTTTTGCATCCATATACGCTAGTTAAAGATACGCGCACAAAGCACGAAAACCGCAACGCTCAAGGTGTTTTGGACGGCGATATTGACGAATTTATCACGGCATATTTAGAACAAAATGCTAATTCTAAAAATATTTAGCTTATGGTATAATACTATTAATGATTCTGTTAGATAGGGTAACGAAGAACTACGGAAAAAGTAACAAGCCGGCGTTGAATCGAGCAAGCATTCATGTTGGCGCTGGTGAATTTGTGATTATTGTTGGTACGTCGGGTGCTGGCAAATCGACACTTTTGAAGCTTTTGACTCGCGAAGAAAAGCCAAGCTCTGGAAAAATTGTGGTTGGCGGAATTGATTATGACAATTTGAAGGACAAGCATATTCCGCTGTTGCGTCGTAAAATTGGCGTGGTTTTTCAGGATTTTAAGTTGCTTCCGAATCGAACGGTGTTTGAAAATGTGGCGTTTGCGCTGGAAATTGCTGGAATGACAAATCGGGAAATTAAGGCAACTGTGCCGAAGGTGATCGAGTTGGTTGGTCTTAAGGGGAAGGAAAAGCATTTTCCTCATCAGCTTTCTGGTGGTGAGCGTCAGCGTGTAGCAATTGCGCGGGCGGTGGTGCGTCAGCCGAAGATTCTGATTGCAGACGAGCCGACTGGAAACTTGGACCCGAAGCACAGCTGGGATATTGTTCGCTTGCTGGAAAAGATTAACAAGTATGGTACGACGGTTATTTTGACGACTCACAACGTGGAGATTGTTAACAAATTGAAGCGACGCGTTATTACAATTGATCATGGTAAAATCACCTCTGATCAGGCGAGAGGGAGTTATAAACAGTAATGAAATCATCAAAGTCTAACAAAAATAAAGAAACTATCCGTATACGTCAGCGTCGACGAGGTTGGTTGACGTTTGTCAGAATGTGTCGATATGGCATCAATAACTTTAGTCGTAATGCCTGGCTAACGATTGCTGCAACTGCGGTGATGAGCGTCACGTTGATTATCGTGTTTATAACATTATCAGCGCGCCAGGTTTTGGTTGATACCGTTTCAAACGTTTCCAAGCGTGCCGATATGTCAATTTACTTAAAGGGTGACACGCCAGAAAAAACGATTAAAACGATTAAATCTCGAATTGAAAAATTAGATAATGTCGATAGTGTTAAGTATATTTCCGCAGAAGAAGCGCGTGAAAAGCAAGCTGAGCAATATAAGGACAATCCAGATACGCTTGAGGCGATTCGCGAGTCTAGTAATGAGATGTCGGCGACGCTTCGTGTTTCTGTGAAAGAACTGAATAATCAGCAGTCATTAAATAATTTTGTTAAAACTGATGATTTATATAAAAAATATAAAGACCCTAACAGGGAGCCGTCATTCTCGGGTGAACGCCAGCAAGCCATTAAAACAGTTGGCAGTTGGGTGAGATTGGCGAGTATCGGCGGATCAATCGCTACAGTTGTTTTCGTGGTAATTTCTTCGCTTGTGGTCTTTAACACTATTCGCATGGCAATTTTCAACCGCAAGGATGAGATTGAGATGATGAAGTTGATTGGCGCAGAACGCAGTTTCATCAGAGGTCCGTTTATCGTTGAGGCTATAATGTACGGATTTATCGCGGCAATTATCGCAACGGTGGTTGGGTATGGACTGCTAATTCTTGCACATGATCCGATGGTAAAGTACGGCATTCCTATCGATAATCTTTTGAATCATCTAAAAATGTACGGCGTGCTGGTTTTCTTGAGTATGATTCTGGTCGGCGCGGCAATTGGCGTGGCGTCATCTTGGGTGGCAACTCGCAAATATCTTAAGTTGTAAAAGTCCTTGACATACTGATTATGCTTATGCTAACATAGACGTATGAAACTACGGTCCACCACACCAGTTTCGGCATCACTAGTCAGCAGAGCGTCTCTGGTGGCGATGTCTGCATTGCTCGCTGGATCGGGCATTTTTGGCTTGGCATCACACGTATTAGCTCGCGACTATAACGCCGAAATTCAGGCAAAACAACAAGAAGCAGACAACTATAATTCTGAGGCTTCGCGCTTGGGTGAGATGGCTGATAGTTTGCAGGCGGAACTTGATAAGATAAATGGACAAATATCAGCTATTCAAGCGCAGATTTCTGACAGCCAAAAGAAGATTAATAGCCTTAATGATCAGATAAAAAAGAACGAAGAGCTAATTAAGCACAATCGTAAAGCGATGGGGCGAATTTTGGCGGATTTGTATGTTGATGATCAGATTTCGCCGCTGGAGATGCTTGCTAGCTCAAAAAATATTAGCGATTACATCGATAAGCAAGAACAGCGTAATTCTTTGAAAACTTCATTGAATGATAAGATCAAAGAAATTAAGTCTTTGCAGAAAAAGCTGGAAGAGAATAAGAAGTCTGTCGAGAATACGCTTCGCGACCAAGAATTGCAGCGCAATGCGATGGCGGCTAAACAATCTGAGAAGGCAAAACTGATTACTGACACGAAGAATGACCAAAATAACTATGCGGCGCTGGCTCAGAAGCGCAATTCTGAGGTAGCGAAGTTGCGAGAAGAGCAGGCTGCGGCCAACCGACGAGCTCTTGGTGGCAGTAATGTCTCCATTCCAGGCGGCGTACCTGGCGGTGGCGGTTATCCTGGCGTCTGGGCAAGCGCTCCGCTTGACGCTTATATCGATCCATGGGGACTATACACGCGTGAATGTGTGAGCTACGTGGCTTGGAAAATTCATAGCACTGGACGATATGTTCCGCATTTTGGTGGCGCAGGCAACGCAAATCAGTGGCCGTCAACTGCAGCGCGCTATGGTATTTCTAGCGGCTCAACACCAAAAGCTGGTGCAGCAGCTGTGATGAATATTGGATATTACGGACACGTTATGTATGTTGAATCTGTCAATGGCGATGGAACTATTACTGTTAGCGACTACAACTTTGCCTGGGACGGTTTATATAGGCACTACACACGTTCAGCTTCAGGATTGACATACGTTTACTTCTAATCAGCATAAAGTGATATATAAAAACGCTCGTGTTAAACGGGCGTTTTGTAGTATAATAAGCATATGGTTACGGGAGAGAAAAGACAGCAATTAAGTTGGTTTTTAACGCTTAAGATTGTGGCGAAAATCAAAACAGAAAAAGGGAAACAAACAAATAAATGTGATGATAAAGATGAGTCAATGCGTGACCTTAGAATCGTCGTAACAAATATAGATTGACGGGATATGATACGGCAAATGCGGCGAACATACAAATTAGCCGGCTAACCCAATAAATCGGATGAGCTAAGTTCTTATCCATGGCGCCCGGAATTATTAGCATGATTAAAGTTGTCTACGACGGTCATTGACAGTATGGATAGTGTGTCGAAGGAGTTTGACAAATCATTAAGCGGTCAAATTGGCGGTGGAATTGGTGCGGAGATTGGTCTTAGAAATAATAAGCCGACTATCATAAAACCTTCTGGAAAACAGTCCAGCTCAGAAGGCAGGAATTAAGGCTGGCGAGGCGATTGTTAAGGTGAATGACGAGGCTTCTTCTGATTGGTCAGTGGAAAAAGTTGTGAGTAAAATTCGCGGAGAAGTTGGTACATCCGTTAAATTGACGTTATTAAGCGGTGGTCAAACGCGTGAGGTGTCGGTTGTGCGTCAGAATATAGTTTCTCCGGCAGTAGAGTCGGAAATTGATGGAGAAATTGGTATTTTGAAAGTTAACCGATTTGGCGATGATACAGTAAGCTTGTCCAGAAAATACGCTTCGGAGTTTGTTGAGAAAGGTGTTAAAAAGGTGATTTTGGACTTGCGGAATAATCCTGGCGGAACGGTTGGAGCTGCTCAAGGGCTATTGGGTATTTGGCTGGACAATCAAATAGCTATGACCGAGCGTAGAGGTTCTGAAATTGTTAAAACGCTGCGTACAACTGGAACGCCAATTCTGGGCAATATGAAGACAGTGGTGCTTATTAACGGCAACAGTGCCAGTGCTAGCGAAATTACGGCTGGGGCGCTTCGTGAATACGGAAAAGCCACGCTGGTTGGGCAGAAGAGTTACGGCAAGGGAAGTGTGCAGATTGTGCTTGGGCTGCCTGGCGGGTCGCAAATGAAGGTTACGGAAGCCAGATGGTACACGCCAAAGGGCAAAAATATAGATAAAACTGGTATAGAACCTGATGTAAAAGTTGATCTTTCGTCGGACGATGTCAATAATAATCGTAGATCCGCAGATGGATAAGGCGAAGTCGTTATAAAGCTTGTGTTTTTGGACGGAGACACAACATAAAATAGAGATAGTATGAACGGACAAAAAAAGAAGATTTTACTAGTTGAGGATGACATGGCTCTATCTGCGGTTTACAGGTCGCGACTAGAGATTGAAGGGTTTGATGTTAGAGAAGCCAATAACGGAGAAGACGCTCTGTCTGCCACTGTTGAATATCGTCCAGATTTGATTCTTTTGGATGTGATGATGCCAAAGATTAGCGGCTTTGATGTCCTGGATATTCTTCGCAATACGCCAGAAACTGCTAACGTGAGGATTATTATGCTAACAGCGCTTAGCCAACCAAAGGACAAGGAACGCGCTGAGAGCTTGGGTGTTGATGATTATTTGGTGAAATCTCAGGTTGTAATTGGCGACGTTGTGGCTCGCGTAAAGCATCATTTGGGTATTCAATAGAAAGAAAATCAGTAAAAGAAGTCAGCCTCTTCGACGGGGGTTGACTTTTTGTTTGTTTTTTGGTATAAAATAGCTATATATGGAAAAACCAAAACCAACACAAAACCACGAACAAGAACAACGAAAAACACCGGAAGATTATGTAGTTGCAACTTTTCCTGCTGATTCAGATATTGCAAAATGTCCACTAACCGCTATTCGCAGTGGTCAAGACGGAAAGGGCGTCAGGTATGATGGAGGCTGGATTCCTGGCGATATGCTAAGTGTGTGTGATACTGATTCTGAGGAAGGTATTGGTCCGATTGAGTTGTTTGTGAAAGTACATAAACCGATTAAAGTTAATGGAGGGCATGTTGAAGCAGAGAAGATTGTGTCATTGAAGAAACTCCAGAGTCGAGAAGCAAATAAAGGTTTTAACGAATCTTATATCGAGGATCTTTATGGAAAAACTCCTGAGGAAATGATTGAAGAAGGAAAAGAGGCTGCTGAACAAATTTGGCGGCAGAAGCATCCGGAAAGTGATGAGAATGAGTCTTTGGCTCCAGAAGCGGGTCTAGAGAAAGCCATAGAGAAGGCGTAGTTAGACAGAAGATAACTCTGACCACGAGAAACCTTAAAAGAACTGAAGGTCAGTCCCAAAATAGGAAACACGGCGGTTAAGGATGCTGAAATTAAAAAGCCGATAGATACGAATAGGGTAGAAACCAACGAGCCAGTTAAAAAGCCAGTGAAGACGAATAAGACTGACATCAGTTCACCAGCCTTGAAAAAGAACAAAAAAAACCAGCCGGACTAGATGAAAGCAATTAAAGCCAATGACTAGCTAAATAGACCTGACCAGAGAGTAGAGACATTAGAACTAATAAAGCCACCAGAGACAGATGTAGACGGCAGGCGCTAACCAAGACGAATCTGGTACCAACCGAACCAGTGAAAAAGCCGATATGAGCCAAATTAAGTGCAAGCAAATAATCCAGAAGATGCTGCCAGCAGCTAAATCGGTTGAAAACCCAGTGGTTGAAAAGTCGATGGAGACGGATGAAGCCAATACAGACATATTACCTGAGGACTTTAAGGTTGCGATTGACAGCTTTAAACAACTTACCGAAGATAATAATAATCAGTTTTTTGCAAAGGCTCAATATATAACTGGAGAGCTGGATCGGCTGAGAGGGCTAATTAAATATAATCCAACAGCAATGAATAATCCTGCGATCTCAGAGATGATAACATCTACGTCAGGTAGAATTAGAGATCTTGAGGTTTCTAGAGCTAAATCTGCGAATAAATTTAAGAATAACATAAATAGTCTCCTAGAAGACCTAAAAAGTAAGATTGAAAATGAAGACGAAAAGCGTAAGCGTCTAGTTAAGCTTTAACTGAGCACGTAGATCAGATGGGCGTGAATAATACAGATTCTGGGTGAGGTAACTAATGGCTTGTTGAATAAATTAACAAGAATAAGAAGTAATATTGAGGAGTTACAGAACAACAGATGGGGAATAGACTACTACAAAAGTAGTATAACTCAGGTGATTGATGAAATTGTTAATCGCTAATAGATGGGCGACTCTGGAGCAATGGCAGAAGGAAAATGATTTGAAGGAATTTTCGGAACGAACCAGAAAATTAATGGAGCCGATTAATCCTGAGTTGGTTGAGCTGTCGGAAAATAGTATAGAGTCTGCAGGGGGTGTTGTTGGTATTTTGTCATCCAATGATCCTAAGTTAGGGGAAATAGTTAACCCCGAGCGGATTTTTGATACTACGGAAATGGTTGATAATCTCAGAGAGGATCATCTTACACGTTGTCGGTTGTTTGAATACCTTCAGGGTAAATTGGATGATCTGATAGAAGATAGCCCAGAGTCTTTGGCGAGTAGGGTTCTTCTTAATTCTGCTGGCAATTTGAAGTCACCGAATTTTAAGCAAGGTTATTACGGGGTTGAAAAAATGCGCAGTCGTGAATATACTATAGTACTGGCAATTGCTATGATGGATGGCTCATTTAATGTGGACATACAAGACAAAACGGTTACTCATTACAGGGACGGCAGGGAGAGAAGTGGTATGCATAGGGATTCTGCAAGGGTGCTTCTCGAGTATGTAAGTAAGAGAGATAACTATTAATAATAAAATAACTCCGCACAAACGGAGTTATTTTAAGCAAAGTTTTTACCAATTAAAGAACAACAACTTGCGTTCGGCGTTCTGATTTGCCGGTAAACTTGGTTTTCTTAACCTGACTTAAAGCCAACTACGCCATCTTTTGCAGCGTGGATGGTGAAATTGCGGCTAACATATGTGCCATCACCAGCGATCTTTGTGGCACCAGTTTGGCGAACTAGAACTTCTCCAGCGGAAACTTTTTGACCGCCAAATCGCTTAACGCCAAGACGTTGACCAGCATTGTTGTGGATGTTCTTACTAGAACCACCAGCTTTAACCTTTGACATTCTTTACTCCTTATAGTTTCTATAAAACAATCTGTTCTAGTTTATCGAAAATAAAGCCAGTTGTCAAGCGGTTTTGGCTATATCTGCCGGTTTTAATACCAATATTTCTCTGGCAACAACTTGATCTTCACGGTAATATAAGAGATTTTTATCGATAATTTGCTGATATCCAAGTTTTTTAAGATTTTTTATCAGAGGCAAGTGAGTGAATTTACCTTCGCGATTTTGCCACGCTGGAACGGCTATACAAAGTGTCGTGTCTGGGCGAATTTGCGAGCGGATATTTTGCAGAAAATCGCTAATTATGTGATTACAATTTCCGACTACTTCGTGAAGTTTTTCTGGGCTAGGCGGCGCGGAAAACGGCTGACCTAAATATGTTTCGCAAACAATTCGAGAAATCCGCTCCTTTTGCTCACCTGTTAATTTTACAGAGGTGGCGTCGGCCTGATGTGCTTGCCAGAAAGTGTTTGTCGAAAAAGTTTTTTCCACCCAGCTCATATTTTCGGTCGTGTAAGATATCATCTTATCGCTCAAATCGCTGCCATAAGCATTCACGCCGATAAGTGCAGCTTCTTGCAGTACCGTTCCTGTGCCACAAAACGGATCCCAGAGGTAATCGTTAGGTTTTGCGCCAGACAGGTTAATCATAATTTGCGCAAGCTTAGGCGGAAGCATTCCCACGAAGGCGTCGCGCTTTGGTCGTCCGCGGTCGCGCTGAGTATACGAATTGATATTTTGAGCGCCACGACTTTCAGCAATTATCAAATCTCCGTACACGTTCTTAGCTATGATAATTTCAATTTTCGCCTCAGACCTGCCGAGTTTATTATTGTGAGAGGTCGCAGTGGACAGCGCGGCGGTTTTATTAGGAATTAGACGCAAACTAACGCCAGATTTTTTCAAGTTGTTTTTTAAGATAATTCCGATTTTTTGGACGTTTCTCGGATCTGTTTTATTGCCATAAAAACTTATTCCAAGCGTTATTTTTTTCTGACTATTCGAAAGTTTTTTCGTGTATTTTTCAACAATAATTTTTGAGGCTTGGAGCAGGGTATTGCGGTCTGATTTTTGCGATTTTATCTTCGTGATGACTTGTCCACATTTAATCGTTCCGCCGAGATTGTCAATTGATAAATTGTCGCAATTAACCGTGGCGGCTTGGTTGGAGATTTTTTGGACATTTTGAGCACCGTAAACCGCCTCTAATTCAGCGATAGAGATTTCTGGTTGGCGTCCAAGAATAGCTATAAACATGTCGTAATTATAACATTTATCGTGGTATAATGAAGGTTATGTTACCGAAGGTGTTGCAATTGTTGAAATCGCCACGAGCCATTATGAGCGTTTTGACGTTGGTGGTTTTGGCAATAATAATTTTTCTATCTCGGCATGAGCTCGTGAAGGCGTGGAATCTGTTTTTGCACGCGGATTTATGGCTATTATTCTTACTATTGCCGTTCCAGATTATCGTGTACTTCGCTGGCGGCGAGATGATTTTTTCGTATCTAAGAGAGAAGAATCTGATTCATCATATTTCCAGGCTGGAGCAGACGAGGATTGCGCTGGAGCTTAATTTGGTCAATCACATTTTTCCGTCGGGCGGAGTTAGTGGTATTTCGTATACGACGTGGCGAATGCATAAACTCGGCGTGAGTTCGGCGCGTTCGACATTTGCGCAGGTGATTCGTTACGTTACGGGATTTTTGTCGCTTTTGGTTCTGTTGGTGATTGCTGTGTTGGCACTGGCTATTGATGGTAAGGTTAATCGATATATCGTTGCCGCTAGTTTCTTACTGATCATCGTGGTTTTGGCGCTGACGTTTGGTCTGATTTTCGTATTTTCGTCAAAGCGGCGTATGCAGATGACTGCTGCTAAATTGTCTAGATTTATTAATACTCTGGTAAAAATTGCCACCTTAGGTAAAAAACGTCGAGTAATGAAGTCGAAGAAAGTCGAAGAGTTTTTTGTTGATATGCAGGACGATTTTCAAGATTTGTCCAATCATCCGAAACTTCTAATAAAACCGATGATTTGGGGAGCTGTTTATACTGTTTTTGATGTGGCGATGTTTGCTGTGGCGTTTTTGTCGCTGGGTGTTTTTGTTAATCCGGCGATTCTGATGGTTGGATACGGCGTGGCGGGATTGGCAGCGATTGTCGTGTTTACGCCTGGAGGGACGGGAGTTTATGAAACCATTATGATTATTTTCTTAAGTATGGCAGGCACTCCGCCGGATTTGGCGATTGCTGGAATAATTTTGACGCGAGCAATTTTACTTACTGGCACGATTATCTTTGGCTATATTTTCTATCAACACGCACTGATTAAATACGGCAAGCCAGATGATTCCCAGATTTAGCGTTAGTAATTTCATAGCAGTTGTCAATCAAACTTTTGACGTTGCTTTTGCTGGGATGGTTGAAGTTGAGGGCGAGGTTTCTAGTTCCAAGTCTTATCCTCCGAAATACGCTTTTTTCGATCTGAAAGATGACGACGGGCTGGTTCGGTGTTTTGTTGGTTTTAGCAATTTACGTACGCCAATTGAAGATGGAATGAAAGTCGTCGTTCGGGCAATGCCGGCGCTTAGGGATAAAGGCGCCTTTAGTTTGAATGTTCAAGAGATTCGCCCATTAGGCAAGGGAAGTTTGAAGCGAAGCTTTGACCTTTTGAAACAAAAATTGACAGTTGAGGGTTTGTTTAGTTCTGAAAGAAAGCGCCCATTACCGCAATATCCTCAGAGGGTGGCTGTTATTTCCAGTACGAAAGCAGCAGGATATGCGGACTTTATGAAGATTTCTAGAGAGCGTTGGGGTGGTGTGAAATTCGTAGTCGCCAACGTTAATGTGCAGGGTGCGAATGCTGCAGATCAAGCCGTGCGAGCAATATCATATTTTAATCAAATGTCAGAATCTCCAGATGTGATTGTTTTGATTCGTGGCGGTGGCAGTGCGGAAGATTTGGCGAGTTTTAACGATGAAAAACTAGTACGCGCGGTGGCGAGTAGTCGCATTCCGACAATGACTGGAATTGGTCATGAGATTGATGAGAGTTTGTGTGATTTGGCAGCGGACGTTCGCGCAGCCACGCCGAGTAACGCCGCGCAATTGCTGTTTCCTGACAAGCGAGAAGTGATTCGGCATTTGCATTACAGGCTAATTGACGCGAAAGATTCAATTTGTAGAGCTATCGAAGAACAGTCGCTTAATGCAACAATGTTGCAAAAAGAAGCACTAAAACAGTGGTCAAGTCGTGTGGATGCGGCTGTAAATGCAACATTGTCGCAACAAAAAGTCATCGCTGAGTATGATCCGGAAATGGCGCTGCGTCGTGGCTATGCAATGATCAAGGGTGATTTACAGATTGGTAATATTGTAGAGATTACAACAAAAGATATAATTATGAAAGCGAGGATTGAGAATAGTGAACAACGATATGACAATTGAGCAAATGATGGCTGAATTGAACGAGCGAATCGCGTGGTTTCAAGGCGATGATTTTAATCTGGACGAGGCAAAACAGAGGTTTATTGAGGCGAGAGAGTTATCAAAAAAAATTACTGCCACGCTGGAAGATATGCGACATGATATCGAGGTTCTTAGCGAGGATTTTAACGCTGAGTAAGATCTTTACATCAATTAAAGCATAAGCTATACTTTACAATATGATGACGAGAGATAAGAGTGAGCGTGGCTCAGTTAATGGCTGGATGGTCGGCACAATCGGCTGTCTGATATTGTTTTTGATTGCTGGATCTTTGGCAATTTGGGCGTACATGCAATATTCCCGAGAAAAAAGCAGTGTTGATAGTAAAGTTGCGATTGAAGTTGCTAAGGGGAAGAGCGAGCAAGCCGAATCAGACCAGAAGAAATTTTCTGAAGAAGCAAAAAACCCGCGTATTGAATTTGTCGGTCCTGCTGAATACGGTCGAGTGTCGTTCATGTATCCAAAAACTTGGAGTGTATATATAGGGAATGACGGTAGCGACAGGGGTGATTATAAAGCTTATCTTCATCCTGTTTCAGTTCCTTCGACAACTAATAAAAATAGTCGGTTTGCGCTGAGGCTAGAGATTATCAATAAGAATATGGATACGGTGCTGAATGATTATCAATCACGACTAAAGAAAGGTGAATTGACCTCAAGCAGTACCGAGTTTAACGGAATTTCAGCAACTCGAATTGACGGTACGTTTGAGAAAGAATTGCGCGGCTCTGTGGTTTTGATGAAAGTTCGCGATAAAACTATTCGTTTTTCAACCGACGCGGATACGTTTAAGCCAGATTTCCAGACTATATTGAGCACTGTAAAAATCTCTGAATAGAAAAACCCAGATCCATATTTGCTATACTAGAATTGTATGGCAGGTAAAGAGTGGAGTGATGCTGATTTTGGGGGATTGCCGAGTGTTCTGGTGGCGGCACATGAGCTGAAAACGCCGCTGGCTTTGATTAGGCAATTGGCGCTACTGTTGGACGACGATTTAACCAGTTCTGCCGATAAAACTCAGATCCAGCAACGAATTATTCGGACTTCTGAGCAGGCGTTGCAGCTTACGATTGATTTGGCAAATTCAGCCAATTTAACACCATCGTTATTTCCGCTTGAGCCGGTCAATCCGTTGGCTTTATGTCAGCAAGTAGCGATGGAAACGAAGTTCAACGCAATGCTTTACGGACGAAAAGTTAGCTGGCCTAAGAGCAGTCGAAATAGTCAATTGATATTAGCGAACCGAACACTTTTGGGGCGAATTTTAGCGAATTTTTTGAATAACGCGCTGGCGTATACGGAGGACGGATCGGAGATTAAGGTTTCGGTTAAGGCGACAAAAGATGCCGTGAGAATGAGCGTGCGGGATTTTGGGCCGATGATGAGTTTGAAGGAATATCGGCTTTTGCTTGATGAAATGGAAACGCGAAAAACCGTGCGAACAAGGCCGGAAAGTAGCGGGCTGGGGATTTACGTGGCGAATCAATTTGCGCGGGCGATGAATGGGCGGATTGGTCTGATTCGTCATCGTGATGGACTGACTTTTTATGTAGAAATGCCAATTAGTCGGCAGTTGAGTTTGATATGAAAAAACTGTTAATCGTTGAGGATGATAAGAATTGGGCGGATATTCTGGGCAAGTTTGCCGCGGATGTTGGCGCGGAATATCGAGTGGCGGTTTCTGGGGGGCAGGCAATTGAAATTATTGAAGATTGGCAACCTGACGCTTTAAATTTTGGATATGTTGTTGGCTGGGGAAAAGGCGATTGCTCTGTTGAATGAGCTGCGATCGCACGCGGATTTGGCGAGTTTGCCGATTGTGGTTTGTACGAATATCGACGTTAAAATGGACGATTTGCGTCCGCTTGGTGTGAAGGCAATTTTGAATAAAACATCGATGCGTCCGAATGAGGCGCGGGCGATTTTTCGCGAGGTTCCAAAAAACGACAGGGCAGAGTGAACGAGTAAAAGCAATTGTTCTGAGGCGAACAAATTATGCCGAAGCTGACCGAGTTTTGCAATTATTAACGCCAAAAGGTCGACGTAGCGTAATCGCAAAAGGCGTGCGACGCGAGCGCAGTAAATTGGCGGGCGGAATTGAATTATTCGCGATTTGCGACGTGGTTATTCGCTCTGGTCGGGGCGATTTGGGGCTGTTGACTTCCGCTCGATTGTCGGCTTTTTATCGACATATTCTGGAGGATTACGATCGGATGCAATTTGCGTATTCGGTGATGAAACTGGTGTCTGCAGCGAGCGAAAAGATGCACGAACCAGTAATGCTATTAGGCATCGGCAACGCGCCGATTTAGTTTTAGCTAGCAATTGCAACAATCCGGCAAATAAACCTAAAAACCGACTCAAACGTGGCGCCACATGCAACACGCAAGAGCTGGAACTCGGGAGATCGAGCTCGGCAACACGCGCACAGACGATATACAAAATCCGACGCTGCCCGCCGTGATAAAAAACATTATCAACGGATAGCGGCTGGAAAAAGGCATTGAGATTGGCGGAGCAGGGCGATTTGGGCGCGGACGCTATTAAGCTACTGAGGCTAATTCAAGCAAAGCCGCTCGCGAATGTGGCGCAAATTGGCGGAATAACTGAGGTTATAAACGATTGATGGCTGAACGCCCGGCAACACGCCGCAGTGTAAAACTGTCAGTAAAATGGTATAATGTAGGAAATAATGTGAATCGCCATGTTGCCAACATGGAGAAAGGTTTTTTGATGAGTCAAGCAAAAATGGAAGATATTATTAGCCTGTGTAAGCGCCGCGGTTTTATTTATCAGGGTTCGGATGTTTACGGCGGTTTGTCTGGAACGTGGGATTATGGTCCGCTTGGCGTTCAATTGAAGCGCAACATTATGAATTTATGGTGGCGAATGTTTGTTGACGAGCGCGACGATATATATGGCGTCGATGCGGCGATTTTGATGAATCCGAAAGTCTGGAAGGCGAGTGGGCATGTGGATACGTTCGTTGACCCATTGTGCGAAGATACGGTTAATCATCGGCGTTATCGTACCGACCATATGCTTAAGGATAAGGTTGAGCATGCAAGTGGATCGAACAATTGAATTAATGGTGGCGAAAGTATTATTGACTAAAACGCAGATATTTAGTATATCCCTGAGGCGTTTTTATGATGTATACGAAAGTTGGAAGGAGTGCGCAGGTGGATGCGAGTGTCGCTACCCATTGTGCGAAGATACGGTTAATCATCGGCGTTATCATACCGAACACATATCTAAAGGATAATGGTATTGATGTTGACGGCTTGACAAATGGATGAAATGAACAATAAGAAGAAGAAGAGCCCAGACGGAAATCCACTGAGTAAATCTCGAACGTTTAATATGATGTTTAAGACGAGCGTTGGCGCCACCGAAAGTGAAGACAGCGTTGCATATCTTCGTCCAGAAACTGCTCAGGGAATTTTTACCAATTTTAAGAACGTTGTTGATAGTTTTTATCCAGACTTGCCGTTTGGAATTGCTCAGCAGGGCAAGGCGTTTCGCAATGAAATTGCGCCGCGAGATTTTGTTTTCCGTTCTCGAGAGTTTGAGCAAATGGAGATTGAATATTTTGTCAATCCAGAAAATTGGCAGGAAGCGTTTGATGAATTGTTGAAGTCGACGCACGAGTTTTTGGAGGCGTTGGGATTAAACCCTAAGAATATTCACGAGCTGGATGTTCCGGCGGAAGACAGGGCGCATTACAGTAAGAAAACGATTGACATTGAATACGATTTTCCAATTGGCAAGGAAGAGCTGATGGGGATTGCGTATCGGACTGATTTTGACCTGATGAATATTCAGCGCGTCAGCGGAAAAAGTATGGAATATACGATCAAGGGGACGAATGAGAAGTTTGTGCCGCACGTGATTGAGCCGAGTTTTGGCGTCGAGCGAGCGCTGATGGCGGTCTTGTCGAGCGCGTATCGTGAGGACGAGCAGAACGGCAGTAAGCGTGTTTATCTGGCACTTCCAGAACATTTGGCGCCAGTTAAATTTGCCGTTTCACCGCTACTTAAGAATAAGCCAGAATTGGTGGAGAAGGCGCGTGAAATTTACGCCAACCTATCTAAGAAAAATCCTGGACGCGTTATGTGGGATGACAATGGAAACATCGGTAAGCGTTATCGCCGTCAGGATGAAATTGGTACGCCGCACTGCGTGGTTGTCGATTTTCAGACGCTGGAAGATGACACTGTTACTGTTCGTGAGCGGGATACGACGGAACAGAGGCGAGTGAAGGTTGAGGAGTTGTAGATATTGGACGTGAAAAAAGCAAATTGGTTTTGAGGAGATAAAAGATTGACAAAAAGTAGACCTGAGTTTGATAAAATCACATCGTTTGATGAGTTTAATCAATACTATTGGTATCGTGAAGAACTTTCACAGATATGCAGGTCGCTAGCATTAGAACATAGAGGTACAAAACAAGAACTCAATCATATTATTGAGCAGTACTTTAAGGGTAATTTAATTAAAAAATCATCAATAAAAAACGAAACAAAGCAAGTTGAAAATATTACTCTATATATGCCATTACTTGAATGTGGGTTTTCCTTTAATACAAAATTTAGAGAATATTTCTCTGCCGTAACAGGTATTGCACCTTTTAAATTTACTGCTGATATGGCTACTGCTTGGAGAAAAGTAAAAAGTGAAAATGATTTGAGTTTTACGATTCAAGATATGCTGAAAGTTTATTATGGAAAATCGGATTATGCTAAATATGATAATTCGGTTTGTCAATGGAATCAATTTTTAAAGGATTTCTGTGCAGACGAAAATAGTCGCAACTATTCGAATAAGTTAAAAGTAGCTGCTATTCTTTGGAAAGAAGTTAGAGATTCAAGAAATGAAAAAATTTATTCAAAGAATCTTTTGACTGAATATGCAGGAAAAATAAAAGAGTATCACAATTAGGTAATTTAGGTAATTCCTAACTTATTAACACCCAATGAGTAGTTAATGGTATGGAGATATTGGAAAGACAGAGTATACTGTAGGTGAAATGGTATTAGCTATCTAGCGCTCGGGTGTAGTATAATGACTTTCATGACAAAAATCACCAACGGACATATCATTACACAGAATTTAGATGGAACGGACCATCTGGATTGTCTGTATCGCGTTTCCATAAAAGCTCTGATTTACAACGATGCTGGGCAGATTTTGGTTGTTAAAGAGGATGGGCGGCCGCTTTGGGATCTTCCTGGCGGCGGAATGGATTATGGTGAAACTTTTGAGTCGGCTTTGAAGCGGGAATTATATGAAGAAGTTGGCTATAAGGGTAATCTTCGCTATCAGCTTTTTGACGCGTCGGACGAGATTTATATTGAGCGAATTGATGCTAACCAAATTTGTTTTTCTTGTCGTGTGTGGACGGAAAACTTTGATTTTTCAGCGGGCGTTGATGCGGACGAAGTGATGTTTATGGATCCTGAAGAGTTGCGACTCCAAGAGAGCGAGTCGGGTGCGCCGCTTCGATATAAAGTGCATTTGAAGTGGCAGAAATTGTGTGGCGCAAATAGTTTGCCGACAGAATAGTATTGACTTTTTCCATAAAATAGTATAGAATATCAGGCATGGAAAAAAGTACAGGCGGCGTATCTTTTGATATTAGATTTATTGACTCTGGTGATACTCAGAGAATTATTCCTCTGTCGAAAGTCGGCGCTTGATTGGAATCTATGATGGCGATTGGTCTTTGGAAGAAGATGGGACGGTGAATGCGTCCATGGTGTTTGCCAGAAGAGTGGGTGATATTCGTAGTCATGATAATTTAATAGAGAAGGTCCGCGGAATCGGTGAGAATATGGCGCGAGTGTCTATTTCAGAGTGCCTCGACGTTGAAGATGAAGTGAAGGTAAAGCGGCTGACTGATAGCTGATCCTATGTCGCATAGTGGAATTTCTTTCTTGCGCAAAGTAATACCAACCGAGCTTGTTGTCCCTGATTCAATGAAAATAAACCCTGACGACGACAAGAAGGAAGATGGAAAGTGTCAGACTTGCTTTACGCGTCGGAGCCGTGGCTTTGCATTGTGTAGGACTGTCATTAGAAGAGCTTAAGGAATCGCCTACTGAGAGTTTCTCTCCGGATAAAGTGGATGAATTTGTTTCTCGTTTTCATGGCAATGTGGATTTTGGCAGCCAATGTGGAGAGAATATAAGAAGATAGCCAAAGATTTGACGTATGAGGAAAACTGATAATTACGGCGCCAGGGTTAATATCGAGAATATTATGGAGGGCGAAGTCAACGAGAATTCGTTATTTACACTATTGACAGATTAGCTATTAAAGAAGACGGATTCTCGATATGGACATAATATTGGCTAGTCGCGGTCATAAATATTCAGGACACATCAAATTAGCAGAGAAGCGTCTCCCTAGCCGGTCCACATCCATACAATCGCCATCTCAGTTTCCGTATGATAGGACTGAGCTGCGAAGCTGGCGGGATAAGCGGGGTGTACATTCTGCGGCGGGATAAAAGGAGGATTTAGGGAAGGGATGCTTATTTTTCTTCAGATAATGCGGAATATCTCATGAGACGAGTGGCTGCCGTGGCTGTTGGGCTTTGTTTGGAAACGCCTTTACAAGAGCTGGATTCTGTCAAGGAATTTTCAGCCGAGGAACTGGCAGAAGCGTGGCCGAGGCTTAGATACGGAATTTACATTTAATATTGCCATTGCTATAATAACCATATGCATATTATTCTTGGTGGGACGAGTGGGCTTGGATTAGAAATGGCGAAGCAGCTGCGAGAGCGTGGCGAGCGTGTGCTGGTTCTGGGCAAGACTCATAATCCGCAGAAGCACGGCGAGGGTTTTCCTCTGGATGTGTATTATTCAGATCAAGTGGAGTCGGCGTCGGCGCGAATTGAGCAGATTTTAAACGGCGATGATATTGATCAATTTGTGTGGGCGGCTGGATATGGCTGGCGCGGCAATTTTGAAGATCAGCCGAGTGTTCGCAGTATGGCGGAAGTTAATTTTTCGGGCGCGTTGCCGCTGGTTCAATGGGCTTGGCGTAAGATGTCAACGCAGAATCGCAAGTCTGTACTGACGATTATCGGGTCGACAAGTAGCGTTAAAGCGCGCTCAGATGAAGCTGTGTACGTTGCGACGAAGCACGCTCAAGCGGGTTTGGCGCGAAGTTTGGGAATGCAGGCAGATGAGCAAAAACTTCCAGTTAGAGTTGCGCTATTTTTGCCGGGCGCCATGAAAACTCCGTTTTGGAATGGGCGCGATCTTCCGGCTGACTATATGTTTTTCAACGATCCTGCGAAAATTGCCACGCACATTATCAACGCGATTGATTGTCAGCAGCAGCCATTTTTGGAATGGGCGTTGCCAAAAGGCACGTTGGTTTAGGCTTTCCAAGGTGCTATAATTCAAGCATGACAAATGGTTCGAATAATGATTATTTTGGGGTAAAAGTTGTAGTTATTGGCGGCGGAACGGGAAGTTTCACGCTGCTTTCTGGATTGAAAAAATATACACACAGCATCACAGCGTTGGTCAATATGGTCGACGATGGCGGCTCAACTGGCGTGTTGCGCGATGAATTGGGCGTGTTGCCAGCGGGCGACGTCAGGCAATGCTTGGTGGCGCTGAGTACTTCGCCGAAAGTTCGCGATTTGTTCAATTACCGGTTCGGCGAGGGCAGTATGAAAGGTCACGCGTTCGGCAATTTATTCATGGCGGCGCTGGAAAAGATGACAGGGAGTTTTGCTGATGCAGTGGAATTGGCTAGCGAAGTTTTGGGCGTCAATGGTCGAGTTTATCCGATTACTCTGGACGATACAACGATGTCGATTAAGCTGAAAGACGGCACGGTTGTTGATGGTCAGCACGCGGCTGAGTCGCTAAAGATTCCGCGCGGCGAGCGTCCGTGGCTAGAGCTTAAGCCGCCAGCTACGATTAACCCGCGAGCCCGTCAAGCGATTTTGGATGCCGATTTGGTGGTGATTGCGCCGGGGCTTTTATATGGTAGTTTGGCGCCAGCGTTGTTGGTTCGAGGCGTTACTCGGGCGCTTGCTGAAACGAAGGCGAAGAAAGTCTATGTTTGCAATTTGGTCACAAAACCAACGCAGACTGATGGATTTACCGTGGCGGATTTTGCGGATGAAATTGAGCGATTTTCAGGGGTGAATATGGATTATGTGCTTTACAATAACCATCGCCCGCCAGAGGAATTGATAAAGAAATATGCTCACGACGGCGAATATTTGGTCGAGTGGGATAAGGAATTGCTGAAGAAAAAGCATTATTATGCGTCGGGCAAGCGTTTGATTGCTGATGACGTGTGGGTCAATACGAACTCCAGCAGCGATCCATTAGCGGCTCAGCGCAGCTTGATTCGTCACGATGCCGACAGGGTAGCGCGCGAATTGATGCGGATTTATTTTGCCTAATGGGCGGCAAAAACTTTTCAATTCTTGAGTGTTAATCAGTTAGCGAGGTTATGCTCGGATAAAAGTATAGCGTGCCGAGTGCAACACAAAAAATGCAGAAGGAAGTTGTGCATCTGAATCTATTGAAAGATAATATTCCTGACAGTTGGTTTTGGAGCAATGAAGCACAGAAGCTTAATGTCCGTGCGCGAAGCAGATTTTGACTCATAGCATGGAACTCCGATCTATCACGCGTATCGCTCTTTGAAGATACTTTCAACATTTTGCAAGACACTTGACCCTGAAAGGCGTCGCGCGATGGCTGATGCTATGTTGTTGCACGATATTCCTGGGCGTACGTTACACCGCGAGACTGATGAGAGGGCAAAACTGTCGGACCGTGTGCAAGAAGGCTGGAAAGAATATATCGCTCAGCTTGAGGACTCAGACAAATCAGTCATTGACTATATGCATGACCAGGTGGTTATCGGTACGGAAGCTCGTGATTATCGAGAGTCTATCAAACATCAGTCAAATGGGATAAGTGCACACGACAAAGAACAAATCATGAATTCATCATATGAAGGCATGGTGAACGTGGCTGGTTGGCGTATGGGTATGCCGGAGATTCGCGGTACTGCTCTGGAAAAATTGGCAGGAGAGGTGAACATTGAATCTCTGGTCATCAAAGCAGCAGAAATGATGGACAATCTCAAGAATCCACCCAAGCAGGATTCACAGCAGCTGCGCAATATTCTTGAAGCAGAATCATTTTATTGTCCATTTTTGGAAGCGATTGGTTATGACGCGATGGCTGCAGAAATGGCCAGCACCTGTAACATCTATCGATTGCGTGGGCAAGGGCGCGAAGACATCATCGACAAAGCCGTTGAAGCGTATCGTACGAATGCCGAAAAAGACCCAGCAGAATTGGCGATGCAGATGTTTGGTTTGTCTGAAAAGCCAGAAGTGAGTTGGATCGTTAATAAAACATCAGATGAAGTGTATAGCGGTGTTAATTGCCGTTTTGCTGAGTTGATGATACCTATAGCTGGTGCGTTGCGTCGAGTTTTATTCCGACAAAAATCCATCGGCTCAACCGCAAAGAAAATGTCGGTGAAGGGTGAGGGGTATGATATCATGGACGCGTTTGCCTTTCTTGTGATTTGCGACGCGGGTGACGATACGTTTGATAGAAATCATCACTATGAGATGCGGGATGAGGAGATTGCAGAAATTCACGCAACGCAGACAGAAGACCTTGCCAAGGTATTTTCATCATTCGTGGACACCATCACTGTCAATAACAATCTGCTTTTACGCTCAGGTGATGGTGTTAGCCAGCCGATTTATGTACAAGGCGACTCGACATACGTCAACACGGTTCATGGTGCTTTGTCCTCGGCAAATAAAGCAGTCGTAAATCAGGAACTGAGGGAGGAAGAAACACCCTACCGTGTCTCGAGGGCCTCGGCGCTCGTTGGTCCTGAGGGGTTGCCAGTAGAAGTGCAGATCATGACTGACCTTGACCGAAAATTAGCAAGAACAGATGTTACAAGCCACGCAGTGTATAAGAACAACGGCAATGATTCGTTGCGTTGGCTGCAGAAGCTACACAAGCGCGTGGAGCATATGAAATATGGTAAGGGTAACCCAATCTCAAGGGCAATGGGTAAAACTGCATTGACGGCTATCACCCGTGGTGTATATCCAGTCATGTTTGCGCCAAATGCACTCTACCGTAAGCGAGTACAGTAAGTGTTATAATAGGGATAATGACAACTTACTATACTGACGGCTCTGCTTCGCCGAATCCCGGTCCAGGTGGGTTTGCGGTTATTCGTGATCTTCAGCCTTATATTTTGGGGTCAGAAGATGGCGATACCACTAATATTCGCATGGAGGGCAAAGCTTTAATTGCGGCATTGAAAGACGCTAATGGCGCGCCGTGTGTGATTTATTCTGATAGTGAATTTTGGATTAACGTGGTTACCAAGTGGGCGCCGGGCTGGGAAAAGCGCGGCTGGACGAAGAAGGGCGGCGAGATTAAAAATCTGGATATTGTGCGCGAATTGTACGAATTATATTCAAACTCTCAGGCGGATTTGCGTTGGGTGCGCGGTCATGAGGGCGACGAAGGGAATGAACTAGCGGACGAATGGGCTAATCGGGCGCGTGAAGGCGAAAGATTGGCTAAATAACTGCTAGCGACATCTGATAAAAATTGCTATACTAGAAAAATGGAAGAAGTGAGGGAAACGACTGATATTTTTTTGTGGGCAAATCAAAATGACGCAAAAAAGAATGATTTACAGATAGAGCTGTTCTTATTTAGCAAAAATTACACGCCGTATTTTATGCCGATAAAAGGCGATGTTGAGCAGCAGCTCAGGCCGTTGTTCTTGTTTGATTATATCAATCAGGTCAATTTGGGTGCGGGCACTGGATTGAGCGTTCGCGATTATGAATTGAGCGAATCGGAAGATAATGTTTTATTGAGGACTGACCTGGAAAAGGTTGGGCGAGCTGAAACGCTGATTCATTTGATTGAACATGAGCGTCATGACATCGTGGAGTTTTCGGAAACTGAGCACGAATTTAAGCGTATGAAGGGAATTGTGGCGCGATTTACCGATCCGAATAATCCTGACGCAATATTTTACACGGTTAAGCTAATCCAGCAAGGTCAGACGCTGAAGAGTGCGTTGGCTTGGGAATTTTCTGATGGCAAATTTGGTTCGTTTAATGCGGAGGTTGGTTTTAAGGTTCCGGATGATAATCAGGTTTTGATTGTCGGTAAAGATATTTTTGCGTTTAATCCTGGAAAATTTGAGCGAATGTTTGGCTATGAATATAAAAAGCAGGTGATTGCTGATAAAAAAGTAGCGGAAATTGAGAAGGAATATAAGCTAAGTTTTCCAGAGGGAATGGATCTTAATGCGTTGGTGAAGGAACGCAAAAAGACGATTAATAAATTGCAGAAATTGGAAATCGGCGCAGTTAAACAGGAAGATGTTTTGGACTATGCCGATGAGATGCAATTGGAGTTGATGAGCGATGATAACGGCGCGATTATTATCATGGACGGCAATGATTTGGATATGTTCGTAAATCTCATCAATGAGGATTATATCGAGAGTAAAATCACGGGCAAGCGTTACGAAATTAAGTCGAAGAAGCTGCTCGGCGAGCCAGAAGGCGAACCGCCACGAGGCTAAAATGGATCAAGAATTAGCGCTGGCTATTCTACTGAGCGGTCGGTCGGCGTTGCTGACTGGTGCGGCTGGAACTGGTAAGACTCACCTGTTGAATAATTTTATTGCGCAGGCGCGAAAACGGGGTAAAAAGGTGTCGGTAACAGCGACGACTGGTCTGGCGGCGACACATCTTGGTGGCAATACGATTCACAGCTGGAGTGGCATTGGTGTGAGTGATCATTTGCCGAACAATTTTTTTGAACGATTGTCAAAAACGCGGCGTGATGTGATTTCTAAAACTGACGTGTTGATCATTGACGAGATTTCAATGCTTCACGATTTTCGGCTGGATATGATTGATAAAGTTTTAAGAACCGTCAGGGAAAATGATCAGCCGTTTGGCGGTATTCAGTTGGTGATGAGTGGCGACTTTTTCCAATTGCCGCCAGTGAACCGTCCGAACGAGCAGGGCGGCGGTTTTGTGGTTTATTCTGATGCTTGGCAAGAACTTCAGCCGGCGGTTTTATATTTGGAGCGACAATATCGTCAGAATGATGAGCAGCTTTTGGAGATTCTGACCGCTCTAAGAACTGGCGATGTTAGGCGACGTCACGTCGAGGCGTTGCTGGCGCGCACGGAAATTGAGCCGCCAGATGGTGATATAACAGAACTACACACCGTAAACGTTGATGTTGATGATATCAATATTCAAAAATTGGCGGAATTGCCGGGAGAAGAGCGCTCGTATCAGCAAACGACGACGGGCTCGAAAATTTATGTAGAGAATCTGCAAAGGTCGGTTCTGGCGCCAGAAAATTTAGTGATTAAGCTGGGCGCGTTGGTGATGGCGGTTAAAAATTCGCCGCAAAAATTATATGCCAATGGAAGTATCGGCACGGTAGTTGATTTTGAGCCGCTGACGGAATATCCGGTTGTTGAGTTTCGAGATGGTCGTCGGGTGACGATGGTACCGGATATTTGGGAATTGCGGGACGGAGAGCGTAAACGAGCGAGCATTTCTCAAGTTCCACTGCGTTTGGCGTGGGCTATAACGGTTCACAAAAGTCAGGGAATGACGCTGGATGCGGCTAAGATTGACCTGAGGAAGGCGTTTGTTGAAGGTATGGGCTATGTGGCTTTGAGTCGCGTGCGAGATTTGGACAATTTGTATCTATATGGAATTAACCGTAGGGCGCTGGAAGTTTCTCCTGACGCGCTGGCGATTGATGAGGTTTTGAGGCGGGCGAGTAGGGAGTCTGTTGAGAGATATAGAGGTACAGCCTTTAGATCTCATTAGTAGTTTATTGAAGAGGGCGCCGGAGCTTATCGCTATTGATTTATTGAGTATTATTTACTATACTGACGCTAAGAACCACCGGAACTAAATCGCCTTACTTGAGCGGTTCGCCGGTGTTCTTTTTATTGTTAAAAGCGTATACTAGGCTGCCTTTCAACTGTAGGCTGGTCTGAAATAACCTTAAGTGCTAATCCATTGTCTAAAACCACTAATAGCGTAGGTTTACATCAACTCAACACTAGGCTTTTCCACAAAAATGTGGAAAAGTTTTTATTTGACGTAAAAATGGGTAAAAAGTCATAAAAAGGGCTTGCAAGTGGGTAGCTGTGGGTAGTATAGTGGAGTCAGTGGAACGAAAGTTGATGGAAAATCACCAACAAAAACAAACATCCACTGTAAAAAACAACTAATCTACCACGAAGGAAGGACGACGTGCAGACAGATTACTTTGAGCGTAAGTTGGACGACAAGCGACGCTTGACAATTCCGGCTGAACTCAGGGCAGAATTTGCATCAGGCGTCGTGCTAACTCGCGGGTTTGGTAAATATCTCCACTTGTATCCACAGCAAATCTGGGATCGGGAAGTGGAAAGCGCTCTAACAGGAAGTATTCTGGATGAGCGAGTTGCCGACCTGAACGTTAAATTCCGACGAGGTAAAACCGCATCGGCGCTCGACCAAAAACAAGGACGAGTGACGATTGAGCAGCATTTGCTCGACTACGCTGGAATTGACAGAGAAGTCGTTGCTGTGCGAGCAGGGGAATATTTTCGGCTAATAGCGGCCGAGAATGCGGAATAGTAGATTAGCTAAGCACTTTAACAATTAAAACCTCTCGAGATCAACTATCTGGGTATTTGAAAATGGCATGTGGCAATTTGCTCCACATTAAAAACGGCAACGCACCTTCCTCAAACACCTCCCAAAAAAACTCCACCTCACACATAAGTCTCTTTGGAAAACATGGTTGTTACTGACAATCAACAAATTTCCACTCTAAGACAACAAAAACAAACAAAACACAAATACAAAAAAGCCAGAATTAAATATCCAGTTAGGTGATCTCGAGCATTATTTCTGTATAATGGAATAATGATGAGTATTAAAGAACATCCACCACAGTCGGAAGAGTCTCAGACGGGCGAACCGATGCATGTTCCCGTACTTTTGGAGATAACCCTTAGCAAGCTGCAGCCAGTCGAAGGCGAGTCGTATCTCGACTTGACGGCTGGCTATGGCGGCCATGCCAGGGCATTCTTAAATAGGACGGATAATTACTTGGACTCAGTGTTAGTAGATCGTGACGAAAACGCGATTAAGACATTGGGCGATTTGGCTGAAAAAGGCGTAACTTTAATTCACAAAGATTTTGTGAGCGCAGCGCAAGATTTGGTCAAGCAGGGGCGTAAGTTTGACGTGATTTTGGCTGATTTGGGGGTGTCGTCACCACAGCTTGACAGAGCAGAGAGAGGTTTTTCGTTCAGATTTGACGGTCCGCTAGATATGCGGATGGACAATCGGACGGAAATTACAGCGGCAGATATTGTCAATTCGTATTCGGTTGATGATTTGACGCAGCTGATTATTCGTTACGGCGAAGAAAATCCCGGGCGAGCAAGGCGAATTGCGCAGGCAATTGTAAAAGCTCGACCAATTCAGGGAACGACTGAGCTGGCTGATCTGATCAAGCAAACCGTTGGTCGCGGTAGTATGAAGCATCATCCTGCGACTCGTACCTTTCAGGCGCTACGCATTGAAGTCAATCGCGAACTTAAGCTGATTGAAGAACTATTGCCACTTTTGCCACGCTTACTTAATAAGGGCGGGCGAGTAGGAATAATTAGTTTTCATAGCTTGGAAGATAGATTGATCAAGCGTTACTTTTCGGAGCAAGCAACGGCTGGCTATGAGGCCGAGCTGATTGTTCCAGAGAAAAAACCGGTGTCTGGAACTGAAGATGTTCACAATCCGCGTAGTCGAAGTGCAAAATTTCGATACGCCGTGAAAAAATAAAACAAAAAGAAGGAGGCTATTATGCCAATCCACATCAAAGTAGAATTCCAGAATACAGACAAGGCAGAGACTGTTTCAGTACGCCGCGGCTAAACTAAAGCGTATTCCGGAATATACTTAGAAAACCAGCCTGTCTTTAACGGGCGGGCTGGTTTGTTATGCTAAATACAAATATAAACATAAAAGATAGAGACAAATGACAAACACCACCACATTTACTTCACGACGTTCACACGGTCAATTGCGCCGAAATCAGAATTCTACACGTTTTCAGTCTCAGGTCAAACTTGGTCCTGTTGCTCATACAGTGCTAGTTGCATTGATGATTACAGTACTGGGCTTGATTTATCTTACTCAGGCAACCAGACTTACGGCTTACGGCTATGAAGCTCAGAGTCTGGATACAAAAATCACCGAACTAAGCGCAAAAAAGTCAGAATTGGAAGTGCAGAATGCACGTCTGACGGCGTTAGAGAAGGTGAAGAATAGCAATGTCGCTTCAGCTATGACGACAACTGAAACGCATTACGCTCAATAGTGATATAATAAGATAAGCAATATGCAGCGGCTTATTCGTTCAAGAACTGGTTGGTTGGCCATCGCTTTACTAGTAGTGATGGCGGCTTTTGTGTTGCGATTATTTCAATTGCAGATTTTGCAATATGGCAAATATACGGAGTTGGCGCGGGCGAGTCAGCAGCGTCAGTTTATCATTCCTGCGGAGCGCGGGAAAATTTACATGATGGACGGGAAAACGCCAGTTCCTGTGGTGCTTAATCAGGCGGTCTATACGGTGATTGCGGACCCGCAGTCGATTGACGATAAAGAGCGGAGTCAGCTTGTTGATAGTTTGAGGGAAATTGCTGGCGGTGAAATGACGGAAAATGTATCTGAAAGGCTTAATAATAAAAAGTCACGCTATGAAGTTTTGGCGAAGAATATCACCAGAACTCAAGCGGAAAAATTGAAAAAGAAAAACTTTGCTGGCGTTTTGTATCAACAAAGCTCTATTCGAAATTATCCTGAGGGAGAACTGGGTGCGCACGTACTTGGATTTGTGAATGCGGCTGGCGAAGGTCAATATGGCGTCGAAGGCTCTTTGAATAAGCAGCTTAAGGGTCGGGACGGACTATTGCAATCTGTAACTGACGTGAGGAATATACAACTGACGGTTGGAAAAAATAATATGCAGGAATCAAGGCAAAATCTGGTGACAACTTGGCGCTGACGGTGGATAGGAACAGTTCAAAGCCAGACTGAATTGGCACTGAAAAAGGGAGTCGAAGCAGCTGGCGCCACCAGAAGGAAGCGTGATTGTTATGAATCCGAAAAACGGTCAGGTTCTGGCAATGGCGAATTACCCGACTTATAATACCCCGGATTTTGCCAAGCAGAAAAACGGGTCGGTGTTTATAGATAAGCGCATCCATGGTGCCATTTGAGCCGGGTTCGATTATCAAGTCCTTTAGTTTCGCTACGGCAATTGACCAAGGGCATCATTACACCGTCCAGCACATATAATAATACCGATTGTATAAAAGTCGCCGACCGCACGATGTGTAATGCCTTGAGAGGTTTAGGCGGAACAATGACGATTCAAGGCGCATTCAACAATTCGCTCAACGTCGGCACGATTACCGCGATTCGAAAATTAGGAAATGGCTCGCAGATTAATTTGCCGGCTCGTCAGACTTTGTATGAATATTATCACGATAAATTTGGTTTTGGCGCTAAAACTGGAATTGAGCTGGGCGAGGCTTCGGGCTATATTTATCCGCCGGATAGTGCTGAAGGAAATGAGGTTCGTTATTCGGCTATGACTTACGGTCAGAGTATGAACTTGACTATGGTTCAAGTCGCGGCTGGATTTTCGTCGCTAGTTAACGGCGGTCAATATTACAAACCAACCATTCTCGTTGGTACAATTGACGAATCTGGCAATCTGAAATCGTCGGAAAATAAAGTTATTCGCCAAACCGTAAGCGGCGGCACGTCATCGCAGATGCGAACGATGCTAACGACGGCGCGCCGATCTTCATTCCTGTCAAAGAGTGACAAATCTGGCTATGAAATTGGCGGAAAAACTGGTACTTCTGAAGCGGTGGTTAATGGCGCTTACACTCAAAAAGAAACGATTGCTACATATATTGGTTATGGTGGTGGAAAAAATGGCGCCGAATATGTCATAATGGTACGTGTAGCGGCTCCAGGCAAGGGGATTAATTTGCAAGGAAATCTTCACGCTGGACCAATTTTTACAGATATATCCAATTGGATGATTGATTATATGAAAATAGCACCAAAGGAATAAATATGGGAATAGCTTTACAAACAATGACCAATGAATTGACGCACGTGTTTTTACTGAGCGTCGGCGCGTTTTTACTAGCGATGTTTTTAACGCCAATTTATACGTTTTTCGCTTATCGATATCGCTTCTGGAAGCGCCAAAGGTCGGAAAGCACTGACGGGAAAAAGCTAAAGGTTTTTGCCAAATTCCAAGCGGCAAAATTGCGGCGAAACATCCCGACGATGGCTGGAGTGATTGGCGTAATTTCAATCTTTGTGGTGACGATTTTCTTCAATTTAGACCGAGCGCAGACCTGGCTTCCTCTGGCGGCGTTGGTTGGCGGCGGAATTGTTGGGCTAATTGACGATATCATCAATCTGCGTGGTTTGGGCGGCGGCGCGGCGGGACTTCGTAGTCCAGTGAAGTTTGCGCTGATTACGTTGATTGGCGTGGTGCTTGGTTGGTTTTTCTTTGCCAAACTGGGCGTGGCGAGTTTCCATGTGCCGTTTGTGGGCGAGGTGAATATTGGCTGGTTGATAGTTCCGTTGTTTGCATTTGCGGTGGTGGCTACCGGTAACGCTGTTAATATTTCTGACGGAATGGACGGTCTGGCAGGCGGGCTGCTCGGTATTAGCTTTGGGGCGTTTGGTGTGATTGCTTTATTGCAACAACATGTTATATTGGCGGGATTCTGCTTTACGGTTGTCGGAGTGCTCTTGAGCTATTTGTGGTTCAATATTTATCCAGCTCGATTCTTCATGGGTGACGTTGGAAGTTTTGCTTATGGCGCGTGTTTGGGTGTTGTGGCAATGCTGACCGACTCGTTACTGTTACTTCCTGTGATTGGCTTACTATTTGTAATTGAGGCGGGATCGAGCTTGACTCAAATCGTCAGCAAGAAGCTGTTTAAGAGAAAGATTTTCTTATCTGCGCCGATTCATCATCACTTGGAGGCGATTGGTTGGCCAGAAACTAAAGTGACGATGCGCTTTTGGGTTATTGGCTGCGTGATGGCGTTTATCGGCGTGATGCTGGCGCTTGCTGGAGGTCATATTGCGTAATTCGGTCGCCAAAAATCGTCAATCTATCGCTCAGCCGGTTCGAAGTCATCGGCCGATGTACCAGATTGTGCTTTATATGGGGCTTTTGTTGCTACTTGGGCTGATTGTTATGTATGCGCTGGGGCCGCAACGCGCCAACGTGATGAATTATGCTTACGGCACGAATTATAGCGATACGTATTTCTTTGGCAAGCAGCTGACGAGCGTATTTATTGCCATCGTAGCTTTTTCTGCGTTTTACTTTACGCCGTACAAATGGTTTATTGGCGAGAGATCAAAATACATTCTCTACGCTGGATTTGCGCTATGCATTTTACTATTTCTCTCGGGCGCAGTACTTCATTTGTCATTTGCGCAAGAAACTAACGGTGCGTATCGATGGTTCCAATTGGGCGTATTGGGAAGTTTTCAGCCGTCAGAATTGCTCAAATATGGCGTGCTATTGTTTTTGGCGGGATTTTTAGGGCGGCGCTCGCAACAGGGAAAATTAAACGACATCCAAGAAACTATCATTCCGCTGGGCATTATTTCCGGATTGTCGCTGCTGATGATTGTGTTTTTGCAAAAAGACTTGGGAACGGGAATTTCGTTGATAGCGATTATCTTATCAATGATTTTGGTGGCTGGAATTGATTGGAAGATTTTCAAGAAGATTCTGGCGATTGTTGCACTTTGTGGTTTGGTGATGATTTTTACATCGCCGCACCGAATTGAGCGCGTGATGACTTTCGTGCAGGGCGATAGTCACAAAGGGACGAGCAGTCAGGAGAACAAGAATTATCACATTCAGCAGGCCAGGA
Source organism: Candidatus Minimicrobia vallesae (assembly GCF_018866205.1). Classification (GTDB taxonomy): domain Bacteria; phylum Patescibacteriota; class Saccharimonadia; order Saccharimonadales; family Saccharimonadaceae; genus Nanosynbacter; species Nanosynbacter vallesae. Next base: position 225,262 of record NZ_CP076459.1, read on the forward strand.
TTGCGATTGGTTCTGGCGGGCTTCTGGGGCTTGGAATTGGTAAAAGCGTTCAGGCGACAGGATATCTTCCAGAGGCGACTAACGACTCAATTTTTGCCGTCATGGGAGAAACGTTTGGCTTTGTTGGCTTAATGGCTATATTGGCGCTGTTTACGGCGCTACTCTTGTCAATTTTGCACGTAGCCGCGAGGCTTCCAAACGTGACGTTGCGGCTAATTGTGGCGGGAATTTTTGGCTGGATTGCTTCTCACGTGATATTGAATATTGCTGCAATGACAGGGTTGGCGCCGCTTACTGGAATCCCATTGCCATTATTAAGTTATGGCGGTACAAACATGTTGTTTATTGCGGCAGCGCTCGGTTTAGTTTTCCAAATTTCCAAATATACGTCACATAAAGCATTAGAGGAGGGTGAAAGTGGCCAAGATCTTAGCGGTCGGCGGCGGCTCAGGCGGACACGTTACGCCAGTGGTAGCCGTATTTAGAGAATTACAGAAAACTGGCGATCACGAGCTTCGTTTTTGGTGCGATAAAAAATTTGGCGCCAGCGCACGCGGGATTTTTGCTAAATTCGAAGACAATATTCCAGTCGAGTTGATTATTGCTGGAAAACTACGACGATATCACGGAAAAAGCATCTCATCTCCATCTACAACCATCAATATTACTACCAAATCTGCGCGACGGATTTAAGGTAGTGGTCGGATTTTTCCAGAGCTTATTTAACCTAATAAACTGGCGGCCAGATGTTATTTTCATAAAAGGCGGATACGTCTGTTTGCCAGTAGGCTATGCCGCGAGGCTATTAAGAATCCCGTTAGTCCTGCACGATTCTGACGCGCATCCAGGGTTAACGAATCGCTTGCTGAGTCCATTCGCAAAAGCTATCGGCACGGGCGCGCCCCTCGAATATTACAATTATCCACCAGAAAAAGCGTCATATGTTGGCATACCAGTAGCGCCAGAATTCCATCAATATTCTGAGGCTGAGAGGAAAAAAAATTGAAAGAAAAATTAGGCTTTAACATCAACAAACCGCTAAAGTCGTTATTACTGGCGGCAGACTCGGAGCTAGGCCGAATTAACTCCGCAATTGTAGCAATCAGGGAAAATCTACTTAGCCGGGAGGCTTCGGTATTTTTAATATCGGGAAACCAGCAATACGAAGAAATTCTCAAACAAACCGACGAACGGCAGAAGGATGGCGACTGCAAGCCTTTATCCACAACGGAATGGCGGAAGTTTTGGCAGCAGCAGATATAGCCGTAACCAGGGCAGGGGCGACTACCCTTCTGGAATTGGCCGCGCTACATAAACCGACAATGATCATCCCTAACGGCCATCTGACAGGCGGGCATCAACTAAAAAACGCCAAAGTGTACCAGGACGCATTGGCGGCGTTGATAGTTTCAGAAGACGAACTAGATAAGGACAATCAAATCTTGGCACGAAAAATAATTGGCGTATTAAAATCTCAGAAAATTCTTAAAGGTCTGGGCGATAACTTTGGTAAATTTGCCAAGCCAAACGCGGCTAAAGATATGGCGAAGATTATTCTTACTACGGTGCGAAGGCAGGGTAGGCGAAAGTGAAATTCCCCTTCTCTAAGAAAAAATCGGACGAGAATCTAAGTCGTCGAGAAATCGCGGCGCGTCGTCGAACTGAGAATTACGATGATTTGCCCGCCCAATCGTATCGTCGGAACAGGACGCTTAATAGCCGCCAAACATCCTCTCCTTTGGAGACTTCTGAGAGACTCGAGACGCACGAATTGGTGAAAAAACGTCGCCGTGTAATGCGAAAAATGTTTGCGACTGCGGTAAGTCTGCTTGTTGTGATATTCCTTTTGTTTCAATTGACAATCAATATTTCAATCCAAACTCCCGACGCAAAAAGTTCCAGCAACGCTAATAAATACGTGAGCGTTCTTAATGAATATTACAGCGCTCATCCAGCGGAGAGGTTTCGGTTTTTCCTCAATAATAATGACCTAAAGCAATTCTTTTTACAGAAAGCTCCTGAGGTAAAAAACATTCGCGTGGAGGGAGATTTTCTAGCGCGATCAGCCGTTAAGTTGACGTTTAGGCAGCCGGTGGCTCAGTGGTCTTCCGGGGATAAGATTTATTTTGTTGATGATAGCGGTGTTACTTTTGAGCAGAATTATTTTGCCGCGCCTACGGTTGCTGTTCGTGATGAGAGTGGCCTGCCGACTAGAGGTGGTCAAGAAGTTATCAATCGTCAATTCTTGAGCTTCCTTGGTCAAGCCGTGTCTGAATTTTCGCAACATAAAATGAATGTTTCAGAGGTTATTCTGCCAGCTAATACTGTACGCCAAGTCTGGTTTAAGGTCGAGGGCAGGGAAACTCAGATCCGTATGACGGTAGATAGGTCTGCTCAAGCTCAGGTTAAACAGGCGATAGCTACTTTGAGTTATTTGGATAATAACGGCGCAAAGCCAGGGTATATAGACGTCAGGGTAGATCAGAGGTCGTTCTATAAGTAGGGCGGTCAACTTCTCTTCTGGATAGAGTAAGTTCTCTTTTTGTTCTATTTCTGTATGGCGTAGAAAATATATATAACAATATAAAAATATGCAAAAGTCAAATAATCGCAAAATGATAAGCTAGGGGAGTAGGGCAATAAAAATATAAAAATGTCAAATAATATAAAATGCGTATGTGGAAAACTTATAAGCAAACCGTATGTGATATTTATTGGATGATACAGTGATGTAAAAATATCAATGTGGCATTTGCGGCGGGTGCTTTTAGGTAAATGAATATTTTAAGTTCGTGTTTGTTGGTGAGTTTTATTTAGCTTGTTGTGTAGCATGGTCTATGCTGAATGGATAGTGAAGTCCCCTGACTATTTTGGGCAAATAATTGTAATATTTATAGAGTGTGGCTACATCAATGGACACATGTGTATACCCAAGTTAGTCGTGTATTTATTATTACGTAAAATGTGCATTGTGCGACATTAGGACTATATCTAAAACATGATTACTCTATCGTCTTTTTTGGTGCAAATTTATTCTATTTTATAAATCTGCAACTACTCTTCTTGTCTTGTGTCCTGTCTACTGATGGACCCTGCTTGGGCTATCTGATGTGTTCTTTTATGGCGGATTTATGGATCGTTTGCGTGATTGATTATTATAGCCGTATGTAGGTTTTATATTGCGATATTTGTTATGGCGCGTGTTTAGGATTTACTTTGACGCTTCCTTGAAAATCGTAAATAATTAGTTCGTATTTTGTTCTGTTATTTATCAGCTTATTTTTGAAAAGCTTGTGCAATTCTCTGCTTGATTAGATCACTGTTCCATTCGTTAGTTCTGAAGCGCAATAGGGGGATGCCTGCGTCACTGATGATTGAATTAACGAAATTATCACGTTCTTTACGCCTTGGCTGGTTGTGCGTGCTGTCGTCAAGCTCTACTGCTATAAGAGGAGACATATCATTGGTGCAGATTAAGAAGTCTATTGATTTTCTATCTATCTTGTTAAGCGCCCCATTCCAACTCTGCCCTTTTATTCTGTGCTCCAAGAACATACTTAAGTGGGCTTGGGGTATAATTACACATCCACTTACGGCTTCTTGCAGGGTTTTGTAGAATGACAGTTCATTTTCTGTAATTACACAGGATTTTTTAGTATATCTGTATTCCCTCTTTGTGTATTTTTTAATTGAACCTCTATCATTTATTTTTCCCAACCCTATAATAAAAATTACGATAACTACAGCTATTATAAACATAAGTGTTTCCATGAACTCATTGTAGCATATTACTGTGGTTAAATAGTGCTATAATTACTAATATGAACACATCTGGGATACAATCTATCGCCGTTAAGGTGAGCGGATCTAACTCTGCCCTGCTTGATGATGCAGATGGGTTGCAAAAACTAATGCGCGACATTGCCGAGGCGGCTGGCTTACATCATCTGGAATCAGTAACGCATCAATTTTCCCCGCAAGGAATCAGCGCCGCCCTGCTTTTGTCGGAGTCGCACATCGCGATTCATACGTGGCCGGAAAGCGGCGTGGCGTATATAGCGATGACAACTTGTAAAATGCTGGATGATGATAAATTGCAACAAATAAAAGAGTTGGCTGCACAGCTGCTGGGCGCAAAAAACATAATTATGAAAGAAATGACATTGTAATATGAAACGAACCAAGGCGCGACTTAAAATCAACCAAATATTGACCGGAAAGAAAACTAATTTACGAGTTGTTGGCTGTTTGCTTTTTCGCGAATGGGATAAGAAAGACAAGCGATTTTACTACTGGGAAGAATGGGAGATTACAGGGCTGGCCGATTATGACAGCTGGGTGGAATATGATCACAGCGATCAAACAACCGTCTCTCCGTACGAGCCGATTCGCTTTACTCAGGCAATTGACCCAACGCAATTGAAAAAAGGTCAATCATTCACCGTTTCTAGAACAGGACGGCAAGGATCACGTTGTAGTGGTTGACGAGGTTGGAATTGGCGAAATTATGAATATCAAGGGCAAAAACACGTACCAAGTTTTCCCGAAAGAACTGATGGCGTACGCCACTTTGAGGGACACTAGCGCGCCGAAAAACCGTCAGTTGATCACGATTGAGAAGTATAATAACCGCGAATACGACGCTTATCGTAAGATTCAGCTTGAGCGACAAAGAACAGAAGAAAATGTTCGGCAGAACCATTAAGCCAATTGACTGGACGACGATTATAGTCATTGCCATAATAATCACCACTATTATGTTTGCGTGCATCCATCTTTGACAACAATTCCGACAGTAATAATAGTAATGCGCGAAGGTCACAGCGGATCGCGCAGCGTTTACGGCGGCAGTAGCGGCGGGCTTGGCAAATAAAAGGAGTTATAATGTCACGATCAAGTACGAAAAAACGGGAGCAAGTTGCTTTATTTGCAGCGGCAATTTTAGTAGCAATTGGCGGAATTATTTACGAGCTGATTTTAGGCGCAGCTGCGTCATATCTGGTGGGCGATTCGATTTTGAGCTTCAGCTTGGCGACGGGCGTGACGCTGTTTGGCATGGGAATCGGCTCACTGCTGGTCAATTACATCAAGCTCCATCCAGCGACCAGCTTCGCAACAAACGAAATTATTCTGGGGCTAATTGGCGGAAATTCGGTGATGCTGATGTATTTGGGATTCGTTTTTACGCGTTCGCATTGGCTAATTTTTGCCGTCATAAGTTTGGCAATTGGTATTTGTATCGGGCTAGAAATTCCGCTTTTAATGAAGATGTTTCAGGAATTCGGGCGCAAATCTTCGGTGAAATTATTTAGTAAGATTTTAGCGCTCGATTATTTTGGGGCGTTAATTGCGTCGCTATTATTCCCGCTCGTTATGCTTCCGTATCTTGGTTTAATGCGCAGCGCGTATCTGGTGGCGGCACTGAACATTGGCGTTGCGGTTCTGATTCTTAAGCAAATGAAAGCGTCGAAAATTATGATGACAATTAGCGTTATTGCAACAATGTTGCTTTTGGGATTCTTCATTTATGCGACGGAAATTGAGCACGGAATCGACAAGCGAACGTATAAAGATCCGGTGATGTGGCAGCAGCAGACGCCGTATCAGAAAATTGTCCTGACGAGATATAAAAATGACACTAGGTTGTTTTTGAATCGCAATTTACAGTTTTCCAGTCTTGACGAAGCGCGTTATCACGAAACACTGTCCACTTCCGCTCTGTCTTCAGTCGCCAACCCGAAGCGCGTGCTGATTATGGGCGGCGGCGATGGCTTGCTGGCTCGGGACGTTTTGAAATATCCCAGCGTTGAGCATATTACGTTGGTTGATATCGATGAGGTGATGACTAATCTGGCGAAAACTAATCATCTTCTCACCGATATAAATCAGCGTTCTCTGCACGATCCGCGCGTTTCCATTGTCAATCAAGACGCTTTCCAATTCGCCTTCTCTACCAAGGATAAATATGATGTCGTGCTGATTGATTTGGTGGATCCGTCGAATGAAAAATTAGCCAAGTTGTATTCCGAACAATTATATCGTCAAATTGGTAATATTTTAACGGAGCGTGGGGTTATGGTGACGCAAGCGACGTCTTCATTTTTCTCTCCGCATGCTTTTTATATGGTGGCAAACACCGTCAAATCATCTCATCCAGAGCGATATGTGACGGCGTTTTCGGTCAATGTGCCGTCATTTGGCGAGTGGGGTTTTGTGATGTCTGCGCCGCAAGCTGAGGTCGTGGCTAGCCAGCCATTGCCGAAAAACCTACGATATCAAAACCAGAAATTGCTCACCTTCCTGACTAAACAAAACGCCATATCGGTGCCATCTGGACCGACTTCTACGTTGGTTTCTCCGCGAATCACCGACGTTTACAATTCCGATATGCGTCAGTGGCGATATACGAATAGTTTTTAGGCGGCGGTAGTGCTCTTTTTTCGTCGGCGACGTCGTCTTTTTGGCGTGGTGAGTAGCGGTTAACTGGGCGTAACTGCAGTTTCTGTGAGGCTTAGGGTATTATCATTGCCGCGAATTTGCAAAACAACTTCGCCATCGTTTGCTGCGGGTTGCTGCTTTGTCCGGTTGACTATTGACCGCTGGAGCGTTGTTTGCAGGCTGCGTGAGTTGTTGGGCTGCTTTTTCTGATTGCGAACAGGCTTTATTGTGGCGTCAATTTCCTTCTCGACATCTTCCCTGTTTCGCGAATACATGCGACGCGAATGTTCAATAATGTGCGGCGTGTTGTCGGCTTGGCTTGGTGGAAGTTCCAATGTGCGGGCAGAAAACGCCGGAGTTTTTTCGCCGCCGATAACCATATTGACAACAAAATTACGATTGTGCATTTGAAGTAGATCGATTGCCTCGAAGTTTGGCTCGAATTGCTTGGCAAGAATCGGTGCATCGTCAGCAGAAACTCGGAAAGAAATCATGGTGCCGACGTTGCCGAAAACCGCATCGCGAACCGTGTCGCTCATCTGGGAAATGTACTGGTTGGCAACGGTCAAATTAAGGCCATATTTTCGAGCCTCGGATAGAATAGTTGCAAACGAATCGGTGGCGAAGTTCTGGAACTCGTCGACGTAAAGATAGAATGGGCGGCGGTCGCGGACGTCAGGAATGTCGCTTCGAGACATGGCGGCAAGCTGAATTTTCGTGACCAAAAACGAACCGAGGATGGCGGCATTATCTTCACCGATAAGACCCTTGGACAGATTGACAATTAGAATCTTTCCTTCGTCCATAATCTGGCGAATATTGAACGTGGATTTCGGCTGCCCGATGATATTGCGGATGATTGGATTGGCGGTGAAAGCCCCGACTTTATTTAAGACTGGCGCAATTGCCTCGGCGACAAACTTGTCATTCCAGCTGGCAAATTCAACATTCCAGAATTGCAAAACCACGGTGTCTTGGCAATAAGTCAGCGTTTCTTTTCGGAATTCCTTATCTGTTAGCATGCGAGTAATGTCAAGCATCGTCGCCTCTGGTCGATCCAGCAAAGCCAAAATAGTGTACCGCAAAATATATTCAAGTCGCGGTCCCCACGAATCGCCGAAAATACGCTTCAAAACGCCGATGATCTCTGACGAAATGTTGGTTTTTTGATTAGGGTTCGTGACTTCCAGCGGGTTGAATCCCAGAGGATACGCGGTGTCGGCTGGGTTGAAATAGATCACGTCGTTCAATCGGCTGCCAGGGATAAATTTCATGTTGTTGATTGCGAAGTCGCCGTGCGGGTCGATGATGGCATATCCTTGATTATGGAAAATGTCGCTTAAGGCGAAGAGCTCTAATAGTCCACTTTTTCCGGCGCCCGTTTGCCCGATTATGTAAACGTGGCGTGAGCGGTCATAGCGCAACATGCCGAATTGGTGGCTGATGCCGCGGAAGTTGGTGACGCCAAAGGCAGAAATTTGGTCATCGTTGACGTCTTCGCCGGTTAAGACTGGCAATTTGGATGGCGGTTCTGCGGTTTTGGAGCTTGCCCAAACTATATTTGGCGTTTCAACGTTGGTGTGTGGCAAGTGAAAAACTGACGCCAATTCTTCTATGTTTAAGATAAAACCGTCGCCGATGAACGAACGCTTGCGATATTTATCAATAAATTCTTTACCAAACGCACCCTTGACGGCGCGAAATCCGTTGAGATTTGTTGAGTTGAACTGCTTAAACGTACCGACGAGCGCCTGCATGCGAAGCTTAGCGTTTGTCTGACTTTCGCCCATATAAACCAAGCGAATTTTTACTTCATAGCCGAGCTTGGTCGCCTTTTTTTCTGCTTCAGAAATGCGAGTTTTATCGCGGTCTGACAGCTCAACGGCGGCTGATTGACCGACTCCCTGCTCTGGCGGTTGCCACAACGCGCCAAGTACGCCGATTAGCCACTGCATACTGCCGCCGAATCCTGGCAAGGAGAACATCCGTCCGTTTCTTATGCTATTGATATATCGATCTGCGGCGTTTTGCCAGTCATCGGGGATTGGTCTGACTAGCACCTGAATCCACAATTCTTCACCGGTGGTTTCCAATTTTGCCAGCGTACCTGTAATGCCCGCCAGCGGGTCAACTTCGAAGTTTTGGAAGGTGCGAATCGGGAGAAATTCATCTGTGGTTAATGTCAATTCTGTCGAGTAAGCAACTTCGTGGTCGCGCTCGTGCTCGGTGTAATCTTCGTCGGCTTGGTGAATTTGAACGGTTGGGTATTGAGAATAAATCTGTCCTTCGACAAAACTCTGCAGGGTTTTTGGCACCCAAACGTAAAAGCGAATTTGCCCATTGACTGAGGCGATTTCAAAGCTGATGTGCTCTTGGTGTCCGCCAGATAATCGCAATTCTTTATTGTCGCGAAGAATTCCGTGCAGTGAAGCGAATAACTGCTCGGCGGCAAGTTCTTGCTTGTCGTTGGTGCGTGGGATTTCCAGAACTAAAAGTACGCTCTCAACTGGGGTGAAATCTTCGATCTTTCGATAATTCCGCCACGTCAAAAACATCAGGACTGCCACGATTGGCATCCAAACATACCATTGTAATAACGTACCGATGATCCAAGAAATAATCTGCATTATGTGTAAATTATCTCACCTCTGAAAGAAGTTTGCAACTTAGCTTAAGCGGCTTCTTCAAAAACGTATGTGGCTTTAGCGACGCGTTTGAATTGCGGCTTTGATTGAAGGTTTAATAGAATAGTGGTTTCCTTGACTTGTCGTTTGTCGAGGACTTGACGAACGATTTCATCGCGGTGAAGCGGAGTCTCGGAATTCTTCAAAATATCGGTAATGATATCCGCTACAGTTCCGCGGCTGTAGCCCCAGCTGGCAAGCGCGTAAATACCGCGACCGATTAGAACAAAGCGCTTGTCTTTAATAAGTTCATTGTGAATTGCCTGCGTCGTGACGCTTCGGCGGTTAAATTCGCTATCCCGAATTCCTTTGGCGATGTCGGAAAAATGCATCGGTGAGCCGTTGGTGTCCAGAACAACGTAGATTTTATCGCGGATGTTCTTTGGGTTAACGGCTGGCCATTTGGCTAGTCCCCACTGATCGTTTAAGCTAGCCAATTTTTTACTAACGGTAGCCAAGGCTGCAATGTTTGAAGGATGTTCATAGTCCAATTTTTTGTGCAATTCTTCCGCGGTAACGGGTTCGCCGTGCTTTTTGATTGTTTTGACAACTTCTTCGACTCGTGCTCTAATTTGCTTTTCATTGCCGAGAGTGTCAATTGCTGCCGCTTGGTAATAATCGTCATTCTCTGTAACAATCGTGATGTTTTCTGCTAGCTCAGAAATGAACGCCACACGAGCGCGGTCAATTGCAGTAGCTTCTTTACCGAGGAAATGTGACGCCAAATCCTGCATGCGCGCAACTCGTCCCATCTCAGACAAACTCGAAGTAATTTCTTTTTCCATAGCAATAACCGAAGGAAGTTCTCCCTCGGCGACAGCTGCACGTAGACGCGTTAAAATTGCTTTTTCTAGCTGACGAACGCGCTCGCGAGTAATGCCGAACATATCGCCAATTAACTCTAACGTTTCTTTTCGGTCATACAAACCAAATCGTCGAGAAATAATTTCCTTCTCGCGCTCTTGCGGAATCTTAGAAATAATAGTATCGACGACAGAATTTAATTTGGCGCTTTGCTCGGTTTTTGCTGTCTCGCTCATGCTACTAGAAACATCCTCTCTGCCTCACCACAGGTTATATTGATTGAAAATATGTTTTTAATTATACAATTGCATTTGACAAAAGTCAATAGATAAATGCCATAATTGCTGATATAAATTATAGCATTTATTTTACGTTTTTTGCAATAGATTATATGAAGAGTTTTTATTATCCGGAATTATTGGATAGTATAAAAAATTTCTTGCTATGTTTTTTTTAGCTTTTAACAACGCGTTTGCGAGTTGGTTTCGCTGTTGTGGCGCTTAATAGCTCCAGAGCTTTTTCGTGAGTAATAGTTTTCGGATCCGTGTCTTTAGGGATTTTGACATTTTTGGTGCCGTTGGTGATGTACGGACCGAATCGCCCATTGAGAACCTTAACTCCATCTGGAAATTCGGCGATATTCTTAGCGGCTTCGGCTTCTAATTTGGCGGCGTAAAGTTCACGCGCCTTTTCTAAAGTAATGCTGTGAGGATCTTCTGGCTTAATGGAAACGAACAATTTGCCGACTTGAATATATGGACCGAATCGCCCAATATTCGCCTTAATATCTTGCCCGTCCTCTGTTTGTCCGACGACGCGTGGTAACTTGAACATTTCCAGTGCTTGCTCTAAGGTTACCGTTTCAATCTTCGCGCCCTTTGGCAGCGGCGCAAAACGAGGCTTATCGTCATCGTCAGTTGCGCCAAGCTGCAACATTGGACCAAATCGCCCAAATCGCGCGATAATCGGTTTATTCGTCTTCGGGTCAATTCCCACTTCGCGATTAGCGCCGACTTTACTTCGGTCAATCCCGCCAGATTGCTCAATTAATTTATGGAAAGGCGTGTAAAATCCGTGCAGCATTGCGCTTTTTTCCAGATTAGCACCAGCAATTTTGTCAAATTCCGTCTCAACATTGGCGGTAAAATCGTAATCGACAATTTGCGTAAAATGGTCCGTCAGGAAATCGGCAATCAGTTCGCCGCTTGGCGTTGGAATAAGCTTGCCGCGTGTCGAGCCAGTTTTTTCCTGGACAATACTTCGGCTAACTTCCTCGCCGTTATAGTTCAGGACAATTACATCTCGTGGCTGACCTTCGCTGTCACCCTTTTCAACGTAGCCGCGAGTCTGCACAGTGTCGATAATTGTGGCGTATGTGGATGGACGACCGATTCCAAGCTCCTCCAGCTTCTTAACTAGCGAGCCTTCAGTGTAGCGAGCTGGCGGTCGTGTAAATGTTTGACGAGCCGTAATATCGTGAGAATTGACTTCATCGCCAGACTGTAACTTCGGCAGAAGCTCATCTTTATTGCCACCGTAAACGCGCAAAAATCCGTCAAACGTAATGACTTCGCCCTTTGCCTCAAACTGGAGCGGGTTATTTGACCTTGGATATCGATTGTAATAGTTGTCTTTTCTAGCTTCGCTGGCGACATTTGCGACGCTAAAGTTCGGCGTCGAATTAGGTCGTATAATTTCTGGTCATAGCTATTATTAGACGCGGTTTCCAGAGTGATGTCCGTCGGGCGAATGGCTTCGTGAGCTTCTTGGGCGGACGCGGATTTGGTCTTAAACTTGCGAACCGTTGAGTAATCTGGACCGTAAAGACGCTTGATAAAATCGGTAGCCGCCGCGATGGCTTGACCGCTCAAATTCACCGAGTCGGTACGCATATAGGTGATTTTTCCGTCTTGGTATAATTTTTGCGCCGAAGCCATGGTTGCTTTGGAGCTGAAGCCAAGCTTAGAGTTGGCTTCCTGCTGCAAGGTTGACGTGGTAAATGGCGCCGCTGGATTGCGCGTCCCAGGAGTTTTTGAGATATCGCTAACAATAAATTCGGCGGGTTTCAGACTATTTAAGAACTCGTTCGCCGCTTCTTCTGTATCGAATTTTTGATTAAGCTCGGCCTTGAATTCTTGATTGTCGTGAATAAAAATGGCAGTAACTTTGAACTGAGAATTGCCCTCAAACTTCATAATTTCTCGTTCGCGCTCGACTAGTAATCGCACTGCCGGACTCTGAACGCGACCAGCCGACTTTCCGCCAGGAACTTTCTGCCAGACGACTGGGCTGAGCTCAAAACCAACCAGTCGGTCAAGAATTTGCCTGGCTTGTTGCGCCTGAACCAAATTCATATCCACGGTTCGCGGATTCTTAATTGCATTGGTTATGGCGTCTTTGGTGATCTCATGAAAAACAATTCGCTTAGTCGTTTCAATAGGAAGATCCAGTACCTTGCACAAATGCCAAGCAATAGCCTCTCCTTCGCGGTCTTCATCGGTTGCGAGCCAAACATTTTCCTTGCCAACTGCCTTGACATTTTTCTTTAGCTCGGTGATAACTTTCTTTTTTTCAGGATCAACTTCATAAATTGCGAAAAAATCGTTAGCCACGTCAATCGGCGGCGTTCCATCCTTCGTCTTTTTAACAATCGAGCGAATATGCCCCACGCTGGACAAGACGTGAAAATCCTTGCCGAGATATTTCTCGATGGTTTTAGCTTTGGCTGGTGACTCGACGATAACGAGATTTTTCATAACTTTATATTATAACAAATCACTATGTGGCTACAACCGCAAAGTGAATTATTACGAGCGACCACTGAGGCGACGGAGCATTGCCATTGACCCGAGGCTGCGATTAACATCTGCTATTTGGCGTGGTTTTTCTTTTTCCGCGTTCCCGTTGATTGCTCGCTTTATGTAGGTGCATGTTGCGTGCGCAGCGAACGGAAGTGAAGCGGCGAATGCTCCAGCTCCTAGTTTGCGTAGAATCTTGGCGAGTTTTGGATTTTTGTCTTGCTCGGCAATGTGGGCGGCAATATAAGATATCAAAGTAACTGTTTCTCCTGCCATGGCTAGTTTTCCTGATTTAGTCGGTCGAGTTTCAGCTTTCTCGTCACTACGTAAATTAGCAATTCCCGTAGCTATGGCGTTTATCAAGTTTAGTGTCGCAACAGTGCCAAGAACATGCTTTGGAGCAAACTTTTTTTTGTTCATTTCATAGAGGATTTTTGCCATAACTATTTTGTCTGTTGTGGCATCTAAGGCTGCTCCAAAGTTGCTAGTCTGTCCTGTCATGCGAGCTACTTTGCCGTCCAAAACGTCAAGTAATCGCCCGAACGCGCATTCCGCCAAACCTTAAGCAGTATCGATTTTCTCAGATCCGTGCAATGCCAAAATCGCGCCAGTTACGCTTATAAAATTAGGGATGGTAAAAACGTCTTTGGCGATTTTATAGGCGACAGGAGATGCTTCTCGGGCTTTTTTCATAATCCGCATAATAACATCAATTTGTCAAAATAGCAATATTATCGTAATGTCCAGTTGTTCGCCCCGAGCGGCTTAATAACACCGTTGATTTCCAGCATAGTTAACGCCGTGGCGAAATCTGACGCGGATAATCCTGATTTTTGTTGGATTTCGTCGCCGTCACGCAGCCCTTCTGAGATGAGTTTTATGATAATAGCTTCTTCAATTGTTGCGCTGGCTGCTAATTCTTGACCGTTGTCTTTTTGCAATTTTTCTGGCGCGATGATTGATAAAACATCGTCGGCGTCCGTCACCAAATACGCCCCTTGTTTTAATAAAGTATTACAACCCGCCGACAGTGGGCTGGTTATGTTGCCGGGAACTACAAACAAATCTCTTCCCTGGTTCAGTGCGTGCGAGGCTGTGTTTAATGTGCCGCTTCGCTCGGCGGCTTCGGTGATAATAATTCCGTCAGCTAGCCCGCTAACCAGCCGATTGCGCTCCAAAAAACTCCAACGATTGACTATTTTATTATCGCCCTTCATCCATTCTGAAACGACCGCGCCGCCCTGCTCTATGATGCTCATGGCTAGTTGATAATTGGTCCGCGGTGAAATATCAGGAAGCTCGTTTGGGACGACCGCCACGACCGTTCCGCCAGCTTCAATCGCAGCTTTTTGGGCAATGCAGTCCACGCCTAGCGCCAGCCCACTCACGATTACACATCCGGCTTTTGCCAGATCTGTTGCTAATCGCTCGGTCACTTCTTTTCCGTAGGCAGACGGCTTACGGGACCCGACGATTGATACGACTGGCGCATTTGTTTCTGGCAATTTTCCCATATAACATAAGCTTTTTGGTGGATTGGCAATATGTGCTAATCTCTGGGAGAAAATATGCTCATCTGGTGTAATTCTATTGATTTCCATAAAAAATGTGGTAAAAAGTATTGACACTTTGTCAAATGTTTGCTATAATCAAGGACGATTGGTTAAGTAATCATTAACCAAACGCACCTTATACCCCCTATTCTAACTATATGTTAGGTTGCGCGCAATGGCATTAAGTAGCCTGCACCCTCCACTTTTTGCGGTTCAACGTTACGCGCATACTAACCCCTTTAACTGCCCTTTTTCAAAGGCGACATCCGTTAAGGCGCAGAGCACTAATTGGTATTGATAATCAATCAGGCGCGGACTTCTGGAGTTTTAGTCGCGACGCTTCACTAATACGGTAGCTCGGGTGGGTTGAAGGGTAAAAAAGCGTCAGGTGATGCCCACCCTTACCTGGCGCTTTTTTTTGTTGGGAAAAATTATTTATTTCCTATAATATGTCGGCACTTTTCGCAAATACCTTCCAGCTCAAAGTGGTGTTTTGTGACTATGAAATTATGTTTTTTACCGATGAGATCTATGAGTTTTTCGAGTTCTTGGCGATTGTATAGGTTCGGCATTTTGACAATTGATGCAGTATAGATGGTGATGATGCGGTATAAAAGGTTCCGCTAACTCGTAATAATTCTTCCAGCCAATAGTTATGGTGTTTATAATGTTCAGATTATCGAACATTAGCAGCGTGCGGTAAATGCTGGCACGGTTAATGTTTTTGCAGTTTTTCGCAATATCGCCAACCGTAAGAGGCACATCTGAATTCTCGCAGGATATCAAATAACTTGCTGGCGAGGTTTTGTCAGGCGAAGATTGTAGCCGTTCAAATATTTCATTTAGCATAGTGCTATCAATAGTTTATAACTTATTGCAACAAGTGTGCAATAGGCTTACAGTCCGAGTAATTCATAAGGATATTTGGGTTGACTGATTTTTGTGATATGCACGTCAGTTATGACGTATTCAGCTTGACTATTAACGATTTTTTGCGACAATACATACCCTTGACGATTAGCCATGTTCCATCTGGGTAGTCTGTCGAAAAAGCTTTTCTCGACCAGGATTTTCATAGGCACGCTGTCAACAGTGCAGCAACTTATAACGTATCTGGCAATATTGAAGTAATTATAGCCGTAGTTTTTTAACAGATCATTTGAAACGAAGCCAGTAACGGTGATATCTTTGCCGTTAAAATAAGCGGCTTCTTTGCAGGAATTTATAGCGGTTTTCCAGCGGTTTATTGAGATTGTAGAAGAGCCTTCTTTTGGTTGAGGTGTTTCGCAACGACTTTCGGGCTCAATAATCGCAGGACTTTCTTTTTGTGCGAGGCTGCTTGGAGAGAGTGGCTTTGGCGGTAATATATATCCGACTGATAATATAATTATTGCAAAATAAGATATGGGGGTAATTTTCAAGCAAACTAAAGATAGATCTGTTGCGGGACTTATATTTTTTAATTGCAACATTATATCAATAAGCAAAAGTATAACGCCGATTACGCTAATTACGACCGCGAATGTGTGATAGCGTGGATGAACGTAAAAGCCGAGTTGGTCACGCCAAGCTAATAGCAAAATATATACACAAACGACAATTCCGCCAATTGATTTTGCAAGGTTAGCGTACATATAAATTAACCCCCAGCCCGACAATTAGAGATAAGATGAACACAGTTAAGGTAATTGTTGCAATAAATTTCCAGCGAAAAGTTGTTTTTAATAGCGTAATCATTTTTATGTCTATCATCGGTCCGAATAGCAAGAAAGATAAAATTGAGCCTGTCGTGAAATTTCGCACGTAAGCCAGTGCGAAGAACGCGTCGATACTGGAGCATATCGAAATGACGAAACTTAGCGTGATCATGGATATGACTGATAAGAAAATGTCGCCGCCGACGGCATTTATAATGAATCGCGGAACGAAGATTTGTGTGGCGGCTGCGATGCTAGCACCTAAGGCCAACATAGTAAATAATTGCCAGAATTCATTACGTGATGAGCTGAATATGTTTGACAATTTTGAACCGTGATTATGAGAGTGGCAAAGTTTTTCAAACTCTGGATTAATGACGGAGTCTTCCTTAAAAAAGCTGACGATAAAAGCGGTTATTTGTACGATAATTAACGCAAAAATAATTCGCCACCAAACCATTCGGGTGTCAAAACTGAAGGCGGTCATGGTTGAAATTATGGTTATCGGGTTTAAGATTGGCGCGGCGAAAAGAAAGCTAATAACGTCGGCAGGTTTTAATCCGTTCGCTATTAAGCTACGTGCAATTGGTACGTTGCCACATTCGCACACGGGTAAAATTAGCCCGATCATAGAGAGCGCAATTCGTCGAAGAAAGGCGTTTTTTGGCAACATTTTGAAAGACTCCCTTTGATGATAAAAAGTACCTGATAAGCGCGGATATGATAATTCCTAAAATTAAGAATGGGACCGCCTCGACAATTACGCTTAGCGTCAGCGTGATGAAATCTTGTAATGACGGAAGTAATTTATTGCACCATTCTGCAAATTCTCCGTTTAATAACATGACGCCGAATCGCGAGCTGAATTGATAAATAGAAATTATAAGGACACCAAAAACCACCCAACCGATCAATTCGCTGTTGGCTGATAAAAACTTTTTTATGCGACCATCTGGCGATTTTTGTGCCATATATAAAATTATACTCCATGCTTATGCTATACTAAATCAATATGAAGCATCTTTTACATTCACATCATCCGTTTCGGATTTTCTGGTTTTCAGTCCTATTGACCTTAGGTCTGGGCAGTTTGATTTTTAGTCATATGGGCGTTAGTGGTCTTTGGCTATTTACTATTTTGGTGGTTTTGGAAGTTACGTTTAGCTTCGACAACGCGGTGATAAATAGCAAGGTTTTGGCGGGAATGAGTCAAGTCTGGCAGAAAGTCTTCCTGACAGCTGGCATATTTGTGGCGGTGTTTGTCGTTCGATTTATATTGCCAATTGCTATCGTGATGATTGCGAGCGGCCACGGATTTATGGATGTTGTCAATCTGGCGCTACATAAACCTGTCGAGTACGGCAAGATCCTGCACGAGGCGTCGCCGATGATTGACGCGTTTGGTGGTGCGTTTTTGATTATGATTGGGCTTAGCTATTTCATCGATTACAACAAGCGTGTTCACTGGATGCGACATGTTGAGCCGATTTTGGCGAAGGCTGGGCGATTTGAGAATTTTAAGGTGTGCATAATGCTTAGCGTGGCGGCTGTTTTGTATTTTACGGTCGAGGCGCCGCATAAATCTTTGGTGCTGATTTCAGCGGTTCTTGGAATTGTGTTGCATATCGGATTGGAACTATTTGGGTCATTTTTCCATGAAGATGACGCAAAATCCGTTAAGATTAAAACTGGCTGGGCGGCGTTTGCTAGCTTGTTATATTTGGAAGTTCTGGATGCCAGCTTTAGCTTTGACGGTGTGATTGGTGCGTTCGCCATTACCAACAGCGTGCTACTAATCGTGGCTGGACTGGGCGCTGGAGCAATTTGGGTTCGATCGCTAACCGTATATTTGTTGCGAACAGGCGCGCTTAGCAAATATAAATATCTGGAAAATGGCGCTCACTGGGCAATTATGGCGCTCGGCGTGATGATGATTGCCAAATTATTCCACTTGGAACTACCGGAATGGGCGACGGGCGGCTTGGGCTTATTGTTCGTGAGTTTGGCGGTCGGCAGCAGCATATTGGAAGCCCGATCGATCAATCTGCAAGAAGCTGCGGCCACAAAATTACATCAAGCCGAAGAGCAATTGAAGAACGGCGCTTCAAAAATTGTGCCGCGAAAACGACGCTAGAATCTGTATTTAATATTTTATACTGAACGGCTCGATAGTTCCGTTAATAAACTTCTCGATCAAATTAATTGATTCGGGCAATATCCAGCTTTGGAGAATCTTTTGCTCGTCTGAGTTGAACTTGCCTAGGACAAAATCTACGTCACCGACTTGGCGTCTGAGCAAATTATCTGTACCAATACGAATATGCCAAAAATCTGATCCGACGTGAGCGTGAAGAGATTTTAATCCGTTGCTACCCGCGTCTCGTCCGCCTTTGCGGGTTCGAATTTTACCAAAATCCAGCGCCGTGTCGTCGTGAATAATTAGTAAATCGTCCAATGTCAATTTGTAAAAATCTAAGATTGCTCGAGCGGAAATTCCAACCTCGTTGTAAAAAGTAGTTGGCTTAACTAGCAGAATTTTTTCTCCAGAAATATTGAGTTCGGCGATATCCGCGGAAAATTTTGGCTTATTGCAAAAAACTGCATTATTCTCTGACGCAAATTTATCAATAACCAAAAACCCAGCATTATGCCGCGTGTTTGTGTATTTTTCGCCTGGATTTCCCAACGCTAAGATGACTTTCATAGACTTAGTATATCACCTTGTGAAAATGACGTATAATAAGCATATGGCAAAACGCGACGATGATTTGGAATTTAGCATTAATGCGCCGTTTGATGATGGGCGAGCGATTATCGATAAAGTTCCGTTGTATTTGGTGAATGGCTCGTTGGGTGCTGGGAAAACTAGTGTCCTTGAGTTCTTATTGCAACAAAGTGACTATAAGGGTTCTCGGGTGATTGAGAATGAATATGCTAATGAAAACGTTGACGGTTATCGATTGGAAAAGTTGGCGGATATCGTGACGACTTTGGCTGGCGATTGTGTCTGTTGTTCGTCAAAGCATGCATTGACGCGAATGTTACTTGACTTTTGTCGCAATTCCCCCGCCCCAGTGTTTATTGAGGCGACTGGTGTGGCGCGAACGATGAATTTGGTCGAGAAATTGATTAATGCACAAATATTCAATAAGTACGAGTTGGCGCAGAGTTTTTATGTTATTGATGCACATGAGATTTTACGTGGAATTGAGCCGGCGCATGAAATTGAGTTGCAAGCGGCGGATATGATTTTAGTAACCAAAGAAGATTTGCTAAGTGACGACGAGCGACTACAATATGAAATCCAAGCTGAGCTCCCTGCCTTACGGAAAAATACTGAGCGCGCCACGAGGCAGATTTGATATCAATAAAATGACGACGCCGTCGGGGCTACTAACGTTTTTCGATAAGCACGACGGCGAGCTGGTCAGGCCGGATAATCCGACGTATGCCGTGCTGGATGTTTCTGGTATGAAAATTGCTGCGGCGACTCTGGAAAAAATACCGCCGGAACTTTTTTGACGCTTATAAACTCAGGCGAATGAAGGGCTGTTTTATTGATGATAATGGCGCGCGGCATCATTTGGAGGCAACGGAAAATCAGATTCAAATAGCTAATTCTGCGGCGGAAGAGCCAGCAAAAATTGTGCTAATTGGTGAACGTGCGGACGAAATTACGCGTGAAGTTTTGTCGGCGCAATTGATGATGTTTGAATAAAAGTTCGCTTTCGTCGTTTTCGACTCATCAGCATAGATACACATCTATGGAGCGAACATGACAAGCAGAGACTTTGACAGAGAGTCGCAGGAGACTACAGCAGCTTGGCAATATCGATCGCCAATACAACAGCAATGAGACTGAGAGCTATGGCATTATACAATGCATGCACAGTCGCAGCTGCCGCCGTAGCTATAATCTGGATACGGTATTTGCGGTAGTACCATAAGTATACTAGCAAAAAACCGAAGCCAGTCACGGATAGAGCTATCTAAGGAGCTCCTTGCGGCACTCAGAATTGTTTGCGACTGCTGAGGTGATTAGAAGGTCATGGTCATAGATACAGATCTCGTCTGGAAGCTTACCTTTCATAAGGTATTCATTGATTGCGGCTTTCCTGACTTCCTCGCAGAACTCAGAGATCCCCTCCTCGAAGAAGCGGGAGACCTCATTTTTTCTGAGTTCCTCCATCCTCTTCTCTGTTTCCGTCATGATAATTAGCCCTACTGCAAGAATACTGAACTTTCGGCTAATGAAGTATCAGACATTCGCAATACCCACTCACCAGTCCAAACCAGACAAACGTTGGCCTAAAAAGCACTGAGGCAACACCCGCATGGCGAAAGAGCCAAGCCATAACCCCGGTTTCGGGGCGATACACTACCGTAAAATATGTGCGCAAAATATACACCTCAGGCTCAAAAACTCGATCAACTTGTCAAAGTACGCTTTCGGACAAGGAATAAATCTCAACTCGTCAACAAAAGCCAATGTTATTTATATCACGTAATAGTATAAAATGTCAAGAGAAATTGGCAAAAAAATAGGATTAAGCGAGTTTTTCGGCGTTCTTGGCCTGCTTGTAGGCTTTGGTGACTGGCGCCAGACCGCGCGCAACGCGTTCACGATTGGCTTTCAATTGCTTTTCGTCACGGAAAGACATTTTAATCGGCGTTCCCGCAAAATTGAAAGCCTCACGTAAAGTTCGCTCCAGATAACGCTTGTAGCTCCAGTGGACAAATTTCAGATTGCTACCGTAAATAACAAACCACGGCGGAGCAACGTCCGTCTGGACAATGTAGCGCAGCTTCGGGTGCGAGTTTTTCAGACCAGCTGGCGGATGTGCGGCGATAGCTTTCTGCAAAATGTCGTTTAAGGCACGAGTTTTACATTCTTGGCGACGACGCTTATAAATATCAAGCGCTAGGTCAAACAACTTAGCGACATTCTGCCCAGTGACAGAAGAAGTGAATATTAACGGCGCGTACGGCGTGAACTTGAAATTATAGCTGATTTGTGGCGCGATTTCATCATGAGTGTAAGCGTCTTTACCTTCGACGGAGTCCCATTTGCTGACGACCAGAACAAGCCCCTTGCCCGCCTCGTCAATAATTCCAGCTAGGCGCTGATCCAATTGAACGTTAAGCTCATTGACGTCCATAAGAAGCAGACAAACGTCGGCTTCGTTGATGGCTTGCATGGTGCGAAGAACTGAGAACTTTTCAATTCCAGTTTCCTGCTTTCCTTGGCGGCGAACTCCAGCGGTGTCGAGCAATTCAATTGTCTGACCGTGATAACGAACTTGAACGCGGTTTACGTCGCGAGTTGTGCCGGCGACGTTGGCGACGATGGCTTGCTGCTTGCCCGCTAAAGTATTGAATAGATTACTCTTTCCGACATTCGGGCGGCCGATTAGTGCGACGCGGATGATGTCATCAGGTGCGGTTTCGGTGGCTGGCGGAATAAGTTCGGCAATGCTATCAAGAAGCTCCGAAATGCCAATGCTGTGCTCGGCGGAAGTTTTTATGATGTTTTTAATGCCGAGTCGCTTGAATTCGTCGATAGAAAGAGAGCCTTTTAAGTCTGCTTTATTGGCGATTAAAATGACTGGCTTGCCGCTTTTTAGGGCTTTTTTGGCTAATTGTCGATCAGCGTCGGAAGGATATACGGTGGAGTCAACGGTTACGAGGATTACGTCAGCAGCGGCAGAGGCGTCAGCGATTTGGTCCTGAATGGTCGCCTCAAATTCGTCCTCGGCAGTCTTAAGTCCAGCTGTGTCGATGAGCCAAAATTGCGAAGAAAAGTCATCTGACGGCGCAGAATCTACGTTGCGTCGTTTGTATGAAACTTTACCAACAACATTGTCGCGAGTTGTTCCAGCTTCCCTGGCGACTATGGCCGTGCGAGAGCGCGTCAAGCGATTAAATAGTGAGCTTTTGCCGACGTTGGCTTGCCCGATGATGGCGACTGTTGGTAATTTAGACATGATTATATATTATAGCAGTTTTCGGGCATTTTGGCTATTACACTGTTTATGTAAGCCTCGCACGGACGAATTATTTTTAGGAAATCCGTAAAATAATTCGGGTTATTTTCTATTGTGAACTTCTTAGGTTCGGCTACGACGAGTGTACATTCTCTGCTGTCGCTATTATATTCTCTGGCGTAATTATGGATGTAGGCTCTTGGAGATTCTTCATTGATTGGGTCTGAGTAAAGTGTTATGTAGCAATTTTCTTCGGGGTTATTTATGCAGTAGTAAATGTTATTGTCGTCATCTTTGAACGCTACGGATATAGGATATTCAAATTTCGTAGTGTGTTTCTCGACCTCTTTAATAAGTTCAATGTAAGCGTAGATTTGGTTTTCTAGGAGTTTTGGTAAAATATTGGGCCCATCATTCTCATAGAACATTTTTTCTATGGTATCCGATCTTTCTTTCTTAAGGTTACTTATGACTGCTCTTAGTTTTTCTGAGGGCAAAGGTTCTAGATTAAGTTTTTCTGCAATATTTTCTAAACCTACTATTACCCTACCATAATCAGAGACCTGTTCATTTATTATTTCAGGAAGAGATTTATTTTTGCTTCCTGAACACAATTCTAAAATACTCTCGCGCCTTTCTTTTATGGAGTCAATTTCTGGCGTTAATGTTTGTAGGTCCAACCAAGCTTCTGCGGCCTGTCCGTGGCTTATGTCTGTCTCTTTCCGCGGTGATTCTGGTGATTTCATGATAAGTTATTCTTTTTATAAATTTAAATACAGAGTAAATTATAAATTCGTGAATTTCTCTTCTCGCCATTCGCCTCTCTTGAGGTCGCCGAGCGAATAATTGCCAAAGTTTGTTCTGTGGAGTTTTTTAACAGTGTAGCCTAACGCATCGAAAGTTCGCCGAATTTGACGATTCCTTCCCTCACTCATTTCCACTATCCAACGATAATCATCACCTTCGTGTTGTCTTTCTAGCGTCAATTGACTGCGTCCGTCAGGAAGCTGCACGCCAAAATCATTGATCATTTGTCGGTGAAGCGGCTGTAGTGGTTTGTCAATTGTAACGAGATATCGCTTAATCTTATAAAACGACGGATGTGTCATGCTGTGAGCAAAATCGCCGTCGTTCGTCATGAGAATCAGCCCGGAGCTGTCTTTATCCAGGCGACCAACGGGTTTTAAGTGGTGAAGATTTTTTGGTAGCAATTTGTAGATTATCGGAACGCCGCCCTGAGAAGCACGCGAACAAAGATATCCAGTTGGCTTGTGCAGAATAATGAGCTGTTTGGACTGCAATTCTAGCAATTTGCCGTCATAGGAAATTTTATTTGCCGCCAGAAATTTGTTGACCCAATCTGGCGGGATGACCATCAACAATAATCTTCCCCTTCTCTATCAATTCGTCGGCCTTCCGCCGAGAAACACCCAAGCAAAGCGCCACAAATTTATTGAGGCGCCAAGATTCTTGCTTTGTGTCTGGGTTTATCATTGTTACGGAGTTATCGGCGGAAATTGCGTCGGCCGAGGAGTATCAGATAGTTGATCTGAAAGAGGCTGATGACGGAACGGATGCTTTGCTCCTTGAGGCTGTGGCGAGAAACATGGAGGTATTACCTGTTCAACTTGAGCAATAGGATATGGTGAGCCGTGGCTGAGGCGGAATCGAAATGGGTGGCGGCAATGGAGTCTGCACTGCGCTGAGAGTTGCTGGAGGAAGTAGGTGGCCGAGAAAATAGTCTGTCCAATGTCCAATTCGTCCCGCCATAAGCTTAGAAATATCTACAGAATTCTGAGAATCGTCAGCTGGCAAAGGTTGAATAACACGATCACCAAGCCCTGAAGGCCGCGGCACAGGCGATGAAAATGGCGCCATAGGCTGCGGCAGAGCGGTTGGCTGAGGCTGAGGCATCGGAATTGATTGCGGCGCTGGAAGCTTGCACTGGCTGAGGTAGTAGCGGCTGCGGCGCCCGGAGCAAATACCTGTGTCCGGAGATGTTGTTGTATAAGCGGATTCACTACAGGAGTTATTGGCGTTGCAACGGGGGCAGCTGGTTGCGGCGACAATGAAGAAATATCAGGTCTAGTAACTGGCTGCGGCGCTGCTGGAGTTGGCTGAGGTGGCTGAGGTAGGAGGAGAGACTGGAGCGAATGACGCATATGTGTGAGCTGGCTGTGAAACTGGCACTGGATTTGTACCGACTCCCGGAAGATCGCCCAAAGCTTCGTGAACTGCTCTCACAACGTCCTCTATTCCCACCTGAGACTTCACCAAGTATTTATCAGCACCAAGCTGCTCGCCACGCTTCCGCTGATCCTCTGAGGACAGCGCGGTCATAATAATAACCTTAACGTCTTTTGTTTCTGTAGTCGAGCGTAAAATGTCCAACATATCAAAGCCAGAAATTTTCGGCATCATCACGTCGCTTAAAATTAATCGCGGACGTTCTTTAATTGCCATGGCCAGAGCTTCTTCGCCGTCGCCCGCCGAAACGATATCATAGCCCTCCGCCAAAAGTCGTACACCGTAAATTTCGCGTAAACTTTTGTCGTCCTCAACCAATAAAATTTTTGTCATATGTTTATACTATACTGAAGTTTTGACAAAAAATCCATAGCCCTTATGGCTATTATTCACGACCAGGAATGGACAACTGCTGACGTCTTTCTGCCCAAACTCTTCCTCAATTTCAGCCAGCGTTGGCTCGGAAGAATTTCTGGCTGGCTGTGGAAAATCTGACTGGACGACCGGAGTGGCGTCGGATGACTGGAGCTCGATCGGCTGGAGCTGGAGACTCCTACAGAATTGAATAAAATCTCGATTTTAAATTGCGACATCTTCCGTCTTCTCTTCTGTGGCAATTTCAATCTTTTCTTCTGAAGCCAAAGAATCAAGCTGTTCTGAAACCTACAGGAGTCTGCAGCTGACGCAGACTCTAAACGCTGTTTAGCTTCCGAACTACTCATGCGAGGAATTTCCAGATAGAAAGTACTCCCCTCTTTATACTTGCTTTCAACTCGCAAGTTTCCAGACATCGCCTCTGCTAAGCGACGGCTCAAATATAGCCCCAAGCCAGTTCCGCCAATTTCGCGCGTATCAGAATTATCCACCCGATAAAATTTCTGGAATAAATGCGGAATATCTTCGGCTGGAATGCCAATGCCGCTATCTTTTACACTTACAGAAATCTGTTTATCGTCACCGGTAACATTGACGACAACTTCGCCCGATGGCGTGTACTTGATGGCATTCTCAATCAAATTACTAACAACTTCCCTAAAATGATCAGGGTCAATATTGGCATAAAAAATCGGCTGCAATGACTTCTCCTTACCCTCATCAATTATGTCTGGCATAAATATATAATTGAGCTGCTTTTCATCAGCTTTTGTTGCTAGACCATCAAAAATATCCTTCAAAAATTCGTTTACGTTGATGATCTTCGGGTTATTTTTCATTCGCCCGTCTTCAACCTTGCTGATATCAAGGAGATCTTGGAATAACCGTCCCAGATGCTGCGCTGATTCGTGGGCTTTGGTGATGAAATCTCGCGCCTTTTCGTCAATATGTGCGGTGGCTGGATTTAATGCCAGTCCCAAATATCCCTCAATTGACGCAACTGGCGTACGCATCTCGTGGCTGGCGGTGGAGATGAACTCAGCTTGCTCGCGCTCCTCGGCTTTTTCTTTGGTGATGTCGCGGAAAACTACGATAACTCCTTCGCCCTCAGTGCCGACTGGAGAGCTGACAATTGAAACTAAAATGCGCTTTTCAGAGCTGGTCAATAGGAATAATTTATCGTTGTGTGTTGGCTGGTTTTTTGATAAAGATTGGGCTATTGGATTCTCGAGATCTTCTACGTCTTTTCCATCTGAAGTCACGAGGTCCACTACGTCTTTTCCGTCTGAGGTAAAGAGTTCCAAGACGCGTCGCCAGTTAAGCCCGAGCGCGTAGCATTGGTCCCAGCCCGATGAATTGATCAGGGCGAGATTGCCGTCTTTAGAAATAGCCAGAACGCCATCGTCGAAAACAGCAAGAACGCCGTCGTCGATGGCATTAATCACTACGTCAGACTTGCTCTCAACCGCGGAAAGTCTATTCTCCAGATTGGACGTATTGTCATCAGTTTTTTGGCGGCGAATCCATAGAACGAGGCTAAAAATCAAAGGCAAAAATCCGAAGAATAGGTAGCCGATGATGAATTGTACGTTTATTCCCTGTTGAACGCTGGTGGCTATAATCTGTAAAATAACCAAAAGTCCCATCATTCCTAAGATTATTGCGCCGAAAAATCCTGCGAAAATTGCCACGATAATCCACATAACCAGGAATGGCGAAACGACTCCGCCGCTGGTAATTATGGTGGTTACGGCGACAGCGACGGTTAACAAATATACGAAAATTCCGATTTCAGTTTCGTGTTTTCTGGGAAGCCAAAAACATAAAATCAGCACAATTAAGCTGCCGATTCCTGCCACGCCAGCCGCCAAATCTGAGACAGATAATCCGATTGGTAATTGATAACCGGTCGGTATAAATCGCGCCCATGCATATAAAAGAATGATTGTGAAACAACTCAGTAGCGCCACTTCACACAATCTCCTTAGCCAAAATCTGGAAATTGCGTGAGGCTTAAAGTAAATCCCGCCCTTTTTCATAGTTTTATTATGGCGAATTTTCAGGAAAATCTCAAGTGATAAATGTGGTATAGTAATTCTATGAATAATTATGGAAATGTAAAAGATCAACAAACTTCTATGGAATCCTCAACAGCCACGGGTCCTTCGTTTGATAAGAGTATGGATAAGAATAAAGCATTTAAGTATGCAGTATTTTATGTGATTATTTCTGTTATTGCGATATTTGCGGGGATTTATATTTTTGGGCAAGGGTTAAGTAATCGTGGTGATAATTTTGGGAATTATAGCGTTTTCTTAGCTACTGAATTTTTGGTCATTGGCGTTATATATAGATCGCTGCTTGGCTTCCGAACTATTCATGCGAGGAATTTCCAGATAGAAAGTGCTCCCCTCTTTATACTTGCTTTCAACTCGCAAGTTTCCAGACATCGCCTCTGCTAAGCGGCGGCTCAAATATAGCCCCAAGCCAGTTCCGCCAATTTCTCGCGTGTCAGAATTGTCCACCCGATAAAATTTCTGGAATAAATGCGGAATATCTTCGGCGGGAATGCCGATACCGCTATCTTTCACGCTTATAGAAATCTGTTTATCGTCGCCGGTAACATTGACGACAACTTCGCCCGATGGCGTGTACTTGATGGCATTCTCAATCAAATTGCTGACAACTTCCCGAAAATGGTCAGGGTCAATATTGGCATAAAAAATCGGCTGCAATGACTTCTCTTTACCCTCATCAATTATGTCCGACACGAACATGTAATTCAGCAGTCCGTCAGCAGATATGGAAGATAAACAATCAAAAATATGCCTTCAAAAATTCGTTGACGTTCAGGAACGCCGGGTAAAACTTCATCCGCCCATAGTCAACCTCGCTGATGGAGCAAGCGTATGTATCTTGGAATACACCGTCGCCAAATGATAGGCAAACCCGTCGCCCAAAGCCCATCGAAGAGAGCACGCAAAAACGCCAAGACGCGAGATGGATACGGATCAATACAAGAACCAAACATCCCTCATATAAACGCAACAAGCCTACGCATCTCATGGCTCACGATGGAGATGAACTCGGCTTGCTCGCAATACTGAGGCCTTTATTAATTGCGATAGGATAATAAGCGGAAAACTACAATAACTCAGGAGCAATCAATGCCGACTGAAGAGACGATCAATATAATAACCAAAATTCAATTTTCAGAGCTGGTTAATAGGAATAATTTATCGTTATGAGTTGGCTGGTTTTTTGATAAGGATTGGGCTATTGGATTCTCGAGGTCTTCTACGTCTTTTCCGTCTGAGGTGACGAGTTTTAAGACGCTTTTCCAGTTAAGTCCGAGCGCGTCGCCTTGGTCCCAGCCGATAATCTGTTGGGCGGATGGATTTATCAATTCTATGTTGCCGTCTTTGGAAATACCCAGAACATCCGAAGCCCAAAAACATAAAAACAACAAAATCAAACCTACGCCCAACCCCGCAAAGGCCAGCCGCCAAAAACCTGGAGACGCGATAATCAGATTGGTAGTTGATAACCGCGAACCACAAATCACACCCAAGCATGAAAAAAAAAGGAATAATAATCCGAAAAAGAGCAAGAAGACCACATCACACAATATCCTTATTCCCTCAAAAACTGCAAATGGCGTAAAACCTAAAAAATAACCAAACCAGCCCCATTTCATGCCCTGAGAATGGCGAATGCGCAGAAAAAAATCAAGTCAAAAATATGGCATACTAACACAATCAATCATGAACAGCACAACGAACAAAGTAACACAGCTTTTAAACGAACTGTGGTCTTTGTGATAATTTGTCTCATCTCGGCGAACCTCATTAGTGCCACGTCCGATATATTTAAGTCGTTCATTGGTCCTCTGGGTCACATCTTAGGGGCGTAAAAGATAATTAATACTCGCTTGCATTTCAATCTATTGGTATAAAACTGGACGATATTGGATTACTGATAAAGTTTCAAAAGTATTGACTACCATTGGATGTGCGACGGTCATATTTTATGTATTAGTCATCTTTTTACGATTCGGGCTATTTTTCCTCATCGCTAATAAAGACGTATTCATCGTAAAAGTCTTGTCGACTATTGGTATGATCAATTTATATTTCTCTCCTATTCTTATTTCTCTGGTCGTTTTAATATATAGCTCTTGGGCTATGCTGTCTTAATATAAAAAGTCGACGTCTAACATAGAGAAAAAGTAGACAAGCCTTCCCTTTCCATGGTATAATCCATGGAGTTGCGGCCCTATCGTCTAGCGGTTAGGAC
The DNA here is from genome assembly GCF_018866205.1 of Candidatus Minimicrobia vallesae. Lineage (GTDB taxonomy): Bacteria > Patescibacteriota > Saccharimonadia > Saccharimonadales > Saccharimonadaceae > Nanosynbacter > Nanosynbacter vallesae. The sequence continues at coordinate 254,138 of NZ_CP076459.1, forward strand.
ACCAGGTTCTCATCCTGGCAACCCGGGTTCGATTCCCGGTGGGGTCACCAAGAATGATAGTTTAGAGTCTGTAAGAGGCTCATTTTTTATTGTCTTGAATCATTTACAGTTCAGATGTTCTGTGTGAATATCCTCAGCTTCATTTTTCATTGCGTCAAAATACTTTTAGTCGTCGCTGCTCATCTGCTTAACGACATCTATCAAATTCCGCGGCGTAATGTCAGCCTTAATTAGATATCCATCGACGCGACTCATAACGGATTTACGCGAAGCCTCGTCCTGCTCAAAATTGGTCATAATCAAAATCTTACTATTCGGAACCAAATCGACATTGTTGTTTCTCAGCGCGTCTAAAATCTGGTCACCGCGCTGCTCTGGCAGCATCAAATCGAAGATTATCAAGTCAAAAGTCTGGTTGCGCGCCGCCACTAGCCCGTCATTCCCGTCGACCACCCACGTCACATCATAGCCCGCTTTTTGCAGACTCCTGACATACATTTCGCCAATAAATCGGTCATCTTCCACGCATAAAATTGTCTTTATCATAATTCCTCCTAGCCCTTATACATAGCGTGATTTTTTATCCAGCCGCCACCCTTTCGTATCAATTGATTATTCAGCTGCCCGTCTTCTAACAATTTATCTTTAACTGTAGCATAAATTGGCAAAGTGAACGAGAAAACCGAGCCCTCGTTTTCGCGGGATCGAGCGATTATCGAGCCGCCGTGAGATTCGACAAAAGCTTTGCAAATGTAAAGCCCAATCCCCGTCCCAGCCACAGCCTCGCGTGATCGGTGCGATCGATAGAACTTGTGAAACAAATTGTCCACGACATTCGCCGGCATACCAATTCCATTATCAGCGACAGACACTTCCACGAAGTCACCTTTTTTCTCCGCGGAAACGGTTACGGACCCGCCCTCAAAACTGTATTTAATGGCATTGTCAATTAGATTACCAATCACTTCCCCGATACTTCCGTGATCAGCGGCTACGGTCGGCAGATCATCTGGAATATTGACGCTGAGCATTCTGTGTTGAGTCGAGGCGCGAAGCTGCATATCATCGGCAATCGAGGCGTAAATATTAGCGACAGTGTCTTCCAGTAAATAAACCTTCAAGTGATGCCTATCATATCTAGCAACGTTAAGAATATTGTCAATGTAGCTAGACAAGCGATTGGACGAAACGACCAACCTATCAAGAAGCTGCCTTTCGTCGCCCTGCAAGCGTCCAGCAAACTCTTCGTTGATAATATCCAGATAGCCACGAATAACTGTAATCGGTCCGCGGAGTTCGTGGGCGGCAAATGAGATGAAATTGAGGTCCTCTTCTTCTGGCAAATATCCTTTAGACTTGTCGATGAGAAAAATGACAGTTTCGGCGGCGGCGCCTTTCTCAAATGAAGCCACGATGTCAAAAATCCGCGTTTTTTGGATGATGTCGGGGTTGGTGCTAATGCGTTGCCAACGGCGCTCGGCTTTAATTTTCTCATTGGAGATTTCGTGAAGCCAATCGGAAATACTCGGTTCGTTTAGAAAATCAAGCGCCAGAAAATCCTCGCCTTTTGCGTTCCTGGAAATCGGGGCGGCGGAATTGGCGAAGATAATCTTCTGATTGGAATTAAGAATTACTACGCCAGTGCTGGCTTGATTCAGGGCTTGAGTGAGCGGAATTTTTGGCTTGTCGTTGTCACTAGTTGGTTTTTGCTCTGGCTGATAATCGCCATAAATTGCCTGAAGCGCCGTCTTAAATCCAGTTTTTTCGTAACGTTTATCGTTGGGATTTGGCGGAGTGTCGGTTGTCGGTTCGCCAATTTTATGAGAAAGCGCCGCCAGAATTTTATTAAGCGGCGCAGCGATGATTTTAACGATAGAAATTGAAAATAGGATTTGCAAGATAGCGGTAATTAAAATGATAATCCAAAAATTTAGCTGGGAATATGGAAATTGCCGTGAAGTGGAGTGCGATTCCCAGTCCTAATATGATGCAGGCGCTCGCTGATAATAGGACTAATATGACTTTTCGGTAATAATATTGTTTGTACTCGCGCAGGGTTTTAGATGCCGGATCTATTGCCATGAAACACTTCCCCTTCCTGGCGTGAAGGCTGCAATCCATGTTTGTCCGCGATTTAAGGCGATGTCTTTTCCAGATTCGTCTGTCAATTTAAGCGGCGAATTTATGTCTGCTTTTGACCAAGTGGCGGTGGCGACTGTGCCGTTTTGGAAAATGTAAGCTTTGCCGGATCCTGTCGTTTTGACATCTTCGTAGCCATCGTAATTTTGAGCCCGAGCTTCAACGCCCACTTCCATAGCTACGACAGTATTTGGAGCAATTTGCCCATCTTCCCTATCGGTATGTAGCGCGCCAGCCATGCTCCTGAGGTAAGAATTCGACGCCTTGTCGTAAGCGTATGAAGTATTATAGAGAGGGACCCGCTGAGGTTTATGTTTACAGATGTGGCGTTTGGCGATTCGACAGGCTTGCCGTCTGCTCGCGCGAAGCTGGTGAATTCGGAATTGTTATAGCCTTTTGCGCTGTTCAATTGGTCAAAGCTTCTCTCCTGAAGTGTAGACGTTATGCGGCGCGTAGCGGTCGCGAGATCGCCAATACGATCCATCATTAAAGAACTGGTCGATGTCGCGATAATTGCCGTTTCTGACTTGAGATAAAGCGTTAGGACTTCCGCCAACGTGTGCGATCGACGCCTGATACGGCGCCGCCCAGCTCAAATAGTACAATCTCAAGCTCCGCACTGGACCAATTAGCGCCGGCTTTTCTCCCTGATACAGAGCCAAAAACCTAGTAATTCCGCCCTCCGCCACAGCCTCATAAACCACGCCAGCTTTCTTCAGTCCTGACTGCGGTCTGGCGGCTGGACTATTCTCAATCATCACACCAGTTACAGGCAACTTCGCGGCGGCTTCGTTCGCGATTTCCACGCCAGTCAATGGCGAATAAAACTTCTTCGGCGCGGGTTTTTTAGCTGGCAATTTCAGATCCACGCTAGCGGTCTGCTCGTATTTTATGGAATGAATTGCAATTATGAAAACTCCAGCAATAACCATCGCGCTCACCACGAGCACAATTGCCAGAATATGCTTTTTTACCCATTCTTTGAACGACTCCCAGCGAGCGTTCTTTTTTTGTCCTGATTTATCTATTTTTTCAACATTCATGCTTATGCTTAGTATAGCATTTTCGGCGCACGAATAAACTATTTTTGTAGATAATTATCGATTCTTTGCAGAGTTTTTTCCTTGCCAATTAGCGCCAGCGTGTCGTTAAGTTGCGGACTAAACGGCGCCCACGTCGTCACAATTCTCACCAGACTAAACAAAATCCCCGGCTTCTGCCCTGTCGTTTCCAGTAATTGATTAAGGCAATTCTGAATTGTTTCTGGCGTCCAATCTGTAATTTTCTCGAATTCTTGGCGAGCAATTGACAATAAACTCTCGTCGCTCGTCGTCGGTCAATTTGCGAAGTTGCTTATTTCCGTCAATTAATTCCGTGTCAATTTCAGGCTCGACGAAGAAATAACTTGTTAATTTTGGTAAATCTTGCAATGTCTTCAAGCGATCTTGCGCCAATTCCAGAACGCGCTTTTTATACGATTCGTCGGCGTTTTTGGCTTCTTCGCCCCAGAACGGTTGGCAGCGAGAATAAAGATCGTCCAAGCTAAGCGAGCGAATCCATTGACCGTTCAGCCAAATGAGTCGTTGTTCGTCAAAGCGCGCGCCAGATTTTTGAACGCGATCAAGCGAGAACTTTTCAATCAATTCGGCTTTACTGAAAATTTCCTGCTCCGTGCCGTCATTCCAGCCAAGTTGCGCTAAGAAATTAAGCATCGCTTCTGGCAAAATTCCCTCTGATCGATACTCAGTTACGCTTTTAGCGCCGTCACGCTTGCCAAGTTTTTTATTTCCCGATGGCGCCATAATGTGCGGCACGTGCGCCAGAATTGGTGGCGTAATTTTAAGCGCTTCGTAAAGCGACAGGTATTTAGGCGTACTGGCAATATATTCTGAGCCGCGAATCACGTGCGTGACTTGCATTTCGAAATCGTCAATGATGTGCGCAAAATTGTAAGTTGGCAGACCGTCTGCTTTGATCAGAATAAAATCATCCAAAGCTTCTGGGCCAGCTGACAATTCGCCCATAACGGCGTCCGTCCAAGAATACCGCTTAATTTCCGGAACTTTGAAGCGCAGCGGCATTCCAAGTTGCCACTCTGGCGGATTTTCTGGACGATGATCGCGATATAAAAATGCTCGTTTTTCAGCCTTGGCTTTGTCGCGGAAAACTTGCACTTCTTCAGGCGTGTACGGATCGGCGTAAGCTAGCCCTTCGCTAATCATTTTCTTTGCCCACTTTATGTAAATATCACGGCGATCTGTTTGGTGATATGGACCAAAATTGCCAGACTCTTCTTTTGGATTGTTAAGAGTTGGTCCTTCATCCCAATTTAGCCCTAGCCAATTTAAGGTTTCCAAAATCATTTCTTCCGCGCCTTCAACGAACCGAGCTTGGTCTGTGTCTTCAATGCGTAAGATGAAATCTCCCTGATGCGCCCTGGCAACAAGGTATGTGTATAGCGCGGTACGAACGTTGCCTAAGTGAATATAGCCAGTCGGACTTGGCGCAAAACGAGTTCTAATAGTCATGAGTAAATTATAGCACGTTATCTGATGAGTTACAGACTAGTGGCAATTTTTTCAATTTGGCTGCTTGAGAGGTTTGCGTCGCCACTGATTTGATATAAAATCCCGCCGTTCACCCAAGCCGCTTCTTTCCCGCCGCTGTAAATTGTCAATCCGTCGATCATCGTGGTGTTTGGATTCTTGTGTTTTTCAGAGAAAAATTCTTTCACTGCTGATGAATTCCAGCCGCTTTTTTGCTGGGTTATGGTGTACCCTGAACTTCCGTCGGCGTAGGCATATTTCATAGAGACCTCGCCCGATTTGAATTTGATAGGTCCATTCAGTGCGTAGCCGTCTGGCTTGTAGCCTGGATATTTGGCATCAATTCCTGATTGAACGGCTGCCATTTTTATGGAGATATTTGGCATACTCAAGTATGTTAAATAGCCACCGAGTAGCATCACCGCAAAACCAACAGAAAACGTATTCAACCAACGTAATGCGCCGCCCTTTTTCTGGCGTCGACGTGCTTTTTTATTGCTGATAATCTCATTCGACAAAGCTTTCTCAATCGCTTCATTTTTCAATTGATGAGCGGTTTTTGCGACTGGCTTTTCTATTTTTTGCGGAGCGACGGCGACAAGCGGATTGTTATTCATGGCCAGAGGCTGGCGTTCTTTTCGCAATTTAGTGTTAACGCTAAGAGGTCTTTGCTGAGCGCGACGAGTAACGGGGTGAGTTTCGGCCGGGCGGTTAATAGCAATTTTCTGAGGAGCTGGCTTGCTGACAATTGGCGTAGAAAACTTCTTCACGGCGACATGTTGTTTCACGTCGACGCGAGCTTTCTGGGGTTTGGCGGCCAATGGCGTACGCTGCGGCATTTTAACGTGCCGACGATTCAATGTGCTAGATTTCTGAACGTGTGCGGCGTGAATATTTGATACGGATGTGCCGCGCTTACTGATTGATTGTTCTTTTTCTATTTCAGATTTTTCAATCTTAATATCATCCATAACCATTCCGGTAATAGTATTGTAAGCTCGTCCATTGATAACCACGTAGTTTTTACTTGCCATTAATCCCCCTAATGTTTATTCCTGTATATTATATTACAAATCGCCTAAGGTTTTTTCAAGTGTAAAAATATGTTATAATTTCCGTAATTATGTACCAGAAAAAGAATCGCACTAAAGAGCTCGCGCGGCGGACCTTTGTGTACACGCTGATGACATTATCACTTATAATTCTTCTTACGTTTTTGACGTTTAGAATGCTCGGCTATACGTTTGATCCAAATACGAAAGAATTGCAACAGACTGGACTTGTCCAATATGAATCACATCCTGGCGGAGCGCTGGTTTATGTTGACGATATGGAGCTGCGCCGCACTCCGACGAAAAGCACCGTTCTTCCTGGCAAACACACTTTTTCGATGAAATTGGATAAATACGAACCGTGGCAAAAAACGTTGAATATCAAGTCCGATACCGTTACGAATTTGAATTACGCCAGACTAATTCCGACAAAACGCGAAACTACCGAAGTAAAAACGTTCGACTCATTACAATCCGTTTCTCTGTCGCCAGCTGGTAATTTCTTGATGGGATTTGGCGTTAAGGATAAAACTCCGATTTTGACAATTGGCGACATTCGCGACACAAACAAAGATAAGGAAAAGTTCACGGAGCATGCATTAAGCACGAGCGTTTTGGCTGGCTATTCCCTGTCTTCTGACAATCATACGTTTACTGTGTCGGAGTGGGACCGCGATTCTCGTTACGCACTAGTGAAGCATTCGTATCCAACGGAAAATAACGCTACGGGCGTGCAGTGGTTGGTTTTTGATAGAGAAAATCCAGAGAAAATTATTGACGTAACAGCGATGACCGGTTTTGGAATTAAGCAAATCAGCTTTGCGGGAACTGGCGCGCACACGGCTTACGCCTTGCAGGAAACTGGCGAATTGAGGCGAGTTGATCTTGATAGCTCGACAATTTCCAGCCCAATCTTGACTGGCGTCGAATCTTTCAAGCTTTACGGCGACGATCGTTTGTCCTACCTGGCTGTTATTGACGGTAAAAAAGTGGCAGGAATTTGGAAGCGAGATTGGAAAGAGCCGTTTGTGATTGGCACTTTTGCTACTAATTCTACCCCAGTAATTCGAACTTCTCGCTATTTCAATAAAGACACCGTAGTCTTGGCTGACGGTAAAAATATGACAATTTACAGAGGTGATATTTCAGACTCTAAGGACCGCCAAAAAGAGTTCTTGAAAACGGCGAAGATTATTAAAACCGATAATGCGACTACGAACGTGACGATGGACAATGCTGGGCGATTTATCGTGGCACAAAACGGCGCGACATTGCAGACTTATGACTTGGAGCGTAAAGAATTGTCGAGCGTGTTTAACATCGGCGTGGCGCAGGAAGTGAAGTGGCTTGACAATTTCTATATTCGTAGCGTTTCTGCGTCGGGAAAAATGGAGATTCGCGAGTTTGACGGCACGAACGCTCATACGCTGATAAGCGTTAAACCTGGTTTGGATTCTGTTTTGTCCTCGAACCAGCGATACGTTTACGGATTGACGACCAACGCTTCTGGAAAAATTGTCCTGAGTAAAATGAATATGGACAATGGATCTGTTGGGCTATTCAATTAATAGATAATTTATCGACCGCCGAATAATTTCTCAAGCAAAGTCGGCTCGGGCTTTCCTGGGATATTTGAGTTACTGCTCTGCTGCTGATTTGAGCTGGATTCTGACGCCGCAGTGGCTTTGCTTGGGTCTGGACTGATCTGTTCCGCAAAGATAAGAAGTCGCTTCTCTGCGGTTCCCAAAGGCACGCAACTTACAAGTGTCAGCATTGGCTTATCTGTAGTAAATCTGAACTTTTGAAACCTCAGTCGGCATAACAACCTCTGTTGAAGTTATCTTATAAGTATAGCGTTTCCCGTTGTAATTCATGTAAATAATATCGCCCTTGACCAACTTTTCATTCTGAGCAAAGACGAATTTATAATCGCCACCAGCAAAAGCGTCGTTACTGGAGTGCGCGGCAAATACGGCATTTCCGACTTCGCCCGGCACGGCGCTGGCGCCAGGAATTGAAAAGTGAGCTACTCCCTTCTCCATGGCTTTTGATTGCGATTTCGTGTCGCTGGCGGCGCCGTAAATAACTGGCGCGTCAACGTTAATCTTTGGGATGATAATCCTAGGTTCAGGTCCGACAGTTACGTCAGTGGAGGCGTCAACGATGATGTTTTGCGGGTTAATTGCACCAGGTGTTGTGTAAGCTGCGACCGCGCCGAAAATAACGCGGTTATATTGCAAAAACATGAAGACTAATAGCACCGATAATCCAGCAATCGCCGGAACAAAATGTCGGGATTTTTTCACCTTATTTGCGGAGTCGCGAACCTTTTGCTGAATTTGACTGCGGAGTTCTTTTATGGCTGCTTTTTGTGGGTCCAGAGGCTCGTCTTCGCTGACTACGGGCGTGATATTCTGATTTTCCTTCGTCAATCGAGAAATTTCACGGTTTTTTGCCGCAATGTCGCCCGCGTAGTAACGCTCATAATACATCTGATAATATTTCTGCCAAGCGCTGTGGTATTGCTTCCATTGGTCGGCTGAAACTTGAGTGTGGATGGCTGAATTTTGAGATTGAACCGGTTTGGTTTGCGGGAGCGGAATTGCTAATTTGCGGCTCTGACTGAATCTGGGTTTGGGCAATTGGCGCCGTCCGCATAGCGTGATTAACAAAGTCTGTCTTTTAGCTCGGCCCGGGCGGCGCCGTTGTAAGAATGCTGAGGAGAGGTGGAGATGTGCCTTGCACCTCTTCTGAGCTGCGCACTGCACGCCTGAATTCGCAATTGAGCGGAAGAATAGTGAGCGTCAAGAATGGCTGCGCCTGAGATTGCACTAACGCAGAATTCTGCTCTTCTGATCTGGAATAAATAGCGTCAAGTTGCCCACGAATAACATCAGCAGCGGCATTTCGTGAGGCTGCTGAGTCGCGAGTTGGCGGCGTGAGAGATCGGCGCTGATCTGATACCGGCATGCCCACTCGACCGTTTGATTGATCATCCGTCGGATACATAACTTCTTCTCATTATACGTCAAATTGATATCAAATAAAAGTCGTGCTTGTGAGAAATTGTCTGAGTTGTGTTACAATCATACGGTAGCTTGGAGCGTTCTCTTGTGCCGCGGTGGCGGAATTGGTAGACGCGCTAGACTCAAAATCTGGTGAGCAATAGCTCGTGCCGGTTCAAGTCCGGCCCGCGGTACCAGAGGCAGCTTCAGGTGATAATCGTCCATTTTGGGCGATTTTTTTATGCAAAGAAATAGCGGTGCTGATTGCTGCCAGCGGTGCTTTCGGCGACCAAATCAAGTAGCTTGCGGCGCGGGCGCCGACGGTTCCCCGCCAAATTGCCATTGGTGCGTCCCATTTTTGGGTGACAACCTCTCCGCTGTGGGCGATTATTAAATTGTCGGCATGAAAAACGCAAATTGTTACGGGATATGTAATGGTAAATTTGTGAAGTGTCTCAACAAGTTGCGCCAGCTGAATGCTAAAAGTAATCATCTTTGGGTAATAAATGGCGCGGAATATTTTCTGAACTTGCGCCAGACTTGCCACAAAAACCACGCGCGGATTATCTAAGATCTCCTGGAGGCCGTTCTGGACCAGGTCAATCGCATCTCTTGTTAATACTACTGGGATTTCTGACTTTTTTATCAATTCTTCATAGACAATTGACGTTTGGCTGTTGCGTCCAGCATCGCCGCAGAGTAGTAACACGTCCGCCCATTTTTCTAAGGCTAGAGCTTCACTTAGGGCTTCGTTGGATAGGCTGCCTGATTGGTTGGTTGGTGCAAATAATACGTCGGTCATTACAGCGGGAACGCTTTTTTTCAATATGTCAGGCAGTAATACGCGAGCTTCACCGACGCCGGCTTTAAGAGCTTCTTGATAACTTTCCGCGACCGCTAAAAATCCCAATTTATTGCCGCCAATAATCCCCAGCTTCCCTGCTTGATCGCGCCGCTCTGGCTTATTCCATTCAACATCAGGAAAAAGCGGTTTGCCTTGTTCTTGTCTGTGCCAAAATTTCATGTCCATTTACAAATCCACCTCAATACTCACCGGACAGTGATCGCTGCCCATTTGTTCGGGGTGAATTTGTGGATTAGTGACGTGATTTGCAATTTCACGTGATGCCAACCAATAGTCAATCCGCCAACCGACATTGCGTGCCCTAGCATTAGCCCAATGTGTCCACCAAGTATAAGCACCGGTTTTTTCGGGAAAAACTGCCCGGAACGTATCAATAAAGCCAGCGTCCAAATAATTCTGAAAGCCTTCGCGCTCTTCGTCGGTGAAGCCGTGTTTGCCAACATTAGGTTTGGGATTTGCTAAGTCAATTTCTTTATGCGCCACGTTCATATCTCCACAATAAAGGACTGGCTTTGACAATTCCAATTCTTCCAGATAAGTCAATACCGCCTTGTCCCATTTTTTATATCGCAAATCCAATCGACTTAGATCCCCCTTTGAGTTTGGAGTGTAACAATTGACAACCCAAAAATCGTCAAATTCAGCGGTAATGATTCGTCCTTCGTCAGCAGGATTACCATACTTATCACCAGTTAGGTCGAATCTTTCAATTATATTTTGTGAAAATCCATCATGCCAATTGAGCGGTAGGATTTTTGAGAAAATTGCCGTACCAGAGTAGCCTTTTTTGGCGGCGGAATAGAAATGTTCGTGATAATTTGGCAGGTCAATTTCAACTTGATCTCTGGTGGCCTTGGTTTCCTGTAGACATAGAATATCTGGATTGTACGTGTCGATGAACTTCGCAAATTCGCCCTTATTTATAACTGCACGAATACCGTTTACGTTCCAAGAGAAAAGCTTCATAGTTTTATTATACCGTGATGATATAATTTAATGAATATACCGCTGGTGTATAGTAAGTTTTTAAGTGAGATTTCTAGTGGTTTTATGGATGTTGGGGATATAAAGACTGCTTACTATTTTCATCATAATAACTCAGATAAAACCATCCTGTTGATTCATGGCATTGGCGGAGACTTTCATGGAATGATTCCTCTGGCGTACTTCTTGAAAGATAGTGCGAATATTTTATTTGTTGACCTGCCCTCGCATGGCAATAGCCAATTGATTAAAAATACAGATGTTAGAAATATTGAAGATTGGGCGAAAGGCTTGATAGTGGCTTTTAGAAAAAAGAACTTACAAATTGATGTAGTGGTTACTCATTCATTGGGTTGTTTGGCGGCTCGTAAGGTGAATTGTTCCAATATTTGGTACGTCAACCCACCGATTAAGGCTTCAGTTGCAGTGAAGATTTCTTCCGCGATCTTGTATCATATTCGTTGGATAAATCAGTATGTTTATTTAAACTATTATTTTTCAGTATTGCGTGGTGTATGTTTGATGAGAGATAAACAAAAGAATACGATAAATCTAGTAAAATGGCTGACAAAAAATACCAACGTAACCTCACGACAATACCTGGAGCAAGCAGGAATAGCTCGAGATATTCCCATAAAAGAGAGGTCGGTTAATTCCGGGAAAGATTTTACGGGAATGATCGTGGGAAGATTTGATAAAATTACCCGCCCCGTCCGACCGTCTGGGCTGAGAATTGATAAATTTGTGGAGCTTGATACGGGGCATTTGTCGGTGTTGGATAGCCCAGAACTGGTTGCCGAATTGATATTGGCGGAATAATTATTTGCTATACTGTAGGTATGAGTAAGAAAGACGATAAAAAACTAATTGTTAATATGATTTCTGAAAGCGAATTTACCGTTCAGGGTCACGGCGTACATACAGCATATAAAGAGATTACGGACGCGCTGCGGAAAAGAAAAGACATTGATATTGAAGTAAACACCGATCGTCCTGCTGACATTATTCATATCCAAACCATGGGGCTGTATTCGTTTCGACACTTGATAAAAAAAGGCGGCAAAAAAGTAGTTTCAGCTCACATTGTGCCAGATAGTTTTATCGGCTCAATTAAAGGTGCAAAATATTGGAAGCCTTTAGGTAAAACGTGGCTAAAATTCTTTTACAAAAAAGCAGATTTGGTTTTGGCCTGCTCTGGCATGGTCGCCGATGAACTGATAAATGACATGAACGTGCCAAAAACCAAAGTGCTTTACAATACAATAAACATGTCGAGATATAAACATACTGCTGCGGAAAAAAAGTCGGCTCGGAAGAAACTTGGCTTGAAGGATGATGATTTTGTGGTTATGGGAAATGGTCAAGTCCAGCCGCGAAAACGCCTCGATATTTTAATAAAAGCAGCCAAAGAAATGCCAGATGTAAAGTTTTTCTGGGTGGGAGGAATTCCGTTTAAGAATTTGGGCGCAGATTATAACGCCATGCAAAAATATGATAAAAAATGCGCCGAATAATCTCACTGTAACTGGCGTGATACCTTTGGAGAATGTTCGTGACTATTATGTCGCTGCCGACGTTTTTGTTTTGCCAGCTATGCAGGAAAATCATCCTATGTGCGTCTTGGAGGCGGCTGGCGCTGGCTTGCCGATCATTCTACGCGACATTCCGCAGTACAACGACACATTTAAGGGCGACGCTGTTATGGCAAAAACGGACGATGAATTCTTAGAATTGATTCAGTAAATTGCGCAAAGATAAGAAAGCCTATAAGAAAGCGCAACTTGGTGCTGAGAAAATTGCCAAACGTTTTGACAGTAGCGCGGGCGCCGAGCGATTGGTCGAATTTTATCGATCGCTGATATAAATGGTATAATGAGGCTACATTATGAGGATAGGACTTTTTACGGACAGCTACAGACCGTCCATTAACGGTATCGTTTACGTTGTTGAATCATTAAAGCGCGAGCTGGAAGCTTTGGGACATGAGGTTTATGTTTTTTGCCCAGCAAAGTCTATTAGTCCGTCCAAGCAAGCCGAACTTCTTCACGAAGATGAGAATAGTCGAATAATTCGTTTCCGCTCAATTACGGGCGCATTCTTTGATGATTACGACACGTCGGTGTTCTTCCCTCCTGTAGTGCAGCGTCAAATTGCGAATATGAATCTGCTGACGTTGTTCATATTTTTACGCCGTCGCAAATTGGTCTATTGGGCGTGAAGGCAGCGAAGAAAAATAATATTCCTTTGATTATCCAGCATTGTACGGATTTATACGAATTCGTCGATCATTATCCTGCGGTTTTGCCGGGAGTTTTGGCGTTGGCGGGAGTGGTTTTTCCATTGTCGGTGAAATTGAATGGACAGGATTTGCTGGAAGTTGCCAAATTATATCGTCCGCGTAATGGCGTAACGAAATGGAATAAAGATATTATTGAGCGCGTCATTACTATTTTATACAGCAAGGCGGATGCGGTGATTGCCCTGTCGCGCAAAAGCCGCGATCAATTGGAATCTTGGCAGACCGAAGATTACACGTACGATGTTACTTTTAATGCCAAACGGCGTGAATGCTCTTCCGCCAGCCAAACGCGAAACGAGTCGCAGAATTTCGCGAACAATGGAATCTTGATGAAAAAGATGAAGTGTTTGGATTTGTGGGACGTTTGGGTGAGGAAAAGAATTTGCCAATTTTGATTCAGGCGTTTAGCGAGTTTATTGCCAAAGCTCGTCCGAAATCGAAGCTATTGTTTGTTGGCGATTTTGAATATCGAAAAACTTTGGAAAAAATGGCAGCCGAGACGGATTTTGCGGATAGGATTATATTTACTGGCCCCTACGCCACGAGAAGATTTGGGTGTGGCGTATAAAGTGATGAACGTGTTTACCTTTCCTTCGCTTAAAGATACGCAAGGCTGGGTTCTTCATGAAGCCGCTCACGCCGGAAAGCCGATTGTTATTATTGACAAGGAAGTTTCAGAGGTAGTGAAAGACGGAGTCAATGGCTATTTTGCAGAAAATAATCCAGAAAGCGTAGCGGAAAAAGTAATTGCAATTCTAAAAAGTCCGAAAAAACAAGCAGAATTTAGTGCTGAAAGTAAAAAATTAGCCAACAAGTTTACGGAGCGAAGTCAAGTGAAGAAACTTGAAAAGCTCTACGCAAAAGCTAATTGAAACGCGCGAAAATCAATAAATCTCAGGCTGAGTTTGTAATCGGTACGGTTATCTATTAGAGATAAGTCGCTTGGTTTCTCGGTCTTGGTCGCGGCGTTTGATGGTTTGGCGCTTGTCGTAATTTTTCTTACCTTTTCCGAGCGCGATTACAACTTTAATAAACTTTCCATTGGTCAACAATTTGGTCGGGACGATTGTCATTCCCTGTTTTTTTGCTTCGGTGAAGTTGGCTAGCTGTTTTTTGCTGACTAGCAATTTCCGCGCCGAAGTGTCGACTGAGCGACTATTTGCTTCTCCGCGAACGTTTAATCGCAGTGAAAAGCTAGCGTTATTTAGCCACAATTCGCCATTTCTTAAACTAACAAATGAGCCTTTAAGCTGGACGTGTCCTTCTCTGGCGGCTCGCACTTCCATTCCAGTTAAAACTAAGCCAGCTACAATTTCTTCGCCAAGTTCATAATCAAACCGTGCGCGACGATTGACAATATTCTGTGTGGCTGGTTTTTTAGCTTTTGGCTTTGACATGGATTATATTATACCAGGTTTAATGACCTGTAGAGATAGAAATTTATATTATGCCATAAGCATGTTAAAAATACAATATATAACCCTTGAAAAGAGTGTGTCATTTTTGTCATACTGGATGAATGCGTGGAGAAAAAATGTCTGGCCGCGAAGGCTTATTACTTAATGGCGAGCAAGATCAAGTTCCTCTTGGTGAAATTGTACAGCTATCTCAGATTCGTGGCGACAGAAATAGAGTAACGACCGCCCTGAAGGACAGTATCCTGCAGGAAGGGCTGCTCTATCCACCAATTGTAGCTAGCGTTACTCCTGCTTTACTGGAGGAGTATATCGGCTTTACAAATCGTACGTGGGGTGGTGATGCGAATTTCGATGACTTTGCTGACAGGCTGCGCCTAGATGGCAATTACTATCTTATGGTAGCTGGACACACCAGATGCGCGGCTGTCGAGGAGCTAATCAACGAAGGTGCGCTTCCTGCTGATATTGAAATGCCGGTTAAGGTAGTAAAAATGGGTTCAGTCATGGATATTGTCTCAGTTCAGCGGGCTGATAATCTACATAGTGCACCTCCGAAAGAGCGTGAAGCTATGGCTATCGTGGAGTTGTACGTTTGGGGTTTGGAGAATGGTAGTTGGAGTAATAAAAAAGAATTCCTCAATAGCCAGTCCAGTCAAAACATTAATATTACAAGAGGCACACTACGTGATGCTTTACATTACGCTAATCTGCCATCAAGAATTCGGAATTTCATTTTAGGCGGTGCAATTAAGTATTCCGTGGGGGTCGAGATGGGTGCTGGCGTCCCTATTATGCTGGACTTTTTTGCTTATAAAATGGGCTTTTCTGGGTTTGATGATTCGGCGATAAACGAAGAATCCAAAAGACAAATTGAGTTGGCTACTGAAGTCTTCTTGGATAGGCTGTGTATTGAAATAGTTAGTGGCAATCGGAGTACAGGAAAGAACAGAAGTATTTTGGAGTCTAGGGTTCTCATTAGGAATGAGCTTGAGAGAATGAAAGGTGTGATGGTGCCGGTGTCAGACGAGCCGCTATTTACCTTGCAGGAGCCGCCGTCGCAGATTATTGATGGTGAAATTAGAAATCTTCGTCGAGCGCTTAATGATATGACTGTAAGGCATGCCAGCGGTTTATTATCGGATATGATTAAGGGCCAAGAGGGGTTGCTGGGTAGCGATGAAGTGGATAGCTTATTAGAGAAACTTAAGTCCGCAGAAAACTATGAGTATCAGAGTTTGGGCGGAATAGCCTTATCTGCAAGTATCTAATACTTCTCCCCCCACCTTTGCTATAATAAGTCGGATGATAGACGACATTCACATTACTGAAAAAAGTTTTGGAGATAAGACGTTAATGAAAGACGTCAAGTTTAGTGTGGACGATGGCGAGAAAGTCGGCGTGGTTGGTCGTAACGGCGTTGGTAAGTCGACACTTTTTGGAATATTGGCGGGCACAGATAACGATTATACGGGAGAAGTTGTTTTTCGCCGTGGCATTACGGTTGCGACTACCGCTCAAGAACATCACGGCTTGGGCGAGCAAACGGTCATGTCCGTACATTCTTAACTGGACTTCCAGAATATTCCTAAGATTAAAGAAAATCATCGATGAATATCCGCTGACTATGGGCGATAATATGCGAAAAATTGAGGAATATACGCAAGCTCTGGAGCGATTTGATCAAAAAGGATTTTATCAAATTGAAGAAAAAATTGAGCGAGAGCTGAGTAATTTTCAATTAGAAGGTTATTACAATCGGCGGATTTCTTCCCTGTCTGGCGGTCAAAAAAGGCTGGTGGAAATTGTTAAAATTATGCACTCAGAGGCGCATTTGGCGCTAATTGACGAGCCGACCAACCACATGGATTACGTTGCGAAACAGCAGTTTATTGATTGGATGAATTCACAGCCACATCAAGCGATGTTGATAATTACGCATGATCGCGATGTACTTGGGCAAGTTGATCGAATAGTTGAGATTAAGGACGGTCAAGCCGTGAGTTACCGCGGAAATTACGACGCGTATTTGAAGCAGAACGCGCAAGCGACGACAGCTGGAATGAACAATTTTGAGCAGATTGAGAAGCGAATTGTTAACCTGAAACAAAAAGTTTTGGACTATCAAAGACTTAAGGAAAAGTCGCGAAATCCTGGCACGATTCAGAAATTTAAGCGCTTGGAGAATGAGGCGCGAGCGGAGCTGGAGGAATTGTCAGAAATGGAAAAGCCGACGTTTTGGATTGACAAGGAATCCGCTGGGCAACTGGATTATAAATCCGCCGAGCGCTACGGAAAATTCAAGGCGCGCAATATTCGCCTGACGATGAAAGACGCAGCCAGTCGCAGTCAGCACGTGCTGGTGCGGGCGGAAAATGCGGCAGTTGGCATTGGTGAAAGGATATTATTTGGAGGGACGTGGAATATCGATTTGCGTGAAGGTGAAGCGATGGAAATGAAAGGCCGCAATGGCGCCGGCAAGACGACGCTGATTCGGATGATGTTGGGGCAGCGGCGAGGTTCGGACTCCAGTCTCTCTGGCAAGTCGATGGTTTCGCGGACGGTGTTGCCGGACGCATTCGACTTGGAGGAGACGGCTGGAAGTCGAACCGCGGCAAGCGCTCCGCAGTCCTCCGCCAGAGCACACTCTTCGCTCAAATCTCCACCGGAGATTTTTCGCAAGCGTTCGGCTGAAACGTCCGCTACTCGCGAACGTTCCACAGTCTCTGGCGTAGAAGGTGTCGCACCTGGCGGTCCTATTCTTTATTCTGGCGATATTTTCCTTGATCCGCAGGTTCGAATTGGTGTTTATGAGCAAGAAATTGACGAGCGATATTTGTCTGATCCGCTAGAAAAAGCGATTGAAAAATTGTATATGAGTCGCGATTTGTCGATTTCTGATACGAAAATTCGGCAACTTTTGGCAGACTATTTGTTCACGGACGCTGATCGAATGACGCCGCTGGCTCGCTTGTCTGGCGGTCAAAAAGCTCGCTTTCAGATTATTGCTATGCTGGCGAACGACCCGCAACTGCTAGTTCTGGACGAGCCGACGAACCATCTGGGATTTGCCGAGCATCGAAGAGCTGGAAACGGCGTTGGCCAAGTATTCCGGCGCGATTCTTTACGTCAGCCACGATAATTATTTCCGCGAAAAACTTGGCGGAAAAGTTGTGCAAATTGGCGCAGAATAAAAATTTTCCGCCAGAATTTGACGGAAAATCTTGAATCGTTTTAAAGAAAATTAGTCGGATAGTAAGCCGTTTTTTCGTAGCAAATCTTGTAGTTTTGGTCGATCAAAACCAAGCACTAATTCCCCGTTAATATCCGTTACTGGCACGCCTTGGAAATTGCCGCCATTTTTATTTAGCAATTCCTCTTTTGCGCCAGGATCAGCCTCGATATCTTTGGAAACAAAATCAATTCCCAGCTTCTTCAGCCATTCCATTTCCGTGTGGCAAAACGCACACCAGCTAGTGTTGTACACGACAACTTTTGTGTCTTGATGGTTGTTCGTTGTGTCTTCGCTCATATATTCCCCTATTTAATAACACTTCCAATTATAACATAACGGTTACGTCTATTTAGAATTCTTCGACGTCAAATGCCAATTTTTGCACCATTCGCAGTGATATATATCAATCGACAAATTCGGGTTTGCTAATTCTTGGATTTCTGCTGCTTGGCGCGCTTTTATCTCTGTTGAGAAGCGACGTTTTTTCTGGCAATTAGCCAACCCTGAAATTGACATCAATGATGTTTTTTGGGTTTTTTGACTATTTTTTGAATAATTTCGTCGTGGCATCTTGCAAAATAGTATAACAGATTGATATAGTGGAAAGTAATGGTAAAAGAAACTGACATTTCGGCTAATGATACAGGCGATTCTGGTGCGATGATGATTTTGGCAAGGACGATGATTGGTACAATGTGGCGAATGTTTTTGCCAACAATTGGCTTAACTTTGTTGGGATTGTGGCTGGATAATGTCAGCGGAATGAAGATGAGATGGTTACTTGCTGGAATTATTTCTGGCGCGATTATCTCAGTGATTCTCGTAGCTTTGCAAATTGCTAAAATTAAACAGCAGGAGTTGAAGAAATGATCGATTATATGGCAAGCGCTGGTCCGCATATTTCAGTAAAGGTTGACGAAGTTTTCAATGTCGCTGGCGTATCTATTACGAATTCGCACTTGATGGGATTCTTGGGATTGATCGTGCTGGTGTGGGCAATGTTCCGTACTCGTGCGGCGGTTTTAGGTAAAAAGAAGCATAATTTTATCACAAGGCTAATTCAGTGGACGTTCGACGGACTTTATAATACAGTTTGCCAAGTTATTCCAGACCAAAAATGGGCGCGTAAAGTTGCTCCGCTCTGTATTACGTTGTTTTTCTTTATCGTCGCGCAGTACTGGCTGGGGCTTTTGCCGATTGTTGGTCCAATTACAATTGGCGAGCATCACACTCCTCTATTCCGCGGTGGCGTGGCGGATCTTAATATGACTTTCGGTCTGGCAATTGTAACGATTGTCGCGGCTCAGGTTTACGCGTTTAAGTATTTGGGTTTTAAGGGCAATTTGGGGCGATATTTCGTTAACCCGCTACGTGATCCAATTATGTCATTTGTTGGCATTTTGGAGTTGGTGGCTGAGTTTTCGCGAATGCTGGGACTAAGTTTCCGTCTGTTTGGTAACGTTTTGGCTGGCGAAATTCTCTTGGCAATTATCGCTTATATGACGAAGTTTTTGTCGCCCGTAGCTCTGCAGCCGTTCTATTTCTTTGAGTTGTTTATCGGCGGTATTCAGGCATATATTTTCTTTATGTTATCAACTGTGTTTATTTCCCTGGGGCTGGCTCACCATGATTCGCACGAGCCAATTGATGAAGTTCACTCCTCTGTTGAAACTAATAAATTAGCGACATCAGAGAGTGATTAAATTAGGTAATAATTAATTAAAAGGAGAATATTAACCATGGAAGCATTAGCATTCACACTTACCTACGCAATCCCAGCAGCATTTGCAGCAATCGGCGCTGCAATCGTTGGCGCAGCAGCTATGAACGCCGCTGGTCGTAACCCAGAAAAAATCAACGACCTACGCACAATGATGATCTTGGGTATTTCATTCATCGACGCTATTGCTATTATCGGTTTCGTCGCAGCAATCGTCGGCAAAGTTATGTAGTTTTCGGGAGTAAATTGTGGAGAAAATATTAACACACAATTTGCCAATTCTTGGCGCATCGGAAAAAGCTGGTTTGTTTGATTCGCTAGGTATTGATTGGGCGCTGTTGGCGTTTCAGACGGTAGCATTTTTAATCTTGCTATTTGTTCTTTCGCAAGTTTCATCCATCCACCAATGATGGAAATGCTCGTCAAGCGAGAAAAAGACCTGAAAGCGGCTGACGCGGCGGCAAAATCTGCCAAGGAAAACGCCGACCGAGCCGAAGAAATGACCGCCGAAATGATGCGAAAAGCACGAGCGCAAGCCAGCGACATCGTGGCGTCTGCTCGAGAAGAAGCGACCGAAGTTGCTGGAAGAAGCGGCTAAAAAAGCGACTGCCAAATCTGAAGCTTTGATTAAAGAAGCGCATAATACGATTGCTCAAGAAATTGAAAACGCAAAGAAAGACCTGCACAATTCGACATTAGAGTTGGTGGCTGAAGCGACTGGCAAGGTTTTGGGCGAGAAAATTGATGCGAAGAAAGATACAAAGCTGATTTCGGAAGCGCTTGGAGGAGGCTGAATAGATGAGATTAGTGTCCAGGAGAAAGTTGGCAAAGTACGCAGCTGAACAAATTTTAGCTGGCAATGACGCGGTGTTGGAAGAAATTGCTGGTCTTTTGATTTACGAAAAGCACGAACGTGAAGTTGATTTGTTGGTGCGAGATATTGAGGCTGAGTTGGCTGAGAGTGGTGAAATTGTAGCGTCGGTCGAGAGTGCGAGAGCGCTTGATGACAATACAAGGCGTAAAATAGAGCAATTTCTGGCGACTGCGGCGAGCGATAAAAATAGCAAGCCAAAAGTGTCGCTAAGAGAATCAATTGACCCGACGTTGATTGGCGGATTTAAGCTACAAACGCCGACCGCAACACTGGACGCAACGGTTTCGAAGAAGTTAAACGACTTGCGGGCGAAGAAAATCTAGGAGGAAAAATGAGCAAGATTGATGTGACAGAATTAGCCAAAAGCCTGCGGGAAAAAATCGCGCAGCTGGAGGCGACAGAAGGTTTGGAAGATGCTGGCGTGGTTATTCGCGTTGGTGACGGCGTGGCTTGGGTGCATGGCTTAAGTAGCGCTGGCTATAGCGAAGTGCTGGAAATTGAAACTGACGGCGGAACGGTTGAAGCGTTTGCCCTGAACTTGATGGAAGATGAAATTGGTGCGGTGATTCTTGGCGGTGAAGATAAGGTTAAGGCTGGCGCCAGCGTTCGCCGCAAGGGTTCGGTGCTAGACGTTCCTGTCGGCGAAGAATTATTGGGGCGAGTGGTTGACCCGCTAGGTCGACCTCTTGACGACGGTCCAGCGATTAAAACGAAGAAACGTGGTTTAATTGAGCGTCCTGCCATTGGCGTGATGGGTCGTAAATCAGTTCACGAACCTCTGATGACCGGTATTATGTCGATTGACGCGATGTTCCCGATCGGTCGTGGTCAGCGTGAGCTTATCATTGGTGACCGTCAAACTGGTAAGACGGCAATTGCTATCGATACGATGATTAACCAGGCTCGTCAAAAAACTGGCGTGGTGAACGTTTATGTGGCGATTGGTCAGAAGTTGTCGAAGATTGCCAGATTGGTCGACCGACTGAAAGAAGAAGGCGTGATGGATCAGACGATTATCGTCGCAACCAGCCCGACTCGACGCGGCCTCCCTGCTTTACTTAACGCCTTACGCTGGAGTACTGCGCCATGGGTGAATATTTCCGCGATAACGGCGGTCACGCATTGATGATTTATGACGAGTTGACAAAGCACGCGGTGGCTTATCGACAGATGTCGCTATTGTTGCGCCGTCCACCAGGACGCGAAGCTTACCCAGGTGACGTCTTCTATTTGCACTCACGCTTATTGGAGCGTTCGGCTAAATTGTCAGATGAACTTGGCGCGGGAAGCTTGACGGCTCTGCCAATCATCGAAACGCAGGCTGGCGACATTTCCGCTTACATTCCAACCAACGTGATTTCTATTACCGACGGTCAGATTTTCCTGGAAACCGACTTGTTCTATCAAGGCATTCGCCCAGCCATCTCAGCCGGTCTATCAGTTTCTCGTGTTGGTGGCGCAGCTCAGACGAAAGCCGTTAAATCTGTCGGCGGAAACTTGAAGCTTGGTCTTTCTCAGTTCCGCGAATTGGCATCATTTGCTCAATTCGGCTCAGATCTTGACGACGCGACAAAGGCTCAAATTGACCGCGGTCAGCGACTCACTGAACTTCTGAAGCAGCCACAATATCAACCAATGAGCGTTTGGGAGCAATTTGTCAGCATTCACGCGGTGACTGGCGGTATGTTTGACGATGTTCCAGTTTCTAAGATTAAGGACGCGCAGTCTGCCCTATTGACTTATCTCTGGAAAAATTCTAAAGATGCTATGCGTGAGCTAAACAAGGGCGACAAGCCTTCGGATGAGCAATTGAAATTGATTGACGAAGCTACGAAAGAAATAGCGAAAGGATTTGAGGAGTAATTCATGCCGAGCACTCGCGCGCTGAAAAATCGCATTCGTTCGGTGGACTCGACTAAGCAGATCACCAAGGCTATGCAATTGGTGGCGGCTAGTAAAATGCGTCGCGCTCAAGAGGCGGACAAAGCTTCTGCGCCGTACACGATGGCGGCGGAAGAATTGCTGTCTTATTTGGCGAGCCAAGGCGCAACCGACAATCACCCGCTGTTCGTTAGGCGAAAGATAAATAAGCGATTGATTATCGTGGTGGCCAGCGACAAGGGTTTGGCTGGCGCATACAACACCAACGTTTTGAAGAAGTATTTGGAGCTATTAAAGCGTGATGACGAGCGCGGAATTGAGAACTTGACCTTAACTATCGGTCGCCGAGCTTCGCAATTCGCAACGCGTCTTTAAAGATACGAAAATCATCGGTACGTATGAAGATTTGCCAGATCAGCCGTCTGGATTGACGTTTCACACGATTTTGAATACGGCAGTAAATATGTTTGAAAATGGCGAAGTTGACGCAGTTACGCTTGTTTATACGCGTTTTGTCAATAGCATGGTTCAGACTGCAGAATTGGACAGATTATTGCCAGCAGGAACGAAAATCTTGGTTGATCCGAGTGAAGTTTCTAACACGATTTCTGACGCCAAATATGAGCCGAGCATTCCAGAAGTTTTGGATGCGGTGGCGTATCGTTTGGTTGGTGCGCGACTGTTGCAGGCGCTGCTTGACGCTCGCGCCAGTGAACATTCTATGCGTATGATGGCGATGAAGAATGCTACGGATAATGCCAGCGATTTGGTTGATGATTTGACGCTAGCTATGAATAAAGCTCGTCAAGGGGCGATTACTCAGGAACTTGCTGAAATTTCTGGTGGCGTGGAGGCGATGGAACAATGATAAAGGAGAAAAAGATGGCAAAAGATTTAGGTAAAATTATTCAGATCGTTGGCGTGGTCGTTGACGTGGAGTTTCCACGAGACGTTGAACTTCCAGCGATTTACGACGCGTTGCACGTTAAAAACGGCAATGAGAATTTGGTGCTGGAGGTTGCTCAGCACTTGGACGAGCACACTGTTCGAGCAATTGCCCTGTCTTCGACGGATGGATTGACTCGCGGCGCAGAAGTGGTGGCGACCGGCGCGCCAATTTCCGTGCCAGTCGGCGCCGAAACTCAAGAACGAATGTTCAACGTGGTCCGGTGAAGCGATTGACGAGAAAACCACAACCAAAGGGAAAAACTGGCACCAATTCACCGCCCTGCTCCAGAGCTGACCGAGCAGTCAAATAAGACTGAGATGTTGGAAACTGGAATTAAGGATTGTCGACTTCGATCCGCGCCACTTGATAAGAGTGGAAAAGCTGGCCTGTTCGCCGGTGCAGGTGTCGGTAAAACGGTTCCTGATCACCGAGTTGATCAACAACATAGCTAAGTTCCACTCTGGAAACTCTGTTTTTGCTGGAGTTGGTGAGCGAACGCGTGAAGGTAACGACCTTTACTATGAAATGGAAGAAGCTGGCGTTTTGGATAAGACTTCGCTAGTCTTTGGGCAAATGAACGAGCCACCTGGAAGCACGTTTGGCGAGTGGCATTGTCGGGTCTGGCGATGGCCGAAGCTTTCCGCGACGAAGGTAAAGATGTCTTGCTATTTATCGACAATATTTATCGTTATACTCAGGCTGGCGCTGAGGTGTCAGCATTGCTTGGTCGTTTGCCAAGTGCGGTTGGTTATCAACCAAACCTCCAGCAAGAAATGGGTGAGCTTTGCAAGAGCGAATTACCTCAACGAAGAAGGGCTCGATTACTTCTCTGTTCAGGCTGTCTATGTGCCAGCTGACGACTTGACCGACCCAGCTCCTGCGACGACCTTTTGCCCACCTTGACGCTACAATTGTGATGAACCGTGCATTGACGGAAATCGGTATTTATCCAGCGGTTGACGTTCTGGACCCCAGCTCAAACTCGCTTGATCCAGAAATTGTCGGCGAAGAGCATTAACGCGTGGCGCGCGAGGTTCAGCGAATTTTGCAGCAATACAAAGAGCTTCAGGACATCATCGCTATTTTGGGTATGGAAGAACTGGTCGGACGATCAGAAGCAGATTGTTGCTCGCGCTCGTCGTATTCAGACGATTCCTAGCACAGCCATTCCACGTGGCTGAGAAATTTACTCAAAATCCAGGTGTTTACGTTAAATTGGAAGACACCATTCGCGACGCTTCCGACATTTTAGCTGGTAAATACGATGATAAGCCTGAAAACTGGTTCTACATGGTTCAGGGTACGCTGGCTGACCAAGTCGCTCGCGACGCTGAAGCTGAAGTCTGCCGAGGCTAAAAAACATTCTGAAAAGAAAGCTAAATAGTCATGAAATTGTCATTAGTCACACTTGTCGGTACGAAGGTTGACGAAGAAGTTTATTCGGTGTCAATTCCAACTACTGACAGCCGAAATTTCCGTTTTCCCAAGCCACGAGCCGCTAGTGACGATTGCACGGGACGGCGTGATTACCGTGCGTCGACATAAAGAAGATTCCCGATAATCAGCTGGAATATTTCGCAATCTCTGGTGGCGTGGTAAAAATTGACTATTCGTCGGTGCAAATTCTGGTTGATGAAGCTGATCACGGCGATGACATCATCGAGGCGGAAACTCAGAAGGCTCTGGAGCGTGCTATTAAGGCGCGTGATGAAGCTGGCGATCAAGTTGAGCGTGAGAAAGCCAAGCAGCTTATCGACCGTCATATGGTGCGATTGAAGGTTGCCGATCTTCATAGGCGTAAGCGACGACGCTAAGCTTTATCGAGAGCAATAATTAGCCGACCGCCATTACAACCACAGTATTTCGTATTTCGGATGGTAGTCTCTTAATCTCGCGTAGAAGATCAAGGAAATCCTATACACTTGATTTTACAGAGAA
Source organism: Candidatus Minimicrobia vallesae (assembly GCF_018866205.1). Classification (GTDB taxonomy): domain Bacteria; phylum Patescibacteriota; class Saccharimonadia; order Saccharimonadales; family Saccharimonadaceae; genus Nanosynbacter; species Nanosynbacter vallesae. The sequence continues at coordinate 279,040 of NZ_CP076459.1, forward strand.
TTATTCGTAACAAGTAAAGCAACGAGACACTAGCCATATATGCTTTGTATGTCGTCAAGATAATCATCAGGATCTGTAGACTCTCTTGCTGTTGTCGTGTCGATTATCCTAAATTGTAGACTTGGATCATAGGCTGTATTTCGTGGTAGACAATCGCCATCAGTCACACCAGACTTCGAACCCATCTAAGAATAATAAACTTAATACTGCGCCCTCAAGTGCTACATAGACCTCTAGGATCAAATGTTGTACATATTAATCCGTAAGCGCCCAAAATTTCGGTTATTTCTACCAGTCCGCTGAGATATTCTTCTGCTTTTTCGTCTTCTGCTTTTCTGTCACTTGTGATGCCAAATTTATCATAATAACTTGCAGTGTCAGGTGCGGGACTCCAAACAACAATACTAGAACCCAACACTCCTAGTGCTTTAATGACGCGCACTCGAGATTGTTCTGAATTAAGTTTTGTTACCTCTTGTGATCTCTTTCTTATCTTATCTAGCCCATAAGGATCAAAGTAAGGATCGGAAGAGAAATCGACCTCTAACTGGTCGCCTTTTGGCAATATTAGGATTCCACATCCTGTTCAATAAACGTCATTTATCCTTTGTGGTCACGGTCATAGCAAGAGATACTATCCTTGAATCTGGAGTTAATGCGAACATAGAGCTATATGAAACAAAGGTAAAGTATTAACCCGATACAAAATACTAGATAACTCTGTGATGTCTGGATTTATGGTAGATACCGAAAACTTTTCCATCTCGTAATTATATCATAATAACTATACTTTTTCAAGCAGTTGGCGAACCTCGTCTGTATCCGTGGTGTGCATCAATTTCTCCCGAAGTTCCTTTGCGCCGTCAAAGTCGCGAATATAAATCTTGAAAAAACGTTTTAGAGTTTCAAAAGGTCGCCCTAAAATCGGCTGGTAAGAATCGAACAAATCCAAGTGATAATTAAGGAGCGCCAACAGTTCTTCCTTATGATTATCTGCGTCAGTTTTCGATTTACGGAAGCAAAACGGATCACTGAAAACTCCCCGCCCGATCATAATTCCATTCACGCCAGGATGTTTTCTGGCAATTTCCAGCCCATGCTCTCGGTCGCGAATATCGCCGTTGATAGTCAGGAGCGTAATCCGGGACCCGCTAAAGCCAGCCCAGATTTTTTCTGAGATACCGCTCGAGATGCTCGAAAACAGAACGGATCACTGAAAACTCCCCGCCCAATCATAATTCCATTTACGCCAGGATGTTTTCTGGCAATTTCCAGCCCATGCTCTCGGTCGCGAATGTCGCCGTTGATAGTCAGGAGCGTTTGTGGGGCAATTTCATCGCGCAGCTTAATAATCTCGTCAATCAATTCATAATGCGCCGCAACTTTGCTCATCTCTTTTTTTGTACGCAGATGAATTGTCAAATTCACAATGTCTTGCTGGAGAATTGCCGTCAGCCACTCGCGCCACTCGTCGACGTAAGTATAGCCCAGCCGAGTTTTTACGCTAACTGGCAATCCAGATTTTTTGGCAGCGTCAATTGCAGCTATCGCTATGTCAGGTCGACGAATCAGAGCCGCGCCACCGCTTTTAATGGCAGACTTGGCGGGACAACCCATATTGATATCAATTCCGTTAAAACCAAGTTCCGCGCAGTCGCTGTAGCGAAAGCTTCCATATAACCTGGCTCGCCACCCCAGATTTGCGCAATCAGCGGCTGCTCATCGTCAGGTTTAATTAATCGCCCAGCTATGGCTTTTGTCGCCAGCGTGAACCCAGCCGGTAGCATTTGCGAACTCAGTGAAAAATATATCTGGCGCGCCAGCCTGTTTCACGACATGACGAAACACGACGTCGGTGACGGCTTCCATTGGTGCCAATATGAAAAATGGCTGCGGTAAATCATTCCAAAACGATGTCATCTCTGTTATTTTATCACAAAAAGGAGAAAACCCCACTCTCGTCATCGAGAATAAGGGGGTGGGTCGGGCTCAAGCGGTTCTGCTCGGAGTAATTACTAATCTCAACGCTGAGAAAACGAATCTACCACAAATGAATCTCGCGAACCCAAAACTGGGAGGGAAGCAAAACGCCTTTGTCTTACTTCCCAGTGGACACAGCGGGACTCGAACCCGCAACCTCCCACTGCGCCGACATCGTTGTCGACACGGCGGGCGCTCTACCATTTAAGAGCTATGCGTCCTGTGATTCTTTTCCGGACTACCGGCTGGCTGAATCACGTCAGGGGCGGACGGACGCCCTTTACTGACCTCGGAGATCAGTGTTTTCGGGGTCGCACAAACCCCGACCATCAAGAGAAAGGACTAAACAGGCGTTCGGGAATCGCACACAGGAGGCACACCTGACCCCAACCGCCGCAGCTCGCACAACGGAATGCCCAGAGACCCAAGCTTCGAAAGGTCCACGTACAAAACGCTGACACACTTGCTGCAGGTCTACCCTACAGTATACAGACCAATGGGGCTACACGGTCCCACAGGACATGAACACCATCTCACCTCTTTCCTAAAGAAAAGAGCTGACCTCTAATTATGCTCCTCGAGAGCATAACTTCGAAAAGTCAGCTCCACCAATAAAGCGTTTATTATAATAACACTAATTATAAAAAAATGCAACAATATACTAGAATAATTTTTATATTTCGCCCGCCAGCAGGTCTTTTTCGAATTGCAACATTCCCTTATAATCCGCCGAATAGCCAGAAATATCCGGCAGATCTAACGTGGTGATTTTTCGCCAAATAATCTCAATCAGTTGCGTAAATTCAGACAATTCTTCTCTGGAGAATGTGTCTTCCAAGCTAAGAATATCGCCGGTCTTCATGTCTGGCTCGACAAATTGTAATCGCCCGCCAGTAAACGTGAAATTGCCATAATCGCGTGAATGCTCGACCAGCAGCTGATAGAACATCAATTGCTGACGATATTTATGAAGTTTGATTTTCTCGTAATCGGCCGAACCTTTCCAGGAATGCGCCGGCTTGCCAGTTTTATAATCCGTTACGAAGATGGTTTTATTTTGCTTGTCGATGTCGACAACGTCAAGTTTACCGGTCAATCTGGCGTTATCGATAATTACGCCTTGGTTTGAAAAGTCCAATTCCGCCAAGTCCGTGTCGTGAAAATCTGAAGATTTGGCGTTTAAGAACGCAGTCAAAGCCGACTTCCCTTTATCCAAATACAATTGAAAATCGTCCGCTGGCAAATGTTGGCTCTCGAGGGATTTTTGGAAAAATTGGAGGATTTGTTCGGTGCTTGGCAATTGATGATCGGCGCTGAATGAGCAATGTGCTTGCTGAAGGCTGCTGTGAATCGCGGTTCCGTAAGCTGCGGCGGAATTTTTGGCGGATGGAAAATGCAGCAAATTGTTCAATAAGAAATTTTGCGGCCCGCCACGTGAAACGTCGAGGAAATTATTCAAATGCGTCGCGGAAAGCTTGTATGTTTCAAGCGCTGGCGTCAATAAATCCTTTAATTCCGGAACAATCGGCGAAGTTAGTCGCGTCGTCCAATCGGTTTCAGCGAGTTCAATTTGTTCAGCTGGATCATCGCTGGTCGGAATGATGGTTGGCGTGCAATTCGTCAAGAAACTGGCGATTATCGTGTCGCTGCCAGAATCGTTGGTTTGAGAATAAGTCATGGTCAATGTGGTTTTGGCGCGAGTCATCGCCACGAAAAACAGCCGAAGTCGCTCGTCGTAAGTGGCGCCCGCTGGCTGAAGTTGGAGGTTTGCGGGATATCGGAATAGCTCGACTGCGTGTACGAACTTTTTCACCCCAAGCGCTGTCAATTGCCCCAATCACAAAAACGTGCGGAAATTCCAGACCTTTGGATTTATGAGCGGTCATCAAATTTATGGCGCCGCTGAGTGAACTTGCGTGCGTGCGAATTTGTGTTAAGCGGGTTTTTGTTGAAATATGCAGGTCAATAAACTCCAAAAAATCTTCCAGAGTTGGGTTTTTATCGGTGATTCGATCGCGAAGTTTTTGGCGCAAAGTGCGCAAACTTTCCAGAATTGTCAGATATGCTTCTGGGTTTTTATCTAGCTTTTCTGGCGAGAAATAGAAATTGGCGAGAGAATTAGCTGGAAGATCGCCGCTTTATCATCATTGGTCAAACCTAACAAATTGTCCAATTGCTCTTCCAATGGCAAATTCGGCACGTCCTTAGCGCGCTCCAAAAGCCACTCCGCAAATTCCTTAAATACGCTATTCGCCAGCATACTTTCCAGCCACAATTGCCGATTTTTGTAAGCTTGAAGACTCAATTTCCAGATGTCCAGTGCAGAAAATCCAAACGCTGGATGAGCCGTAATTTCCGGCAATAAACTATTGGCAACGTCCAAATTATTCTGGCTAATCGCCACGACAGTTCGCGCTAATTTGTCCAGAATCTGAATTATATCTTGCTCCAAAATATCGTCGTGACGCTCGTAATTGACAAAAAGATTTTCCTTATAAAGATGCGGAAGAATTTCAATGAGTTCTTTATGGTGGCGCGCAATAATCGTGATGTTTTCTGGTTTCTCGCCATTTTTTATCAGCTCGGCAATTTGTTTGGCAATTCCCGCTCGCTCTTCGCTAACAGATGAGAATTCTTGGATTTCGACTTTTGAGCCTTCGCTATTTGCGTGTGCGGTCAATTGTTTTGATAGCCCGTCAATTGTGTTTTCCAATCGATCCGCGCCCTGAGTGATGACGTCCCGCGCCGATGATAAAATGTTTTCGGCGGAACGATAATTGTCGGTCAAAACAATGATTTTTGGATCGTGATAATGTTGGCGGAAGCGCTGGATGTTGCCCACGTCTGCGCCTTGGAAGCTGAAGATTGCTTGGTCGTCGTCGCCAACCGCCATGATGTTTGGATTGTCGTCGTTCTCGCTGGTCAAATTGAACAACAATCGAAGTTGCGCCAAGTTTGTGTCCTGGAACTCGTCAACCATGATGAATTGGAATTGCTCTTGGAGATTTGCGCGCAGTTCTGGGTGAGATTCGCAGGCTTGAATAACGGATAAAATCATGTCGTCGTAGTCAAATAACGAGCGCTCGGATAAAATATTTACGTATTTCTCGTAAACGTCAATTGCGGCAGATAATTTTTCTGCGGCGGTAAAATCTTTCAGGACAAATTCGCCATTGGCATTTTTTTCACACCATTTATTTTTCCAAGCAGTCAGCGGCTTGGTTGAGTTCTCGTCAATCGCTTCCTGGGTGGCGTGCACAATGCTCAGCGCCAAAACGTTGGCGTATGGCGTGATTGAAGCTGGCAATTTTGAGTTTTCTTCGTCAGGATTTTGGCCGCCCTAAATTGGCAATTTTTTCAGCTATTGGCGAAAATTATCGTCTATTGTAATCGTAAGAGAAATTGTCGCCAACTTTTTTCTCATTTTGGCAGACTGGCGCAATTTCATTACTAATGTTATTTTCATCAACCATCTCTATAACTCTGATGGAATTAAATTGAATTGGTTGAACGCGGAAATCATTCGAATAAAGTCTTTGATATAAACAAATTCCCCATTGTTTTTCGCGCTTAATGGATTTCGCCAATCAAGTCCTTCGAGTATTCCAGAGATAATTCGATATTGCGTCAATTCGTCAACCGGCTGAGCGTCGGCGCCACGGAAAAAATACTCGCGATGTTGATTGATGATTTCTGTGCCGAAGCTGTGAAATGTATGAATCGCAATTTTATACGCATCCTCACCGATAATCTGGCGGAGTCGTTGGCGCATATTTGTGGCGCCACTTTCGGTAAACGTTAGACATAAAATACTGTTCGGCAAAGTGTCGGTCTTCTTTAGGATTTGGGCAGTGCGCATACTTAGAAGCTCGGTTTTCCCCGTTCCTGGCCCAGCAATTACCAAAAGCGATCCGTGAATGTAGTCGACTGCTTGTCGTTGATTATCGTTTAATTTAGCGTAACGAGTATTGAAATCCATAGTTTTATTTTATCATGTTGGCAGACTTCAGAACGCGATATCAAAATTGCCATTTACAAAATTCGTCCAAGGCTGTAAATTTAGCATAAGGAGGATTAAATGAAAAACTTAAAGAAGATAAGATTTAGTCATATATATATGTTTGTACTGACGATTGCGTTGATTTTTTTGAGTTATCAAGTCTACTGGCTGAATGAAAAACAATATCGAAGATCAGACCCAGCCTCACCGATAATCTGGCGGAGTCGTTGGCGCATATTTGTGGCGCCACTTTCGGTGAACGTTAGACATAAAATACTGTTTGGCAAAGTGTCGGTTTGTCTCAGGATTTGGGCAGTGCGCATACTTAGAAGCTCGGTTTTCCCTGTTCCTGGCCCAGCAATTACCAAAAGCGATCCGTGAATGTAGTCGACTGCTTGTCGTTGATTATCGTTTAATTTAGCGTAACGAGTATTGAAATCCATAGTTCTATTTTACCATGTTGGCAGCCTTCAGAACGCGATATCAAAATTGCTATTTACAGAATTAGGCGAAGACTGTAGAAGCTCAGCTTAAGGAGGTCATAAATGAAAAACTTAAAAAAGATAAGATTTAGTCATATATATATGTTTGTGCTGACGATTGCGTTGATTTTTCTGAGTTATCAAGTCTACTGGCTGAATGAAAAACAATATCGAAGATCAGTCCAGTCTTCGATCGATTATCTTGCAAATGCCCAAAGCATTAAGCGACTTGAGTTTTGTGTTAATCATGCCATTAAAGATTGTACTGAAGAAAATGTCGACGCTTGGAATGAAAAACATCCAGAAGACGCGTTTAAGGGTAAAAGCCACTTGGATATTTCCCGTCAAGCAGTTGAATCGACCAGGCAGTTTGGTTATTAGATTTCACATCTTTGCCATCTCGCGCACCTCATAAAAAAATGGTAAAATATTATCTATGAATAAGGCGACGTACGACGAGCTGGCACTGGAGCGAATTGCTAAGGAAAAATTTGGTTTTCCAATTGATGTTCAATCGATAATTTTGTGGCACGCTGATGTTAGTCGCACGGCTAAGGCGTCGGTGTTTTTGACGAATAAAAAGCAGCTGATGATGTATTTGGAGGCGACTTCGCCGTTGATTTTATCTGACGTTAAAAAGATAATTTCGCGAATGGGTATGCGTGCGGAATTATTTCTTCCGCCAAAAGGTCAGCCGCGATATTTTGAAGATATCGGCAAGCGCAAATTCCGCGAAGTTTTTCCTGGAAGAAAGCACGTTACGGATGAAGATTTGCATTTTTATAAAACTTTGGCGCCGTATAATCCCGCCTTGGTTTTGATTTCTGAAGTGAAAAATGGCGAGATATATCAATTCGATTCTGACGCGTACGGAAATTGGCGAGTTGGCGCGAGGTTCAGCTACAGAAGGATTCGGACAAGCTAATGCGCGACTATTTGGACATTATTAAGCGGAATCTGCTTTCCCCTATTGTCGTGGTGATTTTTCTGCTGGCTGGCGCGCTGGTTTATGTTCGTGAATATCGTGACGCGTGGTTTATTTCGGTGGTGATTGTCGTGAACTCGACGATTGGCATTATTCAGGAGTTAAGGGCTAAGCGAGTTTTGCGGCAATTGGAGCTGATGAGCGCACCGAAAGCTCGATTGTTAAAAGATGGAAATGTTGTCGAGGTCGGTTATGATGAGCTTAAAATTGGCGATGAAATCCTTATTCAGGCTGGCGATGAATTGCCGGCGGACGCGAAAGTTATCGAGTCGAAAGGCTTGGAGCTGAATGAAAGTATGTTGACTGGCGAGTCTGCGTCGATTGAGAAAAAGGACGGCGATGTCGTGTTGGCGGCGACGACGGTTTTGGCTGGTGAGGGCACGGCGCGAGTAATTGCGATTGGCGACGACACGAAAGCTGGCGCGATTAGCCAAGTTCTGAAGCGTTACAAACCAGAACTCACGCCTCTGCAATTAGCGATTTGGCGCGCAATTTACTTCTTGACTTACGGCGCAATTGTTCTGTCGCTACTTATTGCTATCGTCTATTATTTCTCTGGCGATAACGTCGTCGTCATCTTAAAAACCATCACTTCGGCAGCGGTTACGGTTGTGCCGGAAGGTTTATTGTTGGCGAGTTCGCTGCTTTTGGCGTTCGGCTCACTGCGATTAGCTCAGGCGAAAGTCTTGCCACAAAAATTGTCAGCAATTGAAGCGATGGCGCTTTTGAATTTGCTGGCTGTAGATAAAACAGGTACCTTGACTAGCGATGAAGTGACGCTGGAAAAAGTCGCGGCGTTCTGGTGAGATGACTATTCGAGACTCTGACATTGCCAGTTTTGCGGCGTTAATTGCTCATGAAACCAGCGGCGGAAATATCACTGGTCGTGCAATTTTGGCGGAAGCTACGTCGCCAAAAAATACGAAAGTTTTGGAAGTTATGGCGTTTTCGTCGGCGCGTAAAATGGCTGGCGTGAGGGCGAATATTGACGGTGAAATTCGGACTTTGATGATGGGCGCGCCAGAGTTTGTGTCGAAGTTGGCGCCAGTAGATGAGGAGACTCAGAAGAAGTTGAATGATTGGGCGGACAATGGTTTGCGCGTGTTGATGCTGGCTGAATTTTCGGACGATAAAACCAAATTGAAAGACTTGAAAAATGACTCTGGAACGGCAATTGGTGCGGTTATTCTGCGCAATTCCCTGCGTCATGGCGTTGTTGAAACGGTGGATTTTTTGCAGAGCCAAGGCGTAACTATTCGCGTAATCTCTGGTGATAACCCGCGCACAGTTCAATACATCGCTAAGGAAGCTGGAATTAAACATCCAGAAAAGGCGATTTTAGGTGAGGATTTGGCGGCGCTTAGCGAAGATGAATTTAATAAAGCTGCCGATACTTACACGATTTTTGCCAGAGTTTTGCCAGACCAAAAAGAGCGCTTGATCAATCGATTCCAGCAATCTGGCAAGTTCACTGGTATGGTCGGCGACGGTGTAAATGACGCTCTGGCTCTGAAAAAGGCTGACCTCGGTGTGGCGATGTACGCGGGCGCTCCAGCATCGCGTCGAGTTTCTGACATTATATTGCTCAACAATTCGTTCACTTCTCTTCCGATGGGAATGAAATTGGGCAATCAAATTATGCAAGCAATCGAAGTCATCGCTGTTCTGTTCTTCCATAAAATTATTTACGGCGTGACGCTTCTTCTTGCGACGATTCTCATCAATATGAATTATCCGTATTCGCCGCGCCACATTACGTTTATGAATATTTTTCTGGTGACGATGCCGACTCTCATGTGGACGCTGTTTCCTCCCACGCCGAAGCATCGAATAAATCCGAAGAGATTTTGGCATGATACTTTGCTGGCTGTTACGCCAATTGCTTTAATTACTGGCGTGACTGTCGCGTTCACCTATTGGATTACCTCTGTTATGTTCCCTGGTCACGCTGCAGAAGTCGCAACGATGACGGTGCTTACCGCGACTTTGTTTGGCGTATATTTGGTATTCTTGGTGGGAATTATGCTGGACGTAACCATCGATAAATCCGCCAAGCGCGCTCGCTTGCTTTACTTGTTGTCGGTGATTATTGTGGCGGCTGGAAGCTTTAGCTTTGGTTTCCTACGCGATTTCTTCGACTTTACCGTGCCGAATTTGTTCATAATGTGGCCAGCAGCTGGCGCAATTGTCGTAGCGATGTTAGCCCAGCTATTCATTGCTCGCTGGGCTGGTCGGCGAATTGTCCGGTAGTAACTTGTCTATCTATTCAGTATAGTTACCAAAACCAAGTATAAGAATGTCCTTAAAATGCTACCTTTGTGACGGGTCAATTTTTTGATATGTCATTATGAGAGCTAATGTCGCAACATTATAACAAAAGGAATAATTCCTCTAAACGTAGCTTGCATTTAATAATTCTAGTCTTCATGGCTATAGATTACGCTTTCTTATCCAAAACCACAAGGTGTTCAATGTGCGGCGTCCTTGGGAAGAAATTGTAGCCTTGATGATGCACGATTTCATATTTTTCCTGAAGTAGGCTGACGTCTCGCGCTTGCGTGACTGGATTGCAACTCAGATAAATAATCCGAGGCGGCTCTGTTTCCAGCAGTCTATTAGTAACGTCCGCGTGAAGTCCAGCGCGCGGCGGATCAACGATGACAATTTGCTCGCCCGTTATATATTCCAGAGATTTTTCGCTCGGCGCCAAAATCGCCTTGGCATTCGGTCGATTCAGCTTGGCAATATTCCTCTGCATTTCCGCGACGGCATGTTCGTTAATTTCCACCAGCGTCACGTCATCGCCGCCAATTGTCAAACCAATTGTCCCAACGCCAGAATAAAGGTCGAGCGTCGGCATTTTTTCATTGCAATTAATCCACGCTTTCATATCGCTCAGGGCTTTTTCGTAAACGGGAATGTTGACTTGGAAAAATCCTTCGCAGGCGTAGTTGAAGGCGACGCCTAAAATCGTGTCGCTCAGTGTCGTGTCGCCGAATTTGTTCAAGCGTTCGGTGATTCTGCTGGCTGGGCTTTTGGGGTCGGAATAGATTATTTCGCCGCCCGCGGCTGATAGTAATTTGGCTTCATCGTCGGAAATCAGGTTTTCTATCTTATCTTTTACGTACAATTGCCAGACGGCGTTTCCCTGTTGATCTGAGCGAATCAGGAGCGTCTTTAATTGGCGTGCGACAATCGGTTTTTCTCGTAAGAGGTCGCGGATTTCAATTGCCAATTTATTTATGCTCGGGTGTGCCAAGCTGGTTCCGTCAACGACGACTTTTCCCTTGCCGCCACGCTTGAAAAATGCCAAGTCCAAAGTTTCTTTTTCGTCGTCGTCCGTTTTGTCGCCGAACCAACTGAACTCGACTTTATTGCGATAATTAAATTCTACGCCGTCAGAAAATACCTCGATTTTTTCAGGCAATGTGATGTTGTGAAGTAAAAAAGCCTCTTCGATTAGCGACGCTTTGTATGATTGCTCGCTGGACATCGGCATTATTTGCCAAGGACTGGTGCTTAAATAGCTATTTTCATCCTTCGGCGTAATTCGCTCTGGACTTTTCTCGATAATTTCCGTCACTATTCCTTCGACGAAGTGTGATTTTTTCTTTGTCACGCGAATCGTTACAAGTTCTTTCGGCAGTCCTCCCCAGACGAACGCTTTGCGGCCGTCGTCAAGCGTCCCGATGGCTTGCCCGCCGCCAACGATTTTTTCCAATCTTAAAGTCTCAAAAATTTGTTTTCTCATTAGGTTATATTATATCAGGATGTGTGGATTTTTTCTGGCTGGCGTGCTATAATCGTCATTGTCCTGGCAATAGTGGGACGTCGCCAAGTGGTAAGGCACTGGGTTTTGGTCCCAGCATTCGCAGGTTCGAATCCTGCCGTCCCAGCCAAGACATTTATCGACAACTTTACGACCATATCAAAGGGCTTTCTTAGGCAATCAAATCAGCTCTGGTCTAATAGATGTCCAACAAAAGCGTCAACAAACAACACAATAAGAGTCTCTCTAACTAACTAGTCACAATGATAGTGTCCCCTGATGTCGGACATAGGCTATGTTCTTAGCGGTGGCGAAAACAACTGTAGCACAGGTAGCCCTCATCATCCCGGAGAGCGCGAGTAACTATCAAAAGAGAAGTTTAAAACTAACTCGCGGGCCCCGATGAAAAGTAAAGCGCAAAGGGGACTCTACCAATTAATAGGATAAGAAGCCTTCAAAATTGCCAGCAGTCACCTCCCCAACACCAGTCTGACCAGGGTAATAAAGCCGTCGTTTCACAAAGTAATAAAAAAAGCTAATACCCCGCTCCAACTGCGATAACTAAAACATCTGCCGCTTCAAGAGCTAAGGCACTGGATAAACGGCATCCAAAGCATTCAGAAAAGTTCGAAGATCAAGCGACGACCCAGCCATAAGAGGCCTTTCGACAAAGTAGTACGAGCTTGATAAATCAAAGGGCTTTTTTAGGTTGCGACTTTGTGGATGTGTAGTAGTTCACCGAGCGGCCCAAACAGTACCAGGGCTTGCAAAATTAACGACATTGCTATTCCAATGTAAAAGCTACGATTCATCACTTTTAGGCGTGTAAAGACAGAATCTTCATCACTCCGGGCGTTAAAAGCATTTGCCCATTGGCTAACTACCAGAGATATAAACGCCAACGTTTGCGCGTAATCATGACCGTAATGCTTTTCGAAGAACACATATGTAATTAGTGCAATTGCTGCCATTGTGCCGGCAGCTACAGCCATTCGCCAAATCATAATCTTATCTAAAATTGGTGTGCCAGGACTTCTGGGTGGTTGTTTCATGACATTTTTCTCAGCTGGCTCCAGACCAAGCGGAATCACCATTGACGTGTCAGTCACCAAATTTACCCATAAAATTTGCACTGGTTCCAGCGGCGTTTTAATGCCAATCAGCAGCGCGCCGATCATTGTAATCAGCTCGCCTGTATTGGTAGATAAAAGATAAAATAACATCCGCTTGACATTGGCGATAATTGTCCGGCCTTCTCGCATGGCGTCGATAATTGTTTTGAAATTGTTGTCTAGCAGGATTATTGCTCCGGCGTCTTTTGCGATGTGTGACCCTGAGCCCATAGCAATCCCAACATCAGCACCAGACAGCGCTGGTACATCGTTAACACCATCTCCAGTCATGGCGGTAATATTGTGACGCTTTAATATGGTTAAAATCCGGTATTTTTGTTCTGGAATAACGCGCGAAAACACTTTTGTCCGTTCGATTATTGCGTCCAATTGGTCGTCAGTCATCTTCGACATTTCTCGGCAATCAAAAACCTCTTCTCTGCCTTCAATCATACCAAGTTGTTTGCCAATTTGATATGCCGTTTCGAAGTGGTCGCCAGTGATCATGCGTACCGAAACGCCTGCTGAAATTGCTGATTTTATAGCACGAGAAGCCTCTGGTCGCAAGACGTCGGCTACCGCCACAAGCCCTTTAAATTGCAATTTCTGACGCGATATTTTAGAGAAGTCAGTCGGAATTTCTGCATCGTCGCTGATTGCCAGACCAACTACACGGTATCCCTTTGAGGTTAATTCGGTAATTGCTTGCTTGGCGCGTTTGGATTCTGTGGCTGGTAATTTGCAGCGCTTGATAATTTCTTCTGGGGCGCCCTTGTAATATATTTTATAGCTCGCTCCATTATGCCAAACGGCAGCTGACATCGAGAAGTCTTGATTAAATGGCAATTCTGCTGCTGGTAGCCCGCGGACGCCAGTACCATTTTTTCGAGCAAAATTGTCCAGTGCTATATCTAGCGGGTCGTGACTTTTGCTGTCGCCGCGATTAACAAAATACGCTATGGTTTTTGATAGATTATTACGCTTCTCTGGAGTCCAGATATCCTGGACAGTCAATAAATTTTTCGTTAGCGTGCCGGTTTTATCTGTAGCGATAGTGTTAATTACGCCAATGGTCTCAATTGCCCTCATTTGATGGACTAGCGCCTTTTTCTTGGCCATTCGGCGCATTCCCAGCACTAAAACTACGGAAATTGCAATTGGCAGACTTTCTGGCACGGCGCTTACGGATAGCGCAATCACAAAGCGTAAGCTGTCTAAAACATCCATGCCGCGCAGCAGGCTTAAACAAAACGCCACAGTCGCCACTGCACTAACGACAGCGATAATTTTGGTAATTAATTTATCGATTTTCTGCTGGACTGGACTTTTGGCGATTTCTTTTTTTGACAGTGCGGCCAGATTACCAAACTCTGTTTGATTGCCAGTTGCTGTGACGACACCTGCTCCAGTGCCAGATACTATGAACGAACCTTGAAATAGCATATTGGTGCGCTCGTAAATCTGCTGCTCACCCTCTAATTTATCACTATTTTTGCCAATTGGGATTGATTCGCCTGTCAGCTGAGACTCATTGATACGGAGGTTTGTGGCTTTAATTAGCCTAATGTCAGCTGGTACTTTTTCGCCTTCGGAAAGATTGACGATATCACCGGGGACAAGCTTTGCGCTGTCAATAGAAATAATTTTTCCCGCTCTTAAAACGTCAACTTTTTGCGCATCATGGCGCGACAAGCTCCTGAGTACTCGGTCGGTTGAGAAGCGCTGGACGTAAAAAATTACAGCAGAAATTATTAAGATGATTAGGATAATGACGGCATCAATTATTTCGCCATGAATGAGACTGACTATTGTAGCCAAAATCAGTCTGGCAACTATCCTCATCCCATGCATATGGACGCTGGTAATCTGGTATGATGTAGTCTGCTTTTCTATCCGATAAGAGTGCATAGATACTTTTTTGGTCTACGTTTAGCTTTGACATAATATCCCCCGTTTATTTTTTGTCGCTAAATTTGTGAATATTCTTAGTGTAATTATAGCATGCCGCAGCATCGGCTTATTGCTATATATAAAAAAGCTCCCACTCGCCAGTGAGAGCTAAACTGTTGTGGTGGACAATTTGGATTAGCTAATTTTGACGACCTGTAGCTGCCTGGTCATCAAACCATTTTTCCAGGAAACGGTTTCGGACTTTTTGTGATTTAGCAGACTTTTTCCCAGCGGACTATCCACGGAAATTCGCCCGTCCAGAGGGTTTGCTTCCAGGCTATGAACCAGCGTATAGCGGAAAATCTTTCCCTGCTGATCCACCAAATCCACGACTGAGCCAATAGCAATTTTCAATCGATCGCGCTTCCTTGGCAGCGGCTTAGCGTGACGCAAAATATCCTTCTTCATAAAGATTTTTGATTGAATATTTTCCAGTTGCGTAATTACATCGTTGCGGCGTAATTTGTCATCACGCGATTTGGCGCGCCCAATTTCTTTCAATTCCAAAGATGAGCGCTTTCTCTGAAATCTCTAGCCCAGAAATTTCCTTCTGCAGCTCCTTAAATCCTTTTTTACTTAAAAATGTTGTACTCATACTTCCCCTTTCGGATCGGCAACTTTGCCAATCAACAATCCTATTACAACATCTAATTCTGAAAAATAGCTGAAAATTTACAGAATCGGCAAGGAAATCGTGAAAATGGTTGAGTTTTTCGAGGTACTAACAGAGATTTGTCCGCCCAGCGCTTTTGTCAATTGTTCCGCTAATGGCAATCCTAATCCGTAGCCTTTTGTACGTTGGTTGCCGCGAAAAAATCGCTCAAAGACGTGTGGCAGAGTTTGTTGTGAAATCGTGCCGTCGTTGATGAAATGGATGGTGATGTTTTGTTTCGATGGAATGATGCAAATTTTTACCACAGAATTTTTCGGGCTATGTTTCAATGAATTGTCGAGCAAAATCGCGCACAATTCTCGCGTCGCGGTGTGATGAAGCGGAATATTTATGTGTTCTGGGCAATTCATTTTAAATTGCGCGCTTCGGCTTTTCGTTCGCGAACGAGCTCGGATATCAATTCCGTCAAATTAAAACTTTTATCTTCCAGTGCCAACTTATTTTCCGTCCGCGACAGTTCCAGAAGCATTGCCGTAAGCTCAGTTAACTTATTTATTTCCTCCAAATTGCTTTCCAGAGTTTCTGTAAGTTCCGCCTTATTCGCCTTCCGATTTTTTAGCGCAAATTCAGTCTCTGCTTTCATGATTGCCAAAGGAGTTCGGAGCTGATGGCTGGCATTGGCAACAAATCGCGATTGGGCTTTGTGGGCGGTTTCTATCGGTCGCAAAGTAATTTTTGCCAATAAATATGAACACCAACCACCAGCGAGCAGAACGATAAGATTTATATAGCCCAAACTAATCAAAAGATTTCGAGTTGAATTATCTATTCTTTCCGACAAATTAATTGCAGGAAAATCACCCTTCCTTTGAACGATAATTTTATGAATTTGCGCATCAACTTCCGAGCGCGCCACCTGAAAAATAATACTACTAAACAGTAGACTGACGATCATTAAAATCATCAAATACCAGCCCGCCAACTTAATTGTTGCTGAAGTAAAAATTTTCATGATTCAATCCTATAGCCGAAGCCGCGCACGGTTTTTATCAATTGTTTTTTGAACGGTTTGTCGATTTTTTGGCGCAGATTTTTTATGTACGCCTCGACATTATTCGGCAAAATATCAGCATCAAAATCCCAAACGTGATCAATCAGCGTTTCCTTACTGAGAATCTGATTCGGATGTTGCATCAAATATTCCAGCAGCGCATATTCTTTGCTTGTGAGGTCAATAATCTTTCCAGCTCGCGTCACGGTTTGCTGCTGTTTGTCAATTTCCAAATCGTCAATTTTCAAGATGTCTGGCTGGCTAATCGGCGGCCGACGAAGCAAGGCTCGCACTCGCGCCAACAGCTCGTCAATTGCAAAAGGCTTAGTCAAATAATCATCAGCTCCCACGTCCAGTCCGAGCGTTTTATCTTCGGTCGTGCTCAGCGCCGTTAGAAGCAGAATTGGCATATTTTTCCCGTTCTCGCGCAATTTTTTAACAATCTCCGTACCTTCTAATCCCGGCAACATTCGATCAACAATCAACAAGTCATACGGCTGACTATCCGCCAAATTAAAGCCTTCTTCCCCGTCATACGCCGCATCAACCGCGTATTTTTCGCGTTTCAAAGATTCGGTTATGACCCTCGCAAATTTTCGTTCATCCTCAATGACTAGTAGTCGCATATTTATATTATATCTTTTTTCCTGCGCTAAGTGCTATAATTTTATTTAAAGAAAAGGAGGCGTATGCCAGATAATAAAAAAATGGTTGAGATTCGTCATTTTAAGATGAGTTCCCGGCGATAAAACTGTTATTAAAGATCTGAGTTTCGATGTTTTTTCGCGGCGAAGTTTTTGGTTTTTTGGGAAGTAATGGCTCGGGAAAAACTACGACATTGCGCGCATTGTTGGGACTATATCAGCCGACCGCGGGCGACTTATTGATAAACGGCAAGCCATATTCGGTGGAAAGTCAGATTCGCCTTGGATATCTTCCTGAGGAGCGCGGCTTGTATAAAAAAGAAAAAGTCTTAGACGTGATGCTTTACTTTGGTCAATTGAAAGGTTTGAGCCGCAAAGAAGCTAAAGAATTTTCTCTGAAGTTTTTGGAGCGCGTCAATTTGAGCGACAAAGCTAACACGCAAACTTGATAAATTATCTGGCGGACAGTGCAGCAGAAAATCCAGCTTGGCGTGACAATTATGGGCGATCCAGGAACCGCTGATTATGGACGAGCCAGCCAAAGGTTTTGATCCGGTGAATCGCCGTTTGTTGATGAATATAATTGGAGGAGCAGCGAAAAGCTGGCGCGACAAATTATTTACGTTACGCACCAGATGGAGGAAGTTGAAAGATTGTGCGATCGCTTGGATTTTAATGAAGGATGGTCAAGCGGCGGCATATGGAACATTGGAAGAAGTAAAAAGTCAATTTGGCGGCGCGTCAATGGACGACATTTTTGTCCAAGTTTACGGCGGCGAAGCGAAGGAATTGAGTGATGAGTAAAATGCATAATTTGGGGACGGTTTTCAAATTCGAGACGCTTAGAACGCTGAAGAAACCGACGTTTGGTTGACGGCCTTAAAATTCCCTTTGTTGATTGGCGTGCTGTATGGCATTATGTTTTGGTCGCAAAGCACGACTATTGAAGCGTCAAAAAATCTGGAAAAGCAAGAATTTTCACTGGAAGTCACGGACGATTCGAAGTTGGTGAAGCCAGAATTGCTGGCGGCAATTAAAGCCAAAACTGCCAAATCGAAAGAATCTGGAATT
This sequence comes from Candidatus Minimicrobia vallesae, assembly GCF_018866205.1. GTDB lineage: Bacteria > Patescibacteriota > Saccharimonadia > Saccharimonadales > Saccharimonadaceae > Nanosynbacter > Nanosynbacter vallesae. The sequence goes on from NZ_CP076459.1 coordinate 296,697, forward strand.
GACGACGTAAAAAATAATAAGGTTGATGCGTATGTTTATTTTCCAAAAGATTTGAGCAAGCAAAAGGTTGAAGTTTATGGTAAAGATGTTGGGCTATTCCAAAACGGAAAATACAGCGCGGTGGCGCAGAGCTTATTGAGTCAATCAGTAGCAAGCGGCGTCAGCCCGGCACAAGTTGCGATTTTACGCGACAAAGTCCAATTGTCATCAACCACATATCTGGACGGAAAAGAGCACGGCGGCATTAATGAGATGATTGTGCCGGGAATGTTTTTGGCTATTTTGTTCATTCTCATCAGTATTTTTGGCAATCAAATGCTCATTAGCACCACTGAAGAAAAAGAAAATCGCACGGTGGAAATGTTACTTACGACCGTTAAAACCGACACTTTAATTACGGGTAAAATTCTGTCTTTGATGGTGTTGGCTTTGATTCAGATTTTGGTAATTGTTTTGCCAGTTTTGGCGGGCTATTTGGCATTTGGCTCGAAGCTGCAATTGCCTAATCTGGACTTGAGCACGCTCGTGTTTGATCCTGTGAGAATTGGTCTGGCGATCATAATTTTCTCCGCAAGCTTCACTTTATTTACGGGAATGTTGGTGACTTTGGGCGCGATGATGCCGACCGCCAAAGAAGCCAGCCAGTGGTTCGGAATTGTGATTATGTTATTCATTGGTCCATTTTACGGAATCACGGCATTTGTTTCTTTCCCTGATTATTTCTTCGTTAAGTTCTTATCGCTATTTCCATTCACCGCGCCGATCCCGTTGTTGTTACGAAACGCAATAGGCAACTTGCCAATTTGGGAAGCTTTGCTCGGTACGGCAATTTTGGTCGTTACGGCAATATTTGTCATGTGGTTATCGGTGCGCGTTTTCCGCTACGGCGCGATGTCTTATGATAGTAAATTATCTCTGTCGGCGTTGCGGACAAGACGAAAAGCTGGTAAAGTTTAATTATGAAAGTACGTATAGAGATAGACACAAAAACATTTGTGCGATTTTGGCTGGTCGTCATGGGCTTTGGTTTGGCTGGTTTGGCAATTTATTCCGCAAAGGACGCGCTGGTTTTATTGGGAATTTCCCTGTTCTTGGCGTTGGCATTGAATCGTCCGGTTGCGGCAATCGCCAAGAAGCTTCCTGGGAAAAGCCGATTGGGCGGCACGGCGCTGGCGTACACGACGCTGGTCCTGCTTTTGGGTTGCGTGGTTTGGTTTGTTATTCCGCCAATCGTCCAGCAATCTGCCAAATTTGTCGAGAGCATTCCGAGTATAATTGACCAAACAAGCTCACAGTGGCGTGGCGTCAATGATTTTATTGATAAGAACAATTTGCGCCCACAGGTCGATTCGATGATGGAAAACATCAAGCAGCAATCTTCGTCTTGGGCTACGAGCGTCGGCACGAATCTATTGTCCAGCGTTGGCTCTTTGGCGTCATTCTTAGGCTCGCTATTCTTGGTGTTGGTGCTGTCATTCCTGATGCTCCTCGAGGGTCCAACTTGGGTGAAGCGTTTGTGGGGACTATACAACGACGAAGAAAAAATGGAGCGTCATAAGAAGCTGGTTGGCCGAATGTATAACGTGATTACGGGATATGTTTCTGGACAATTGACGGTTTCTGGAATTGATGCGATATTGTCAGGTTTCGTGGTGTTTGTGCTGAGTTTGACATTCCCTGTCATAAATTCCAATTTGGCAATGCTCACCGTTATGGCGACGTTTGTGTTGACGCTAATTCCGATGTTTGGCGCAACGATTGCTGGCGCGTTGATATCACTACTACTGTTCTTCAATAATATGACAGCGGGCATTATTTACGCGATTTATTTCGTTGTTTATCAGCAAATTGAAAATAACTTTGTTTCCCCGTCCATCCAGTCAAAGAAGGTTGAGTTGTCGGCTCTGACTGTCTTGGTCGCGGTGACAATTGGTTTGTATGTTGGTGGCCTATTGGGCGGTTTGGTTGCTATTCCAGCCGCTGGCGTCGTGAAGGTTTTACTGGACAATTATTTAGAGCAAGCCAAGTCTAATCGCGTCGAAAACGAAAAACCTCTTAATAAATTAGTTAAAAAGTTGAAAAACGAAGATTAATTGGCACAAAATAAAATATAGCCCGTTGAATCCAGCGGGCTATTTCCATGTCCAGACGCTGCCGCTTGGCGTATCACGAACGGCAACGCCAGCCTGAAGAAGTTCATCACGAATTCTGTCGGATTCTTCCCAATTTTTCTCTGTGCGTGCTTGACGTCGCTGGATGATAAACATCTTCAAATCGTCAGTAATATCAGGCGTGGATTCGGCCAAATCCAGCCCTAAAATCTCGTCAATCTCATCAATAAATTGCACCAAACTCTGCCGATGAATTTTATCAAGCGGCGTATGGTCCAACTTTGAAAATACTTCATCAATCAACGCCAGTGCGCCTGGAGTATCCAAATCATCGTTCAATTTCTCGACCAGCGCCTGACGTCCCGCTAATAATGAAACCGAATCGTCCTGCTCGTCTTTGTCATCGTCATCCTCCAGCGTGTCGTGAGTCTGATGCCTCAGAACCGCGTAATCCCGCCAATGATTCAGCCGCGCCTGCGCTGCTTCCAGAATTTCCCAGGTAAAATTGCCCTCTGTTTGATAATGCTTGCTGAGAATCGCCAGCTTAAACGCCATCGGACTAAAGCCTCGCGAAATAATATCTTCCAGCGTAATAACATTCCCCAGAGATTTACTCATTTTTCGGCCGTCAACTTTTATGTGATTATTATGGAGCCAAATCTGAGAAAATTGTTTTCCAGTCAGACTTTCGCTCTGGGCAATTTCATTCGTGTGATGAACTGGAATATGGTCAATTCCGCCTGCGTGAATATCGATAGAATCGCCGAGTGTTTCACGGGCAATTGTCGAACATTCCAGATGCCAGCCAGGAAAACCAACCCCCCACGGACTATCCCACTCCATGTCGCGTTTGGCATCTTTTGGCGAAAACTTCCATACGGCGAAGTCGGTAATATTGCGCTTTCCTTCAACGCTCACTCTGGCGCCAGCTTCCAGACCCGCCACGTCCAGCCGCGCCAATTTTCCGTAATCCTTCAAAAGTGACGTGTCAAAATACATGCCGTCGCCGTCGATTTTATATAAAAATCCTTTTTCGTCCAGTCCTTTTGCGAAGTCAATTTGTTGCTGAATATAATCCGTCGCCCGCACCAAATAATCTGGCTTTATCAATTTCAGCACGTCGTAAGCCTCGTGATTGGCTATGGAAATATATCTTTCCGCCACGTCCCAGGCAGTCTTCCCCTCACGGCGGGCACCTTTTTCTATCTTATCTTCACCATTGTCATCGTCGCTGGTCAAATGACCAACGTCGGTGATGTTTTGTGTTCGAACAACGGGAATGTCTTGCCAGCGTAACAATCGCACCAACACATCCCAGTAAATATAGCCAACCCAGTTGCCGATGTGCGGCTGCGAATAAACTGTTAGACCGCAGGTGTAAAACCTGACCGTTTCTCCGTCGAGCGGCTTCAGTTCGTCTTTTCGTCTAGTGAGCGTGTTATAGAGCTGTATCATCAACTCTATTGTACGGCAGATAGGCTGCTTTTTCAAAATTGCTATAAAAATAGCCCCAGGTGGGGCTTCTGTTGGTATATCAAATTCAAGAATAGCGACAAGCAGCCTTTGTAAAAAAAGAACAACTTGCCGCTATTGCATGCCGAGTTGGACTCGGATTATCAGTCTTCGGCTCCCTGTTTACACATCAGCATATGATAGAAGTGTTCGAGGTACTGGTTGTGAAGTGCCACTGTAACCTCTTCAAGCACAAACTCGTAAGCTAAGGCCATAAAGAGAGCGAGCCGAAGGCATACAATGCCGCCGATGCCTTTGTTAGTTACATTTTCTAAGACGGGCATCTCAATACGATCCCGCAAAATGCGCTTAACATAGGCTGACATGATGGATAGGTCGTTTGAGTTTGTGCTTTCAATCTCTGGACATCCTCCTCCGATCCGTCGATATGCGGCCATAGTAAAGATTGCACATTCGAATTCATCCAGCGCACTAGACAAGTCGTGCTTGTCGGCGGGTCCGAACGCTCTACCGTAAGATTGGGCTAATTGTTCAGTAGCCTTGTCTATAGATTCAAGCATTCCCCAGTATTCCTTGTTAACGAAGATCGTCGTTAGGGTCTTAGTGGGGGATTTTGAAAGAGCGTTGGTCAGGACGTATCCTTGGCACGCCCCGGAAAAAGGGATGACAGAGCTCCATCGCTCCCTCCCTTCTCACCTCATCCACACACGAATGTGGCTAAGTTGTTGTTCTTTAACACAAGACGAGATTCCATTCCTCTTTCCATTTTCTCCTCAAAAAAGGAATAAAAACTCACCCTCATGTATATAACTGCTTGTCAAAGTACGCTTTCGGACAAGGATGTACTCAACTTATCAACAAAAGCCAATATTATTTATATCACGAAATAATATTTAAGTAAAGCCAAGTAGACTTTCTGTAAAATAATGCCCGTATAATATTTTTTCTCAACTCTGTTACAGACGTAAAGACTGATATATACCAACAATATTACAATAACTTTTAACCCTGCCCTGCTTCTCGCAAAGCCTGATCCGTCGCTGTGACTAATTCCCTTACGATTTCATCATAATTTTCATATACGCGGAATCCTGCCGCATACGGATGACCGCCGCCACCGAAATATCCAGCTACAGTATCGGCGATTGGTAAATTACCTCGTAAGCGCGCAGTTAATTTGCCGTCAGGGTAAGTTTTAATAACACAACTAAGCGCCACGCCTTCAACCAGCCTCAATTCATCGCCAATCAACGCGCCAGGGTTATAGGCGTCGCTGTAGGCTTGGATTTCCTCAAATGGCACGTGCACCAGCGCCAATTGTCCGTCTAATAAATATTCGATTCGCTCGATCAATTTTCCCTTGTACGCCAAAATTTCTGGCGATTTTTTCATAAATTCGCGTCGTCGCTCTTCAATTTCCGCATTGGAAGCGCCCAACTCTGTGAGTTCTCCCGCCGTATGAAAAGTCTGAGCCGTAGTGTTTTGCGTAGTAAGTCCCAGACTATCGCTCATAATAGCTATCAATAAATCTTCGGCCGCCTGAGGATTTATCTTCCAGTCGGAATGTTTGAACAGTTTATACAGCAATTCCCCGGTCGCCACGACGGTTTCTGATAGCATAATATGATCAAAGCTGAGCGTCGATTCGGCTGTGTGATGATCAATAACCAGAGTCGGGTGTGTTTCCAAGAAATGTCGCGCTCCAGGAGTTTCTAATACCTTACTGAGAAGCACGTCCGCGCTCGTATCAACAATTATCGCGGCGTCGGCTTGAAACGGAAAGTCGTTCTGCACTCGATCCCAACCGCGAATATAATGAAGATATTTTGGTATATCTACTGGACAATATAAAGTAACAGTCTTCCCTAGGTCGCTTAAGACTTCTTCCAGCGCCAAGCTTGAACCCAGGCTGTCGCCGTCGGGATTTTCGGCTTGAATAATAACTATATTGTTTGCGGATTGAATGAATTGTTTAGCTGTATCTAGCATATTATTTATTATAACAAATGATTTTTACTCTAATATAATAATTATGTTTTTAATTACATAAGTGGTATAATATGTGATGGACTATTAAAAATACTGCGCAATCGAAAAAACATAAACATTTTTATAAATTATTATTGACAAAATATAAAGATTGTGCTAGTATGAGGACATAAAGCCTGAAGATAGGGCTGGAAAGAGGAGTTTTTATGAACAAATTTAAGAAAATCGGCATTGCTATCTCTCTGGGATTTGCTATGCTCGGTGGAATCTGGTTGGCATCACCTTCACAGGCTGCCGGCTGTAACAAATTTAACGTTGTATACTGTGGTACGCATTCTATGTCAGAATTGCAAACAGCATACAGCCGTACAGAAATTAAAGAACTATATAAAGAATGGTACATTACCGACACTATGATCCAAGGTGGATCAAACATGCGTGAGGGTGTAGTTGACGCAAACGGTAACATTACTGTTGACGGTCGTGTCGTGGCTACAAACTCTATAACCGTACAGTCTAAGGCTGGTACTCGTCAGCCTCAGCCACAACGTAGCTACAAGACTTCAAACGGATATACTTACTACCAATATCCAACTGGTCAAAGCTTCGTTGACGGTCCTAAGAGCTACAATATGTATGCATGGTTTGACAACGACGGTAAGTTCATCACTGGTGTGATTAAAGACTGTGGTAACCCAGTTTGGGGTACTCCAACAACACCTCCTGCAAAACCTGCATTAACATGTGACGCATTGCAAGTTCTAAAGATTGAAGACAACACCTACAAGTTTGTTGTAAACGCAACTGCTAAGAACGGTGCAAGCATCACCAGCTACACATACAACTTTGGTGACGGTACAACTAAGACTATCAACTCATCTACAATTGAGCACACTTACACAAAGTACGGCAGCTTCAAGGTTACTGTAATCGTAAATGGTAAAGAAAACGGCGAAGTCAAGAAACAAAGTCCAAACTGTGAAAAGACTATCGTAATCGAACCTGAAACAAAACTTCAAGTTTGTGACCTTAAGACTAAGAAATATGTAGAGATTAAGAAGTCAGAATTTGATAAAAGTAAGTACTCAACAAATCCAAACGATTGTAAAGAAGCACCTGCTAAGATCACAATCTGTGTAATCGATAAAAAAGAGCTTCGTGAAATCAAGAAGGAAGAATACAACGAGTCAAAGCACACAACTGACTTGAGCAAGTGTAAGGAAGTTCCTACTACACCTACTACCCCTACACCAAACACTCCTTCAACACCAACACCTAGCCCAGAATTGCCAAAGACTGGTGCAAGTGACGCGATCATGTCAGCACTAGGCCTAGGTGGACTAACTACAGCTACTATCGCTTACATCGCTAGCCGCCGCCAAATGTAATAAGTCAAGCTAGCAACGAAATACCCGCCGAGATGGCGGGTATTTTTATTGGCGATGAAGCTGTTGAGTTTATAATTGTTTTCGACCTTCTAGCGCGTGAGTCAGTGTAATTTGGTCTGCGTACTCAAGGTCAACGCCGACTGGAATACCTCTAGCCAAGCGTGTGATAGTCGTATTCAATCCAGCTTCTTGGATGTAGCGCTGTAAGAATAGCGCGGTCGACTCGCCCTCAACTGAAGCGTTCGTGGCGATAATAATCTCCTGAACGTCGTCGGTTTTTATACGCTCAATTAGCTCTGGGATATGCAATTGCTCTGGTCCAATATTGTCAATTGGTGAGATAACGCCGCCCAGCACGTGGTATGTACCCAGGAACTGCCCTGTTCTTTCTATGGCAACAATGTCTAGCGGCTCCTCGACTACACAAACGACCTTTTTATTCCTGTTCGAATCTGCGTATAAAGGCGACACGTCGTCATCTGAGTCGATCAACGCAAACGTCTTCGGGCAGGTTTTTACTCGGTCGTGCAATTGGTCTAATGAATGCGCTAATTGCTTTGCGGATTTGGGGTTGCGGCGTAAAACCGCGTAGGCATATCTTTCAGCCGTACGCGGTCCAACTCCAGGTAGATTACCAAAATCATCAATTAAAGCAGTCAGAGCTTTTGGTAAAATGTCGATTGACATGACTTTAGAATGGCAAGTTGCCCAAGCCGCCCATCAATGGCTTCATAGTTTCAGCAGCGACTTCCTGAGCCTTTGTCATACCGTCGCGAACTGCGATTTCAATCCAGTGTTCCAACTCTTCGATATTCTCCAAGTCAACCATTTCTGGGTCAATCTTTACAGACTTAATCTTTAACTCGCCAGTGATTTGTACGATCACAGCGCCATCGCCAGCCTCAACTTCGATGATTTCTTTACCTAATTGTTTCTGTGCTTTGCGTAATTGTTGCAGCATTTTTACCTGATCAAACGCCATATTCCTCCTTATTTAACACTTACAATTATACCCTATTTGCGGTCGGATGTGTAGACGTAGAAGCGATCGCCGTCTTTATGGTCATTGACAATTACTGACGACAGGTGCCCAGAGTAAGTCTGCGGAATTTGAGACTTTACGCTGTGGCTAACATATAAAGTCTGTCCGACGTTTGCTGGCGCTGTGTGGATAATTGATATTTGGTGATAGTTGTGTTTTTTAAGCGCTTCGTAAATCGGTGATTCTTCTTTACTGACCAATAACGAGAATGAATCGGTCGGCGCGGTATTTTTACGGAGTAGAGATAAATCTTTATTAAAGCGTGAAGCTGCTTCTGGGAAATAACGATAACCGTCAATATAGCGGAAGCTGCCGCCCACCACCATAACGATGATTAGCATTGATATAAGAACCAGTCCTGTGCCGCGAGCGTATGGATTGCGCGGGAAAAGTCCGTACCACATGTTCATTAGGGACTCCAATCCGACCGCCAAGAGAATAAATAGCGGGATGATGATTATCGGGGTGAGGCTTGGCTGGAAGATGAGTAGCGCCAATGCTAAGATTAGCCACGACCAAATCATAAACGAGCGGGCGCTGGAGATTTTTTGGAAGCTGCGGAATAGTCCTAGTCCGATTAGCACCATTGCGTTGATGTCCATAATTGGCGTGATTTGGTTTCCTACGACTGATGGGAAAATGCGGATGTATGTGTAATATAAAGTCCTGAGGTTTGCAACGATGTCAAAACTTAGGCTGTTGATGCCGATGAGGTTGTAAAATAGCGCGTGGGATTTATAGCAAAGAAAACCAATCGCACAACCAATCGCGAATAAAATGGCGGACGGCACAATCCAAGACTTACGGTGTTTTCGGGAGATGAGGAAATAGCGTGGATGTGGATGCAGAAGGGCGATGATCAGAAGTCCCAGATTGATATACCAAAAATACGGAGTGAAGAGGCTGAGCGCCGTGGTGATGGCTAAGCTGATTCGCCAAATGGAGGCGTTCTGGGCTTTCTGGAGAATCAATGTAGCAAAAAGTAAAGTTAGCGCGGTGTAAAAGATGTATAAAATGCCAACAGTTGCGCTTTGACCGATGAATAAAAATTGACCAGTCGTTGCCATGATTAATAGCGATAGAATCGTTGTGGACGGCTTAAACCAGCGCTTTAAGAGGAAGAAAATAGCGACGGAGCTGGCGATTGAAAGGATTACGGCGGGCGCTTTAATTGTTAATAAACTGACGCCGAATAGCTTGAAGAATAGCAATTGAAGAAGGTGAAATGGCAAATTTGTGACGGCGATTCCCTCGACGCTAAAATTCAAGTGATTTGTCGTATTGACCATGTCGATTTCTGCTTGCGACAAACCTCCCGGCACGTGCAACGCGGAAATTATAATAGCCCCTACATACAACAGCGCCAGCAACGTATAGCCGAAAACGTAGCGCCATCGGTAAAGGAATATATCGGTAACTTTTTGCTTTTTCATTGGTATGATTATAACACAATTCTATTCATGCTTGCGATCCAGGCTCATAAAGCGTAGGCGCTCTGGGTGGAAGTATAATTGAACTTTACCGACTGGACCGTTACGGTGCTTAGCGATGATTAAGTCTGTAATATTCTGAACTTCTGGGTTGTCAGGTTCGTAATATCCAGGGCGATAAATAAAGCTCACGATGTCGGCGTCCTGCTCAATGGAACCGGATTCACGCAGGTCGGCTAGTTGTGGAATTGGCGGCGTGCGTGATTCAACAGAACGGCTCAACTGACTCAGGGCAATTAGCGGCACATTCAATTCGCGAGCAATAAGCTTCAGTCCGCGTGAAATTTCCGAAACTTCCTGAACGCGGTTCCCGTTGTGGTTTCCGTTGGCCTGCATAAGCTGCAAATAGTCGACGATGATTAATCCCAATTGGTTTTCATGAGCAATTCGACGCGCTTTAGTGCGCATTTCCAAAACTGATAATCCTGGCGTGTCATCGATATAAATTGGCGCCTCAGCCATTTCTCCCATAGCCTCAGACAACTTCGCAAAATCTTCATCGCTCAGATTTCCGGTGCGAATATTCCAGCTATCAACTCCCGACGCATCCGCCAACATACGGTCGACCAGCTGTTCCTTACTCATCTCTAGACTGAAGAATAGGACAGGATTTTTCTCAATCGTTGCCACGTTATAAGCCAAATTCGTCACCAGCGTCGTCTTACCCATGGCTGGACGCGCCGCCAGAATAATCAAATCTGATTTTTGCAAGCCAGCGGTCATATTGTCCAGATCACGATAGCCAGTGCGAACTCCCCTGAGAGAGCCTTTATTCTTACTGAGCTCTTCAATTCGGTCAAAACTATCCGTCAGAATGCTTTCCAGACTGACCAAATCTTGCTTGGTTGATTGGTCTGACACGCTGAAAAGTTCAGCTTCGGCCTTCTCTAATAATTCCTGCGTGGTCGTCGATTCGTCATAGCCAAGCTCGGAAATATCGCCACTCGCTTTTATCAGACGCCTGCGAACCGCTGCTTGCGCAATCATTTCCGCGTAAGCCGATGCGTGCGCTGCCGTTGGGACGTAGTTTGTTAGCTCTGTCAGATATGCCGAGCCGCCAACCAATTCCAGTTCGTCCTTTCGCTTCAATTCGTCGGTTAAGGTCAGAAGGTCGACGGGCTTGTGTTTTTCAAATAGCCGCATCATTCCAGCAAAAATCAATCCGTGATTCTTGTCGTAAAAATCGCTAGGGTGAGTAATTTCTGCGGCGTCCGCCAAAACTTCCTCGTCAATTAAAACCGCCCCAAGCAAACTCTTTTCCGCGTCCAAATTTTGTGGCGGTATCTTCCCTTTTACTTCTTCGCTTTTATCTGCCATTAAATATCCTCCAGCTTAACTTCTTCGCCGCCACCCATTAATTCTGCAATTTCCGCCAATTTTTCGTCCTCTGGCGGCTTCTTCTCTCCAATTATATCAATTTCCAAATCCATCGCGGTTTCTTCTGAGATAATTTCTGAGATCAATGGTTTGTTTTTTGCGTCGTCCAGCTTTTTCTTATAAAACGCGGAACCTGCGTAAATTGTCAATTTTTCACCGTCAAACGACCACTGGCTTTTCTGCAATAATGACGCCAGTCCGAGGGATTTTTCCTTCGCTCTTTCAATGACTTTTTCCCAATTTAGCTCTAGTGGCGCGTCGGTTTTCTTTGGTTTTGCGGCAGGTTTTTTCGCTGGCTCGGCTGGTTTTTCTTCTTTTTCAATCGGCTTTTCGGTCGGTTTTGCTGGCTCTGCGGACTTAATTGGCGTTGGTTTTTCGGCGGGTTTTTGGGTCGCGGCTTGAGCTATATTTTTCTTTGGCGCGACTGGCTTTTCTGTCGGCTGAGAATTACTATTCATGAATATCGTCAATAATTTCAAGTCTGGGTGCGGGTGTCTATCAACCTCGATCAGTTGCTGAACCAACCCAATAAGATTCGGATTTTTCCGCAATCTATTGCGAGCAATCGACAATAATTGATGTGACACGATAATTGAATTCGCGCCACTATTTTCTAATTCCTGAAAGATGTTTAAGACTTTCTCGTTGTCGTCGGATGGATATGAATCCAACAAATTGCCGAGCATCGTCGCGTCGCTCAGTCCCAAATATTCGGTAACCATATTCGCCGTCAGCGGCTGGTCTGGAGTTGCTAAAATCGACAATTGGTCAAGCATACTAATGCCGTCACGGAATCCGCCACGGGAACGTTCAGCAATTAACTTGGCAGCATCCTCTTCGATTGCGAATCCTTCCTTCTTCGCTATATTCATTAACTGGCGCGTCATAATTTCCGTCGGAATTGGGCGGAAGAAAAATTGCTGCACACGGCTAAGAATGGTGGCTGGAAGTTTGTCGGCGTCGGTTGTAGCTAAGATAAACACCACGTGCTCTGGCGGTTCTTCCAAGGTTTTTAATAGCGCGTTAAATGCTGATTTTGACAGCATATGAACTTCGTCGATGATATAAACTTTTTTTGGCGCAGAAACAGGCGCGACTTGGGCTTTTTCTCTTAAAGCACGAATGTCGTCAACGCCGTTATTGCTAGCTGCGTCAATTTCAATAATATCCAGGTTTGAAGAATCGTCATCATATGGCAAATGGTTAATCTCGTGCGCCAGAATTCGCGCCACCGATGGTTTTTCCCACGCCACGCGGTCCGGTCAATAAGTACGCATGAGCAATTTTTCCCTGCTCTAACGCTCGACGTAAAATACTAGTCACGTGATCTTGACCTAAAACTTCATCCAAACTGCGACTGCGATATTTACGATATAGCGCCTGACTCATCCCCTCATGCTCCTCATGAGATAATTATAGCAAAAAACAGCGCTAGAGTACAGATAGATAACAAAGATCGATTTTCCGAGTAGTTTCGAGATCGACATAAAAACGGTAATAACTATTAGGGCCTGACACAGTTGGATTTTCAAGTAACTCGTCATTTGCTTTTAAGTCAACATGCGCAGAGCCACAGTACGGCTTGATAAGCTTAGTAAATTCAAACGCATATTCACCAGAAATATTCTTTAACTCTTGACTTTGATATATTGGGTCGGCATAGTCGGTCATAACTAGTATTAGAAACTGTCCGCTATTATCGCCAAATAGATGAAAAGTAGTATCGGAATATAATGGTACTAGCGGTGCAAATTGTCGAACATAACCCAATTTTTTCAGAATTGGAAATGCTTCAAAAACTACAGACGGAAATACAAAATTTGAGTAATTGTTCATAAATAAGGTTTTCAAAATAACGTTAATTGCTCGGTTGGTAAATCCAGCTCAATTTCTCCGTCAACTTTTTGCGCCCGATAGCCAATAAGCTTTTTGATGTTGTAAGCCAGCAGCTGACCGTCGTAATCAGTGATGACAATTGAGCCGATGACGCTGCGTACATGCCCGACCAATTGACTGTAATCCTTCATTAAAACGACACGTGACAAATCAACACCAGCGGTTTGAAAATAATCTTCACAAGGAATTAGCTCGGATTTCGGAAACGACACGCCAATTTTCTGCTCAATTTCAAGTAATTTTTGTCGCAATTCCCTTTCGCCAGCTGCACGGTCAAAAGGTAGTTTTATCAATTCCATCTTTTTGTGAACTGGCAGAGTTTCAACTATTCCGTCCAGCTTGGAAATTTTCGCCTCGTACTGTCTGGCGATCAATGCCGAAGAAAACGTTTCTAATTTTATAGCTAATCGCGCTCCCTGCTCCAATAATCTCCGAATTCCGCGCTCTTCTTGCGAGATTCCAACTTTTATGACGTTCGGCGCGAAGTATGCCAAGTAAACAAAGTGCGGATTTTGATTGATTTTTTCTTGTTGAGCGGAAACCGAATTGGCGTTGTAAAATGCTGGATTAAAGCCGGTTTTGTCGCGGCATTTTAGGCAATTTTCATACTTTTCATCAACCGTGGCGTGGTCTGGACAGATTTGGCTACAGCGATTCTCAAAATCCACCCAACCCGTGCAATATTTGACAGAAAAATCAAACTCAAGAGACAAATCTTGCTCGAACAATTCATGACGCTCAATTTTACCGTCAACTTGACATTCGACGAATGGCTTATTGTCAGCGTTAAAACTGGCGTAACTGAGCAAAAATTCGCTCGGTAGCATAATATTTACAATGCAGCTTCGACTGCAGCCCAAGTTGCGTCAGGATTGTCTTCAGGGATGATGATTGTAACTTGGTCGCCGACGTTAATTCGGAAGTAAGTTACGCTAGCAAGCAAAATACGATATTCGCGGCCAGAAGCCTCGACGTAGTAAATTCCGTCGTGCTGGACGAGCGTTCCGATAACTTGCTTTCGTGGTACAGGACCGATTTGCTTATAAATAAAGCTGCCATCTTCAGCGATTGTCAATTTCATCAAGTCGCCCTCAACCAGCTTCGACTTTGAAGCGTAGTTGGCTGGGATTGGGTAATTTTTGCCATCTGGACTGAGCATCATTTGTCCGTCAAATACGCCTTCGATAATCTTTCCTGCTACATTATCTGACGAAGTTTTTGGCGTAACAACTTGACCATCGTCGCCAATAATACTAATCAATAATTCTTTTGCGGCAGCTAAATTGGTTTCCGCCTCTTGAATAAGTGTCCTCAGACGCTTAATTTGCTTTTCTGGTAATTCAGACATGGTTCTCGCAATTCCTTTGTCTATTTTTTATAATACTTAACTAATATATAGCATATCCTTACATTTATATCAAGTCGCCCTATCTATTTTTATCCAATTTTCCACAGCGCTATAAGATATGGACGAAAAAGTGTTGCAAATTTTACTCTTGAAATTGACGTGTAGTTCGTGATATTAAGATTGGCTACATAAAAATCACCGCCCATAGCGGACGGTGATTAAACGAAACAAATTGGCGTTATATAACAAATTATGAAAGCTCGACAGTAGCGCCAGCGTCTTCCAAAGTTTTCTTTGCAGCTTCAGCTTCGTCTTTAGAAACTTTTTCCTTGACTGGTGCTGGAGCGCCGTCAACGATAGCTTTTGCTTCACCTAGACCTAGGCCAGTGATTTCCTTAACAGCCTTGATGACTGCAACCTTCTGAGAACCAGCGTCTTTCAAAGTAACTGTGAACTCAGTTTTTCGTCAGCAGCAGCGGCGTCACCACCAGTAGCTGGACCAGCAACAGCGACAGCTGCAGCAGCTGGCTCGATGCCGTATTCTTCTTTAAGATGATTTTTCAATTCGTTAACTTCTAGAACTGTCAATTTTACAAGTTCTTCAGCCAATTTCTTAATATCAGCCATTGATATTCTCCTTTATTATTATATTGTTGCGATGATTTGCAACGTTACTAGTGTTGATTGCTAAACTTAAGCAGTAGCTTTGGCTTCGATGCCGTCCAAAAGTCCGTGCAAATTGCCGCCAAGCGCGTTGACCGTGTCGTGTACTGGTGATAGCAATTAGTGATACCACTTGAGCAACGAGTTGGTCTTTGCTTGGTAGGCCTGCCAATGCTTTAACGTCAGCTTCGCTAATTGCCAAGCCTTCCACACGAGAAGACACCTGCAAGTTGTAATGCTGGATGCGTTTTTGCAAACGTGTCCAATACCTTTGCTGGCATAACTTCATCTTCGGTACTTACAGCGTAAACCAATTGACCAACCAATAAGCTGGTGTCCGGACTTCTTTGTAAGTATCGATTTCCTGAAGAGCTACACGTACCAATCGGTTTTTAACAACCTTGATGAGCTAACACCCGCTTCGCGAGCTGCGCTTGCGGCGTAGTTCTTGTAAGTCGGCAACGGCATAGGCGTCTCACAGCGACGCTAATTCTCGTAAATATTCCTGAAAATGCGGTCCCATTTTACATTGGTCGTGGATAAACGCTCCGTAATCGTTTGGATTGCCATAAAAATCAGGATTTGGAGAGTTCGTCTTTAATGTCGGGACTTTGCGAAATTCCCCAAATGCGGAATCCATAAACGTCCTTCATTCTCGCACATACCAAAGACGTCAAAATAAAACTGTTAGTTTCATCCCTCGGTGGCATTTTTTACACTTGTTTTACGACCAAGTCGCCACTGTCTTTGGTAATGTTCCAGACTATTGTAGCAGAAATGACAACGAAAAACAAGAGTTATGGCGATTATTTTCCAGCCGATTCAATCGCCTTATTTATTGCATTTTCGCCTAATCGTAATATTTCTCCTGCGCTGAGTGGCAGTTGTTCCTCCCCACACTCCATATTCGGCAGATTCTGGGTGGCGGAGCGCATATTCTAAGCATTGCTTTAAGACTGGGCATTTTCGACACATGGCTATGGCAGCTTCCGCGGCTTCTGTCTTTCTGACGCCTCTTAAATCTTGGTCTGGAACATTTGGGTCTATTTGGAAAAACAAGCAATCAGCTTCTTCAGGGGCTAGTTTCGCGCATTCAGCGCCTTCTAATAGACTCTCATTACTTAATTCTGACATATTTATTATTTTACAATAATAACGTAATAAAATCAATAGGCATCTATGTCTAATCAAAGAGAAAACCCGCTCCGTAGTGGAGCGGGTGTGAACCTTTGGGCTAGCACCCCTCGGACTAGGGGTGTTTCAGGCGCGGCGCTTCTGCCTCGCCTGAGATATCACTTCCCACCCCAGCGCGGCCAAGATGACCGCGATCCAGGGTAGGTTAGCAGAAGATGACCCGGTCTTCGCCAGGACCGAAGTCTCTGGCTTAGACTCCGGAGTCGGTGTAGGACTTGGTTCCGGTGCCGGAGGCGGAGGTGTCGGTTCCGTCGTTGGTGTGGGCACCGGTTCCGGCGTGGGTGCCGGAGGCGGAGGTGTCGGTTCCGTCGTTGGTGTGGGCACCGGTTCCGGCGTGGGTGCCGGAGGCGGAGGTGTCGGTTCCGTCGTTGGTGTGGGCACCGGTTCCGGCGTGGGTGCCGGAGGCGGAGGTGTCGGTTCCGTCGTTGGTGTGGGCACCGGTTCCGGCGTGGGTGCCGGAGGCGGAGGTGTCGGTTCCGTCGTTGGTGTGGGCACCGGTTCCGGCGTGGGTGCCGGAGGCGTCGGAGGTACACATTGCTCCACGGAAGGGTTGCACTCGATACAACCTTTCCCGGTACATTCCAATGAAGGGGTGGTGGCTTGGGATGTTCCTCCGAAGAGGAGGGCCGTTCCGATGAACCCTAGGAGGATCGCCCCTAAAACGATCCTTAGGGGGGTCCGCTTCCTTGGCCTGGTCATGATTTTTCCCTTTCGTGAGTGGTGCTGATTGTAAAAGTTCACTGTCCAGTCACGCTGGAAAGTAAAAAATACACATCAGCATCTAGGCGGACTTTACTATTTTATCATAAAAAATGAAAAATGCAATAGTAACACAAAAATCCCGCCAGAATCGACGGGATTTAATTGCCTGAAATATAAAGATTACAGAGAGTTCTCTACTTTAATGCCAGGGCCCATAGTTGTGGCAATTGCAACGCTCTTAACGTAAACACCCTTTAAGCTGGATGGCTTTTGGGAGTTCAAACTGGTTAAGAATGCGCGTGCGTTTTCTGACAATTTTTCAGCGCCGAATGATACTTTGCCGATTGACAAGTGAACGATGGCTTGCTTATCAACGCGATATTCAACTTTTCCGGCTTTTGCTTCAGAAACGGCTTTAGCGACGTCAGTAGCAACAGTGCCAGACTTTGGATTTGGCATCAAACCGCGTGGGCCAAGCAAACGTGCGTATTTACCAAGCTTTGGCATGTACTGTGGAGTTGCGACCAAAATGTCGAAGTTCAATTCTTCCTTATCCAATTGGCTTAGGAATTCTTCGTCACCGATGATGTCGGCGCCAGCTTTTTTAGCGGCAGCGTGCTCTGATTCTGGTGCAAAAACAGCTACGCGAACATCCTTACCTGTACCGTGTGGCAATGCTACGGTTGAGCGAATGTTTTGGTCGGCTTGGCGTGGGTCAACACCTAAGCGGATGTGGATTTCAACGCTAGCGTCAAACTTGACTGGGCTGGTTTCAGTAGCCAACTTCAAAGCTTCGTCTAAGCTGTACAATTTGTTCTTTTCAACGTTTTTTGCAGCGTCTTGATATTTTTTACCGCGGCGCTCCAAGCGTGGACGAGTAACTGGCTTTGGACCTTTCTTTACGTGAGCTTCGGCGTCGTCTGATTGTGGAGTAGTGTCGCCAGCTTCCTTGCGAGCTTCCTTCTCTGCTTTTTCAGCAGCTTCGTCAAGAGCTTTTTGGCTGCGTTTGCCAGACTTAGCGACAGTAGCTTCGCGCTCAGCAACAACGTCTTTGTCTTTGTTGTCGTGAGATTTGCTTGCGTCTGTAGCTTCTGCAATTGCTGCTTCAATTTCAGCGATTGTGTTTTTCTCACTGACTGATAGTTTTAGTTCTGCTGCTTTTTCTAGCAACTCGGCTTTCTTTGCCATAAAAATCCTTTCTGTGGTACGAACGGCAATTTGTCATCTTAACAAATCAGCCTCCCAACATTGATTGATAATGTTGAAATTATACCATATTTTCAGAGATTGAGGCAAATGTTTGATTTTATGGAAAATAATTGTACAATATTTCATACTATGAGTGAAGTTTTCGGAAAGGTCAAATAGAGATAAGTTTACGGAAATCGTAGGTAACGAAGACGGTTCTTTAGGAACGATAGATATCTACGTCCCAGAGCAATGTATGTCCTGTCCAAGAATAATAGAAGCGTTAAATAACCTAGATGAATACAGAAAAACAGTAAACAGACTTTTGGCGATGGCGTTGGGCGGTGATAAAGTAGCGTTGGTTGACGAGGCTACCGGCGAGACATTAGATGAAGATAAAGCTACCAAAATTGTTTGTAAAATGGCCGCCAGCGGAATGAACGAGCTAGATGAAAATATTGCAAAAGCGCAGAGGGATATTTACATGTTAGCTAATGGGTGTACAGGACCCTTGGGGCTGCAGGCATCTGATGGAGAGAGGCGCGTGAGTGTCCATATGTGTGATAGTCCAGGAGTTTTTTATTCAGGCTTGGGTGAGTCACAGATCGGAGAGGCTGTAATAATAGAGCGCGAATTAGAAGAGTGATATTTTTATATAAAATGAGGGCTAACGCATAGTTACTGTTTTTTGATAAAATAGTAATTATGGATATAACAATTACAAACATACAAGCAAGGCAAATTTTAGATTCGCGTGGAAATCCGACGGTTGAGGCGGACGTGACTTTGAGTGACGGTTCGTTTGGGCGGGCAGCTGTTCCGTCTGGCGCAAGCACTGGCTCTTTCGAGGCTGTTGAGCTTCGGGATGGCGAGTTGGCGTTTGGCGGTAAAGGCGTGCTTCGTGCGGTCGAAAATGTCAATGGTGAAATTGCGCAGGCTTTGAAAGGCTCTAATCCGTTCGATCAGGCCGCAATTGATGAAAAAATGAAGAATCTGGACGGTACGCCGAATAAGGCGCGTTTGGGTGCGAATGCGATTTTGGCTGTGTCGCTGGCTGTAGCGAAAGCTGCCGCTAAGTCGCGTGGCGTGGAGTTGTATCAATATGTCAATAGCTTGGCTGGAAATCCTACAATGTGCTTGCCGATGCCGATGATCAACGTGATGAACGGCGGTCAGCATGCGTTGGGTGCGACTGATTTTCAGGAATATATGATTATTCCAACTAGCGCGGCAACTTTTGCGGACGCAGTTCGAATGAGTGCGGAAGTTTTTCATGCATTGGCAAAAATCCTGAAAGACGAAGGCTATCCTACGACGGTTGGCGATGAGGGCGGCTATGCACCTCATGTCAGGAATGGTAATATGGAGCCTATTTTGTTGCTATCTCGCGCCATCGAGCAGGCTGGCTATAAATTAGGCGTGGACTTTGGTTTTGCGCTGGATGTTGCGGCGAGCGAGCTTTACAAGGACGGCAAATATAACTTGGCGACTGAACACCGAATTCTGTCGGCTGACGAAATGATTCGCACGTATAAAGCCCTGTTGGAACGCGTCCCTGTTCTCTCGATTGAAGATGGATTGAACGAAGAAGCTTGGGAAGATTGGGAGAAAATGACGGCTGATTTGGGCAATTTTGCGCAATTGGTTGGCGACGATCTTTTGGTGACGAATGTCGAGCGATTGAAGCGCGGAATCGAAGAAAAGGCTGGCAATGCGATCTTAATCAAGCCGAACCAAATTGGCACATTGACCGAGACAATTCAGGCTGTTTTGATGGCGAAGAATGCTGGCTGGAATACGGTGATGAGCCACCGATCTGGCGAGACGGAGGACGTAACGATTTCTCACTTGGCGGTCGGTTTGGGCACGGGTCAAATTAAGACTGGCTCGATGTCGCGGTCAGAGCGAATTGCTAAGTATAACGAGCTGCTGAGAATTGCGGAAAAGCGCCCAGATTTGGAAATTGCGCATCCGTTTGTGAAGTAACTCGCGTAAAAAGACTTCCCCGTAATTCAGAGGAAGTCTTTTTTATTTGGCGATTTTTGATAATTATTCGAGGATTATCTTCTTAAAAACTCAATTTCCCCGCCCTCGTTGATTCGGACAATTTGCGACGGTTGAGCGTCGGCGACTTCTCCAGAATCGACATAAATTGGCACTAATTCGTGGAAGTAATTTATCGCTTCGGTGACGTTCTTTGCCGGTTCTTCTCCTGATGGATTTGCACTGGGCGCAACCAAAAGACCGACGGTTCGAATTAATTCTGCCAACGGAGATTCTGGCACGACTCTGAATGCTAATGTTTCGCCGTTCCTCGAAAGATGTGGCAGAAAATTAGGACTCACTTTGGCGATGATTGTTGTTGGTCTATTTTTGGAGATTTCTTGATATTTGTGTTTGATCGACGGCGTGAGATTAGGGATGTCGTCAATATCCGCAACCAAAATAATAACGGGTTCATCCAAGGGGCGCCGCTTAACTTCGTATAATTTCTCGACGGCTTTTTCTGAATTGGCTGCGGCTAATATTCCGTAAATCGTATCAGTTTTAGCAATTATCAATTGCTCGTTCTGGAGCGCGGAGATTACACTGTTGTCTAAAATATTCTTCACAATCATTTATTTTACCATAAAATAACCCCGAGAAGTCCGGGGCTATTTGCTAAAAGTTCTGTAGATTAGTCGACGACTTCAACACCCATTGAGCGTGCTGATCCGGCGATAACTTTCATTGCGCCTTCGATGTCGATTGCGTTCAATTGGTCTTTTTTCGCCTCAGCGATTTCTTGCAATTGTGCGCGAGTAATCTTACCAACCTTGTCTGAGTGTGGCTTGCCGCTACCCTTTTGGATTCCAGCTTTTTCACGAATCATATCGTCAACTGGCTGACCAAGTGAGTTCCAAGTAAATGTTCGGTCTTCGTAAACTTGAATGTGAACAATTACATCCTTACCCATCATGTCTTTTGTAGCGTCATTGAATGGATTAATGAAATCCATCATGTTTAGTCCCCACTGACCAAGCGTTGATCCCACTGGAGGACCTGCTGTTGCTCGACCGGCTGGAATTCGTAATTTCAAATTACCAATAATTTTCTTTGCCATAGTTCTTCCTTATAGTTTGTAGTGCGTAACTCGAATATTATATCGAAAAATGCTTAAAATTGCAAGCTAAACTTTTTTAACCTGCAGGGCATCCAACTCAACTGGGAGTGTCACGGCCAAACATACTGACCATAACCTTCAAAGTACCTCTTAGACGCATCAATTTCGCTCACGGCGCCATCAAAGCCCTTGAACGGACCGTCGATAATTGGAAACAACTTCGCCCTCTGAGAAATCAATCTGATGCTTTGGCTCTTCAACGCCCATTCGCTTCTTAATCTTCGCAATTTCTTTTTCAGAAACTGGAGTTGGCGTAGTGTCGGCACCCACAAATCCTGTAACGCCTGGCGTGTTGCGGATGATGTACCAAGTTTCGTCGGTCAATTTCATCTCAACCAAGACATAGCCCTGGAAAATCTTAGCTTCAACAATTTTACGCTTACCGTTGCGAATTTGGATCTGCTTTTCCTCTAGCACGATAACGTCAAAAAAATCTTATCAGCCATATCGACGCCGTTGATTCGTTGGCGAATTGATTCGGCAACTTTTTCTTCGTAGCCAGAATAGGTATGAATTGCATACCATTGCTTACTGTCATCATATCGTTTTGAACTCATAATCTCTCTCCTTTACTTCAAAATTTGGTTAAAGCCCCAGTTGAATGCGGCGTCAAGTAATAAAATCAGAACGACAAACAAAAAAGGTGAAGATAAGCACCGCCGCTGTCATTGCCCAAGTTGCTGAACGGGTTGGCCAGCGAACTAGCTTCAACTCTTCCCAAGCGCCCTTAAAATATCCAATCAATCCACCTTTTTCGCCAGACTTTTTAGGTGCTTTTGTGGTGATTTTTGTTGGTTTATTGATTTTTTTCGCTACAGCTTTTTCTTTTTTTGGCGCGTCGTCAGTAGCCTTAATTCGACGAACCGTAGTTTTGCTGCTTGCCTTGCCTTTCTGTGCCATATTTTCTCCCAATTTAAAAAGTCTGTTTTTCACAGACTGTCAATAGTCATTGTAATTCATCCGAGTCAAAAAAACAAGTTGACCGAATATTATTTGTCATTATTTTTGAACTCTTTCAGCTTGAATCCGAACGTCGATCCGTGGTTTAATCGGCTTTCTACCTCAATTTTGCAGCCCAATTTCTTCGCCAACTTAGCGGAAACGTATAGACCTAATCCCGTGCCTTTCGTCTCGCGGGTTCTATAATCTTCTGCGCGGTAAAACTTGTCGAAAATTTTTGCTATGTCGGCTTTGCTAATGCCAATTCCCGTGTCAATAACCTTGAAGGTGATTTCGCCAGATTTATTTTTCTTGATTGATAAAGTTATGGAGCCTTTTTGTGTATATCGAATGGCGTTGGTGATGAAGTTTTGGAGAATTTCCTCCAGATATAGACGAGAAACTTTAACTCACGCCAAGTCGCCCGCCGATATCCAAATTGAAAGCCAAACCTTTTTCGCCCGCCTGAGGTGAATATTCGGAATTTATCTGAGCCGCCAGCTCTGTCACGTCAATTATTTCCGTTTCATCAGCCACACCTCGCTCGGCGCGTGATAGCGTACTGAGGTCGTTGATCATTCGCGCTAAGAATAAAATTTGCTTATGAGATTCGTCAATGGCTTCGGGAATTTTGCTAGTCATTTTACGCTCGACCAGCAATTTGGCGTTACTCAGCGAACCTTCAGCAATAGCAATTGGCGTGCGTAATTCGTGACTAACTACGCTAATAAACTCATCACGCTCCTCTTCGAGGCTCTTCGTCTTCGTGATGTCGCGCAAAATAAGCACATATCCGTCCGGCGTCATCTTGTCGCCGCCCTGAACTGGCGCAAGCGTAACTTCCAGGCGAATATAATCGTCATCTTCGATTTTCATCAGAACGTCGTCGCGCTGGCGAATTGCGGAAGACTTGGTGAGTTCCTTAAAAATGTCAATCGGCTTTTTATCCGTCGTTTCAAGGTTCAGCACCTGACTGATATGTTCGCCGTTAATTCCGCTGTTCGTGTCAATCAAATTAAGCGCCGCCGAATTGTACGTATTGATAATTCCATGTTCGTCCGTACTGAGGATCGCGTCGGTAATATTATTGATAAGCGTGATCATTCTTTGATGTTCGCTAAGGCTTTTTTTATCATTTTTACAATCAGATTTATCGCTAATTTCCGACAATATTTTATGTAAAACAATAGCTATAACACCTAAAACAACACTCAGAGTGATCAATAGAAAAATTAGCGCCCACATAGCTAAAGTATAACATAAGCATATGCGTTTCTATATGTATGGCGAATATTTTTTCAATTCATTTCGGTGGATTTTATAATGCGGGTCAAATTTGGCAACTTCGTCCCAGAATTTCGTCGAGTGATTCATATGCCTGGTGTGACATAATTCGTGGATAATTACGTAATCAATCAGCTCAAATGGCAAATTCATCATCCCGATATTCAAGCTAATCGTTCCAGATGAAGAGCAGCTTCCCCAGCGACTTGATGAGTGTGTGATTTTACTTCGAGCAAAAGAAAAGCCGTGTTCTTCCGCTAAAAACGACAATCGCCTTGGTAAATATGACTTGGCTTCTTTTCTGAGCGCGACCAGAATTTTACTGCGGATAAGTTGTTGGTTTGCGGCCGATTCGACGGATTCCGCCTTGTTGATTTCTGCCAATATCTGCGTCCCGACGATTTTCACGCTCGAAGGTTTCGTGGTCGTTTGTATCAATAAATGATGACTTTTGCCAATTTGCTGATTCTTCTGTGTAAGAAAGTGTTTCTCTGTATTGAGAAACTAATTCGCGGATTTGCTTTCGGGAGGTTTTAATCAATGCCTTTGCGGCTAACAGCGGCGCATATGGCGGCATTGTGATTTGTATTCGTCCATCTGGCGCAATTTTCAAACTAACAGTCTTCGCTAAGCTGCGTTTTTTAACGACAATTTCTCCGAATTCTTCGTCGGTAATAATTGTCATGACTAACCTATGTTAATGCGATTTCCGGCAATTGGGCGGCGTGGAGCTTCTGGGCGACTGGCGCCAATTTGCTTAAGAACAGTGCGAGCCTGACTACTTAAGGTGTGCCGACCACTGATCACGACGTAAGACTCGCTGCTGTGCGGCGCTGAAAACTGCTTCAATCGTCGCTCGAAAGATTCGTCATTTCCGCCATAAGCCTTTATCCAGCGATGCTTGGCTGTGGCGGGATCGGTTTGCACCCAAACAAATAGGACTTTATATCCATATTCCCTGGCAAGGCGATTGATACGCATACGATTCGTGCGCTGATCAGTTGATCCGTCCAAAATGACAGTTTGCTTAGTCTTCAAAAATTCTTCCAAAAGCGACAATGTTGCGTCAGAAATGGTTTTTGTATTGTCCGTAAAAACTTCAAATTGTCGAGAACTTACCACTGGAGAATTGAAAATCTTCGCAAATTCTACAGCGAATTGCGTCTTCCCTGAACCTGGCGCACCAACCATGGCGATAATATGCGGAAGTGAAGGTGATAAAGGTTTCATATTGAGAAATTATAGCAGATTTTTGACTAATAAAAAAGATTCTCTTTCAAGCGAGAATCTTGGCAGGAGTGGAGGGACTCGAACCCCCGACACCTGGTTTTGGAGACCAGTGCTCTAGCCACCTGAGCTACACTCCTATAGCAACCATTTTATCACGAATTAGCTTTGTCGCAAATGTTAAAATTGTGAAAAATAAAAACTCGTGAAAAAGATCCCAAAATCCCTTGAAAAAACATAAGCGTAGTTCTACAATTAACTCAGAGATGAAAATTTTAATGCTTGGGTGGGAACTTCCTCCGCACAATAGTGGCGGACTTGGCGTTGCTTGCTATCAGATGTCGAAGGCGCTTGCTTCGGAGGGCGTTGATATTGACTTTATTATCCCCTACACCGCCAAGCATCCCGGAATTGACTATATGAATATCTATTCAGCTACTCCTTTGCCGCCGAATTATCACGATTTGGGTGCGTATAATAACGGTTCAGAGGAAGATCGTGAAAACGCTAAGGATGAATATGGTCTTTCGCCGATGCGTGCTGTACAGAGGCGTTATGGCAAATACGTTCGGAAGTTTGTGAAAAATCATCAGCCCGACGCGATTCACGCGCATGATTGGTTGACGATGGAAGCTGGAATAATTGCTAAGGAAATGACGGGCGCGCCGCTAATTGTGCATGTTCACGCGACGGAATTTGACCGTTCTGGCGAGCAGTCAGGAAATCCTCTGGTTCACGAAATTGAGCAACAAGGCTTGTTGATGGCTGATCGGATAATCGCCGTTAGTGAAATCACGAAGGAAATAATTGTTAAGAATTATCACATTCCGCCAGAGAAAATTGAGGTGGTTTTATAACGCAGATTGATCTGGCTGATTTGCCGCCACATGAGTATGACGCCAGCACTTACAGATATTTGGAGGAGCTGAAAAATAGAGTGGCTATACGGTTGTCGGCGCGTTGACGCGGCTCACGGTTCAGAAGGGTTTGACGTATTTTGTGCGAGCTGCAGCGAAGGCGCTTGATAAATATGAGAAGATTGTGTTTATTTTATCCGGAAATAGTAAGACAAAGAGATGAACTGATTGAACTAGCGGCAGATTTAGGGATTAGCGATAAGATGATTTTTACGGGATTTGTGCGCGGGAAAACAGTGGCGAGATATTTACTATTTGATTGATGTTTTTGTGATGAGTTCGGTTTCTGAGCCATTTGGCTTGACCGCCTTGGAGGCGGCACATCATGACACGGCGTTACTTATTAGCCGTCAATCCGGCGTCGGCGAGGTTCTGAATAATATTCACCCGGTTTGACTATTGGGACGTGAATAAATTGGCCGGATGAAATTGGTAATATCGCTGAATCACCTGCCCTACAGAAATCTCTGAAGAAAAACATTAAGAACAAATACGCGAGAATTTCCTGGCAAGACGCCGCTAGAAAATGTCTGAAACTATACAAAGGAGCGCTGGCATGAATAAAAATAAAGGAATAGTTTTATATCTACACGTACACCAACCGTGGCGAATACGCGAGTATAGTATATTTGACGTGGCTTGGAAGCATAATTATTTCTCCTGGCGGTCAAAATCCAGATCAGGACAATCAAAAAATATTCCAAAAAGTTGCAGAAAAGTCGTATTTGCCGATGAATGCTTTGCTTGAAAAATTATTGAAAAAATATCCTGATTTTAAGATTTCACTGAGTTTTAGTGGAACGTTTTTAGAGCAAGCCGAAAGGTTTAATCCTGAAGTTTTGGAAAGCTTTAAGCGCTTGGTAAAGACTGGTCAAGTAGAAATATTATCAAGTCCGTATCATCACAGTCTGGCGTTTTTCTATTCGCGCAAGGAATTCGAGCGTCAAGTTGAGCTTCACCGCTGGAAGATTCGCGAGATTTTTGGTGCGGAAACGCGAGTTTTGGCAAATACAGAATTGGCGTATAGCGATGACTTGGCAAAATGGGCTGAGCAGGACGGCTTTAAGGGCGTGTTGGCTGAAGGCTGGGATCCGATTCTGAATTGGCGCAGTCCGAATTATGTATATCGCCCAAGAGGCACGAAGAAAAATGGATTACTGCTTAAGAACTATCGATTGAGCGATGATTTGGCGTTTAGGTTCAGCGATCGAAAATGGAATGAATGGCCGCTGACTGCGGATAAGTTTAATACGTGGGTGGAAGATTCTGTCCGTTACGCGCCACTACTTAACTTGTTTATGGACTATGAAACTTTCGGCGAACATCAATGGGCGGAATCTGGGATTTTCGGCTTCTTTGAGAACTTTGTTGATAAATGGCTGAGTACTAATGGCAACACTTTCTACACCGTTAGCGAAGCACTAGACGCGAATGCGCCTGCCGGTGAAATGAAGTATGCCGTCGCCTGTAACGTGGGCAGACGCCGAGCGTGGATTTGATCGGCTTGGAACGGAAATGCAGCCTGCAGAAAGAAGCTTTGCGATATGTCTATGAGCTTGAAGATGAGGTCTTGAATAGTAAAGACGAAGGTCTAATTAGCGATTGGCGAAAATTGCAAACTTCAGACCACTTCTCTATTACATGGGAACGAAGAATTTTACCGACGGCGACGTCCACGCTTATTTTAGCCCGTATGATTCGCCATACGACGCTTTTCTTTACTATATGAATACCATTCGTGATATGAAATCTCGATTGAGGAAATAGTCAGACATTCTTGCCAAATAAAAACTCCCTCTTAATGCGAGGGAGTTTCTGTATAATCCTGTTAAATTAGCTTTTACGAGCTTTAACTTCGTTACGACCAAGGTTCTTCTTAGTCTCGGTGTAAGTAGCGTGTTGCTTTGCAATTGGGTCGTACTTACGTAGTGTCAATTTACCCTGACCTTTTGTGGTGCGGTTCTGGGTGTTAACAGTAGTATAGTAAGTTCGGTGGTTGCTCAAGTTACTCACCAAACCAATCAGCTTTCGTTTCGTATTCTTCTTTGCCATCTCTTTACTCGTTAGATTTTATAAAACGTCTTGACTAATTATAGCATGGGTGAAGTGAAAATGCTAGTACCATATCAGATTTTACTAATTTTTATGCCTACTTCGCCAATCACCTAGTCAAGTATCGACCCGCGTACTTTATCGATTCTCTGTTCTATCTATTGTTTCGTCACAGTTCCCTCCTAACTTTGTTAAGACTGCGTTTTGGTAAAACTCTCTCTTCTTACGATTTTGCGAAAAAATTCAATGCTAAGAATGTTTTGATAATTACTAATCGTCCAGCAATTGCCAATTCATGGTTTGATGATTTTGAAAAGTTTATTGACGGGTATTATTTTATTTCGACAGCAGATTCTTTAAAAAAACGCGAAACCTTATCTAGGGACGAGTTCCTTAATAAGGCTAATTCATCAAGTGAAGATAAGCAGATAACCTTCTTAAGTTTGCAGGATCTAAAAGGAGGTAGGGCTTTTGGTGGACCACATAACAAATTAAAATGGGTGGCGGATCTTAAGTGGGATTTGTTAATTATAGATGAGGCTGGTAAGATGATCGAATTGGACGCAGAGCAAGTTTCGACTTATCATCATGAAGGAGGTTGTTAACCGCTTTTGCTTGACAAGAAATAGCGAAAGTACGGTATACTTATAGTAAGGATATTTATAAGTTAATTTGCGGAAGGAAAATAACGTGGCACAAAAGGAAGCTAAAGCGCGACTAAAGATAAATATGCTACTTTCTGATGCCGGGTGGAGATTGTTGGATAACGAAGACGGTCCCGCTAATGTCGATGTAGAAAACAAAGTAGATATCGAAAACCCGGGCGACGATTTTGAAAATACGAAACGAGGGTTTATCGATTACCTTCTTCTAGACTCTAACCAGAAGCCCATTGCCGTCCTTGAAGCTAAGCGTGAAAGCATTCCTCCTCTTTCCGCTAAAGAACAAGCTCGCGATTATGCCAATTCTCTACACGTAAGGTATGTAATTCTTAGTAACGGCAACACGCATTATCTGTGGGATATGCAATTTGGTAACCCCGAGCCAATTAGTAGCTTTCCGACTCTAAGCTCGTTAGAAGATGAAAAGAAGTGGGTCCCCGATGTTGATGCGCTCGTGAACGAGAATATTTCTCGAACCTATATCGCCGAATCGCAAATGCCTGAAATTAAAACGCATCCCGATTATATAAACGAAGATACTCGTAGTGAATTTATAGAGAAAAATAAACTGAAAATCCTTCGCAAGTATCAGGTAAATGCGATTAAGGCCGTTCAAAAATCGGCGCAAAACGGCAATAAACGCTTCCTGCTCGAGATGGCGACCGGTACCGGAAAAACTTTAACTTGCGCTGCTATTATCAAACTATTTCTAAAGACAGGAAACGCTCAGAGAATCCTCTTTTTGGTTGATCGCATTGAATTAGAAAATCAGGCCAAGAAGTCTTTTAGGCAGTCCATCGGTAAAGATTACGTGGTTAAGGTATGGAAAGAAGATAGAGATAACTGGAAAACTGCCGATATCGTCATTAGTACAGTCCAATCTCTTTTGGCGAGTAGTCGCTATCGTGATTTTAGTCCGAATGACTTTAACTTAATTATCTCGGATGAGGCGCATCGTTCTATTGGTGGCAACGCGAGAGCTGTTTTCGAATATTTCACTGGGTACAAGATTGGGCTTACTGCCACACCGAAGGATTTTTTAAAGAATACCAAGCAAGATGAAAATTCAGAAAAAGAATTCGAACGCAGAGAGTTATTGGATACCTATAGGACTTTTGGGTGCGAATCCGGTCAACCGACTTTTAGATACGACCTAAAAGATGGCGTAAACGATCCTGATGGTCCGTTTTTAGTGAATCCCGTCATCCTGGACGCTAGGACGAATATTACCTCACGACTGCTCGCAGATGAAGGCTATGCAGTCCATAAAGTTATTGACGGCGAAGATGTTGACGAGAATTTTGGCATCAGAGATTTCGAGAAAACATTTTTCAATGAAGAAACCAATCGTGTGTTCTGTGAGGCTTTTATGAAATACGCGGCGGTCGATCCGTTATCTGGAGAAATTGGTAAAACCATAATCTTTACGGTTAGCCAAAAACACGCAGAAAAAATAGTCCAAATGCTTAACCAAATTGCTATGGAAAAGTTCCCCGGCAAATATAATTCTGATTTCGCTATTCAGATTACGAGTAATGTTCGTGACGCTCAGCAGTTCTCGATTAGTTTTTCTGAAAATAATCTGCGCGGGCATACAAGATGGCTTTCGGATTACGAAAGTAGTCGCACTAGAGTTGCCGTCACGGTCGGCATGATGACGACCGGTTACGATTGCTCCGATTTATTAAATCTCGTGTTCATGCGTCCAGTGTTTAGCCCTTCTGACTTTATTCAGATGAAAGGTCGAGGTACGCGACTCCATACGTTCAAATATGTAGATTATGAAAATGGCGAGAAAGTTAAAACTATTAAGAAAGAAAACTTCCGTATTATAGACTTTTTCGCAGTTTGCGAATACTTCGAAGAAAAATACGACTATAATGCGTCGTTGGTAGTACCAATGAGCAGGCAAACGCAAAACGCCTTAGTGACGCCGCCGCTTATCGATGTCGATCCTCCCGTGATCGTGGTAAACCGTACGGTAGACCTAAATGAGGATGATTCCCTGAGTGAAATAGATGAGACGATTGTTGGTAAAGAAGGCATGCGCGTTGATCGCGAGATGTTCCGCAGCTTCCAAGATGAGGTGAAGTCTAATGAAGAATTCGTCAAGTTGTATAATAATGGCAATATTGATGGGGCGCTAAGCTATCTTAAATCCGAAATACTCGGCGAAGATAAGCCTAAGTTCTATATGACTCCTGAGAAAATTCGCAAAATCTTCAATCTAGACCGCAGACTAGACCTTCGTGAGATTTTAGATTTAATTATGAATAATAAAGAGCCGTTGACTAAAGCTCAATATATCCAGCAAAAGTTTAATGAATTTATTTCGGATAAAGGGCTGAGCGAAACGCTAGTTGGAGAGTCGTATAACGATGCATTTGAACTATTTGATGCATATATCACTGATCGACGCGTGTCTGAGGCTATAGATAATAAAGATTATAGCCTACTGGCAGGATTTGGCTCTATTACAATCGAGCAGCTCAAGTGTCTAGGTGTAGAAAGAATAAATCAGATTATCAGCTATATTAGAGATTATATTAACGTCGAAAAACTAAGAGTAAAGGATTAATGAATGGACTATACCCACTTTAAACAAATTATTGATAATTCCCGCGATATTCTTATGGGTAAATTGCCAAGTCCGATCGCTCAGGTGGATGCAATTTCGTACGCACTTATTTATAAGTTTATGTCGGATATAGATGACGATTCTGCTGCGCTTGGCGGTAAGCGTACTTACTTTTCTGGTGAATACGAAAAATATAGTTGGCACAATTTGATGAGCCCAACGATTACCGGCGCAGATCGTGTAATTCTTTATCGCAATGCGCTTGAAAATATGAGCCGAAATCCAAACATCCCTCCATTATTCCGTGAGATTTTTAATGGTGCGACACTTGGATTTACTGATTCAAATACGCTTAACTTATTTCTTCGCGAAATCGATAAGATTAAACAAAGTTCTGGCGACTCTATCGGCGACGCTTACGAATACCTTCTCTCCACTATGGGATCTCAAGATAAGCTTGGTCAGTTCCGAACACCTCGCCATATCATTGATATGATGGTTGAGCTAATAGATCCAGACAAAACAGATAAAATCCTAGACCCTGCTTGTGGCACCGCAGGCTTCCTCATCTCTGCATACAGCTGGATTAAGAAGAAACACATTGAAAAAGAACGTTTGAATAGTGAGGATATCGAGAAAATTCATCGTAACTTCTATGGTTTTGATATCGAGCCAAACATGACACGTATCGCTCGTGTAAACTTGTTCCTACATGGGTTTAAATCCCCTCATATTATTGAGCATGATACTCTCAGCTCAGAAGATTACTGGGATGACCGTTATGATGTGATTATTGCAAATCCGCCATTCACGACACCGAAAGGTGGTGTCACCCCACACAAGAAGTTCGGTATCACCTCTAATCGCACCGAGCTACTGTTCGTTGATTATATTGCTTCCCACCTAAAGCCGAATGGTCGAGCGGCTGTAATTGTTCCTGATGGTGTTCTGTTCGGCAGTAGCTCTGCGCACAAAGCACTCAGGAAAGAAATTGTCGAAAATAAGAAGCTTCAAGCTGTAATTTCGATGCCTTCGGGCGTGTTTAAGCCATATGCTGGTGTTTCTACAGCGATTTTAGTATTTACTAACTCAAATAATAAAAGAACCGACAAAGTTTGGTTTTACGACATGAAAATAGACGGATACAGTCTTGATGACAAGCGTTCAAAGCTCAAGACCAGTGATATCCCAGATATTCTAGCAAGGTTTAAAAACCTTGATGGTGAGAAAGATCGTAAACGCAACGAGCAATCCTTCTTCGTAGATAAAGATGAAATAGTAAAAAATGGCTATGACCTAACGATCAACAAATATAAAGAAGTCGAATACGAGAAAGTTGAATACACCACCAAAGACAAAAACTACAGCTCAGATTAAGATAATCAGATCGCCAAGCTTCCGAAAGTCTGGCCGAACTTGAAAAATTATTAAACGAAACAAATCCGGATTTGTAGGTATGAAAATAAAGGATAATAACAAGGAGAGCTGACCAAAGAATATTAAGAAAGAAATATAGAAAAGAAATACAAGCCAAATCCCGTAGATAAATAGGGAAGTAGGGCGCAGTGAAAACACATCAAACCCAGATAAAAGCTAGCAAAAGATTATTCCAAGAGAATAAACTAATAGATAAATAAAACCATAGAAAAAGGGACATCGGAGCAAAGCAGATCGAAATCTCCAATATTATGACGGACGGAAGACTTCATCTTCTATGACTATTTAGATTACTTATTGACGGCGAACAATAACAGAATGTTTTCTATCTACGCTAACAGGGGAAGTCGTCAAGGTAAAACACTTGACTTAAAAAGATGGCTTACTGATGAGTTGCGTCTCCATGACGAAAAAGACCAAAAAATAATTGTCCAAACTTTAAACGCCGTTAAGCAATTAATTAGTCAAAAAGAAGCCGAGTTAGTAAAACTAGACAATCTTATCAAAGCCCGATTTGTCGAGATGTTCGGGGATCTTGATTTAGCTCCACAAAACAAGGAATGGACAAAAATATCAGATATTGGAGAAGTAGTATCAGGCTCCACACCCAAAACTAGCATTAAAGAATATTGGAATGGTAACATTTGTTGGATAACTCCGGCGGAATTAAGTAACATGTCTGGGACTATCTATGATTCTAAGAAAAAAATTACGGAACGTGGCAAAAGTAGTTGTTCACTACGGTGATGTTTTAATGCCTATGATTGGCACTGTTGGCAATCCTATTATTGTAAATACCGACAAGGAATTCGCCATCAAAAATGTAGCACTAAGAAAACTACCAATCAGGCCGTTTGCTCTGTCTTGCCAAATGATAATTTTAATCAAGAATTCTTGCGCTACGCCTTCCAGGATATTAGCGAAGAATTAACTTCTAAAGCAATTGGCGGCGGACAGCCGAATATCTCCCAAACAATTATTAAGAATAGCTACATCGTTGATGCGCCAATTGAAGAACAAGAGCGTTTTGCTTCTTTTGCTAAACAGGTCGACAAATCAAAATTTGCCGTACAAAAGTCACTAGAAAAAACGCAACTTCTATTTGATAGTTTAATGCAGGAGTATTTTGGCTAAAAAGTTACTCCTTTTGTTAGTGGGGGTTCTAACCTAACGAAAGGAGCTATTAATGGAGGACACCATTAAATATATTTTGGTGGATATGGACGAATATCTCACCGCAAATCAGTCGCAGAAACTACAGAGAGTGTTAACTTCTCGGCTTACCAGCCAAACCAAGTCAGTTAGTAGTGTTTCGAACAGCAATTATCTGGCGATGTTTTTGAACGCAAAGAAAATTGAAGGATGCTCTGAGCGAACGCTATCCTATTACAAAACTACAGTCGAGAAATTACTTGATGGGATTACGGATCCAATCAGGAAAGTTACAACTGACGACATACGTGAATATTTGGCTAACTATCAAGGTTTAAATGATTGCAGCAAGACGACTATTGATAATATCCGTCGCAATATCTCAAGCTTCTTTACATGGCTCGAAGAAGAAGATTATATCATCAAAAGCCCAATGCGACGCATCCACAAAATTAAAACCACAAAAACCGTGAAAGAAGTTATTTCCGATGAGGAAATTGAAAAGATGCGAGATAAATGTAAAAATTTACGCGACTTAGCGATAATTGATCTACTTTATTCGACTGGAATAAGAATTGGCGAACTCGTGCGACTAAATATCGACGATATAGACTTCGAAGAGCGCGAATGCATCGTTTTCGGTAAGGGCGATAAAGAAAGACGCGTATATTTCGACGCAAAAACCAAGATTCATCTTATGGGATACATAAATAGCCGCTCCGACACAAATCCTGCCCTTTTTGTGACGCTCGATGCGCCTTACGACAGATTGCAAATATCCGGCGTAGAAATACGCCTGAGACAATTAGGACGCGAATTAGGCATAAATAAGATTCATCCGCATAAGTTCCGCCGGACTATGGCAACACGTGCAATTGACAAGGGGATGCCGATCGAGCAAGTCCAGAAGCTATTGGGCCACTCGCAAATTGATACAACTATGCATTACGCGATCGTGAATCAAACGAATGTAAAAGTCGCACATCGTAAGTTCATTGCTTAGCTACAAATTTTGATTTGTCGACCTGCCGAGTAAAGACGGCAAATTGATTCTGTAACTCTTTTACTGGTAATGGGACTTTGATTTCTTCCACAATCTTTTTAGATATTTCTTTAAAAGTTGCACCCCGACCGAGCGAGTTTAGAAAAATAGTGTTATAGCCTAGTAAATAATAAAGATATTCTGACGCAACTTTTTCGTTACAGATAATGTTCTTAAAGCCTTGGTTGCAACACATTTCATGGCGAATTCCTTGTCGGTATTTACAATAATAGGATTGCCAACAGTGCCAATCATAGGCATTAAAACATCACCGACATCGACCTTGGAGTTTTCAGGAACCCATTTCGCCGACGAATTATTTAGCCCTTTTTCTGTTATATAGTTCGACGATTTAGTGATATCTCCGTAGTTAACCTCACCACTCGTTAACCATGGAATATCACCGCCATCATAGTATTCACTGACTGAACTTTTCGGCGTGCCGCCCGATGTCGTTTTTAGTTTCTCGTCGACTTTAAACGAATCATATTTTCCTTTAAACATCTCGACAAATCGGGCTTTGACTAGCTCATGCTAATCCAAATTTGTTTTTCTTGTCGTGTGTAGAAAACTCGGATATATCATCGATTGTTCGGACGATGATGTTTTGGATGCTGAAGATCGCAAATGATAATTAAGGAGTCGCTAAATTGCGACTCCAAGAGAGCGAGTCGGGCGCCACCGCTTCGATATAAAGTGCATTTGAAGTGGCAGAAATTGTGTGGCGCAAATAGTTTGCTCTAATTGCTTCATTCGGAACGATAGCATTTATCTGTTGATTAAACGAGACTTCTTCTTCCGTTATGCCGACTCGTCCTATTTTCCCAATACACGTGACAAGTATACTATTTGCTGGTACTATTCTAGAAACGTTTTTGGCGCTGGCGGAGATATACTCATTTGCACTAGATATGACACATAATTCGTCTTTTATCACATCCGGTTTAATAAACTTGATGTTTCTATTACTCCAATATTCGTCGACCTTTTTGCTCGGAGTATTTCCCGTAAATATCGTACCCAATTCTTTCAGTCTTACCTTCATATCGTACCTACAAATCCGGATTTGTTTCGTTTAATAATTTTTCAAGTTCGGTCAGACTTTCGGAAGCTTCACGATCTAATTTCTTAATCTCAGCTATAATTTCAGAAGTTGGTGGGTATTCAACTTTCTCGTATTCGACTTCCTTATATTTGTTGATCGTTAGGTCATAGCCGTTTTAAGGCAGTAGAATAGGCGCCAATCTCACCGAATAATTCTAAAAACTTTCGTACATTCCCCTAAAAGAGGTACTCGGCAGTATAAGCCGGAGTAGATATAGTAAAAAGTTATTTTCAAGTCTTCGTAAGAATCCTTTCGGTTAAAATTATTATTCTTTGTACTGGTGGGCCACCACTCTGAATTTAATGCACTAAGAAAAGACTTGTATATCGGGTTTCCTAGGACGATTCTCGTATGAGCAAAAGAAGGCTCGCAATCTTTCGATCACGAGCCTTAAATATCTTATTATGGAGCCACGATCGGGGCTTGAACCCGAGACCTCATCCTTACCATGGATGCGCTCTACCAACTGAGCTATCGCGGCGTAACAGGCTTAATTTTAGCATATTAAGCCGTGTTTAATCAACTGAGCTATTTTTTACGAGTGGATTTTTTGGCTGGCGTGCCGGCTTCTTTTGGTAGCTTTGGCGTGACAAATGCCTCTATTATTCCCCACGCTACGCTATTGACTAAGAACGTAACGAACAATATTCCTGAAGCTGATGCCGCCAAGTGTGCTGATGAGGCGTTAAATAATGTCAATAATCCCGCTACAGCCAGCCCAATTATGGCTAACATAATATAAGCGTATTGTAATTTCAATCGTTGGTTTTTTTCGCTATTCCATAATGCCAGAATAGATTTTGTAAATTCAAACATACCCATATAATAGCACATATGCTTATAAAAGTCAATATTACTACTTTATGCTATCAAAAAAGTCGCCCCGAAAAGGCGACGATGATTCAAACTTGGTGCTGGAAGTAGGACTCGAACCTACGAAGCCTTACGGCGGGAGATTTACAGTCTCCTGTGATTGCCACTACACGATTCCAGCGTGGAATAATGAAGCCGCTTCTCAGGCTCAAACCCAGGACACACAATTTACAAAACCAGTTGCTCTAGCCAACTGAGCCAAAACGGCAACTGAATTTATTTTATCAATTTTTTCTCTCTGTGACAAAAAGAGTTTACATAACTATTTTTCGCGGTTGATGGATTTTGCGCTGCTGGCGTGGACGTGGCGCGTCGGCAGCTCTTTGAGATGACACCGTCGGAGTTAGCATTTTCGTAGCTTTCTTACGTAGTTCTTCAGCCAGCTCGGCCTGTCCAGCATTATCATATGCTTCCGCTAAAATCTTCAACGTCTGAGGAATCGGCTCTAATTCGACAGCCTTTTCCAGGGCGTTGATAACCTTCTTCGTATTCCCTATTTTTTCCTGAACCTTGGCGTAAGCGATGTAGCGCGCAGCCAAATCATCTTCCATCTCCAGTGCTTGCTCGAATGCTAGCGACGCCTTTTCGTAATTCTCTGTTTCGTAGTAAATTAAGCCGACGTTATGAAGACTGGAAGCGCTTGGCTCCAGACTCTGAGCAATCTCAAAACACTCGATGGCGTCTTTATATGCGCGCTGCTTGGCGTATAAAATCCCCAAACGGTTGTACGCCGTGGCGTTTTTCTCGTCGACTCGCAAAATTGTCAATAAAGCCTTTTCCGCTCGCAAATATTTATTCTCGCGAATTGATTCCTGGGCAATTTCCCATAATTGATCAAGTTTATTAGTAATCTTAGTTGGCAAATCGCCAGTTTCTTTGATTGACGGATGATAAAAAATCGCCCAAATCATTAAAATTAGAATGAGGAGTAATCCAAACATATCTATACTATTATATCACAAGTTGCGTCAGCGCCAGCCTGACGTTGGCGTTGGATTTTAATGCACTTGCAACAGAGGTGGTTTTTTCAAGTTGTTCTTCAAGAGACGGATTCATTCCGCGAGATAAAGCCTGAAAACGAATCATATTTACTATAATATCCGTTAGTAATATCGCTTTTTGGCGGTCAGAAAAGTATTTGGCGAGATTCTTAAAAGTGTCGTATTCCCGATTTGTGGCTAAAATTTGCTTTGCGTCGGTGGCTAATTGTCGATATTCGGCGAATTTTTCTGGATTTTCCGCCAACTCTT
This sequence comes from Candidatus Minimicrobia vallesae, assembly GCF_018866205.1. Classification (GTDB taxonomy): domain Bacteria; phylum Patescibacteriota; class Saccharimonadia; order Saccharimonadales; family Saccharimonadaceae; genus Nanosynbacter; species Nanosynbacter vallesae. The sequence goes on from NZ_CP076459.1 coordinate 334,239, forward strand.
TAATCAACAATGGTCGCCCAGCCGCCAAAAAAAGGATTTGCTGGCTGGAAGCTGGGTCTAAATTGTACTTTTCAAGCAGTTTTTTATCTTGGGCGGATGTCGTTTTATGAAGCGTTAACGTCTGGCAGCGAGATCTAACAGTATCAAGCATCAACTTCGGGTTTTTCGCGACAAGGATAAAATTGGTATTTTTATTCGGTTCTTCCAGCGCTTTCAGGAATGCATTTTGCGACGGCTCGGTCATTGAATCGGCTTCGTCAATGATAATAACTCGACGATTTATGGCGTAAGTTCGGAGCATAGAGATGAGCTCGCGGATTTGATCAACAGATATGGTTTGCTTTTCTGGAAGCGGTTTCAAGTGAAAAATATCGCTATTTTTTGCTAATATTTGAGCCACGCCCAGCCCGTCAAGTCCGTAATCCGCAATTACCAAAAGCGCGTGAGGCAATTGCGATGAAATCTGGCTGATTTTTTGAACGTCTCGAGCGGATATAATCACTTCAGACATCTATAAATCCTCTGGGAAAAAACTTCTTGAATTCGTCAGGAACTGCGGCTTCAAAAACTTTTCTCTCACCAGACGGCAAAGTTATCTCTAATTTTTGAGCATGCAACATCATACGACAATCCGAAGACTTTCCGTAAACTCGATCGCCAAGAATCGGCGCATTCAAATGAGCCAAATGGACGCGCAATTGATGAGTTCGACCAGTGGTCGGCTTCAGTTCCACGAGCGACTGAGTATCATTTTCCGCCAAAACATGGTAAGTCGTCTGAGCTGGTTTCCCGTTCGGATCTATGCGAAACGTACTCGGCGCCGAAGGATTGCGCCCAATTGGCAGATCAATTTTTGCGGCATTCAACTTTGGCTTGCCGTCGGTTATCGCTATGTAGGTTTTCTTGGCGGTTCGCTCGGCAAACTGCCTCTGTAAATGCGCGGCAGATTCTGGGTTTTTGGCTATAATCAATAGCCCCGAAGTATCGCGGTCAAGCCTATGAACAATTCCCGGACGATCCGTGTCCGTCGCAAACGAAGTCTTCGGACGAATTATCTCCGCAACCGTCGGCTCGTCAGAAAGCCCACCCTTTGCGTGCGTCAATAGCCCGCTTGGCTTATTAACGACAATCACATCATCATCCTCGTATAAAATCGGCAAATCAACGTCCGCCTGCTCTTTTTCTGGCAAATTAAGCGCAATCTCATCAGTTTCATCAACCTCAAATTTTGGCGTCGTCACGACTTTATTATTGACCGAAACGTATCCAGCTTTTATGTATTTTTGCCAAAGACTTCGAGAAATTGTCGTGTCAAATTTGGTCGATAAATAAATATCCAAGCGCACTTTGGTTGGCGAAATTTTGAACATTATGACATATTTTCCTTGGAACGGCGTTTCGATAAATTCCGGGTCTAGCGGATTCGGCAAAATCTCGGCATTATCTGGTCTTTCTGTCCACAATTCGTCAATAGATTCTTCGTCGACAATCGAACCGTAAAGCAGCGCAAAATGCTGCTTGTTCAAAATAAATTCCGCAAAAACATGAGATTTGTCCGTTTGAATTTCCAGCCGACGCAGTGCTTTGACGGGCGTATTGTCGTCCGCCAGTTTGTACAATCTAGCTATTTTCAGCACTGTCCGAGGTAATATTTTCACGCGATTTGCTCCTTATTTTCGAAGCCCTACGGCTTTTTGAACACGATACAAAGTTTCATTAGCGATGACATTCATATCTTTTTCACTGGAAGTCAGCTTCTCTTCAATTACTTGCTCATCAACCGCCGCAAGCCGATTCTGGAAATTCTCCAAAAATTCCGCAACTTCGTCAGCCACGATTCGCTTGAAATCGCCATAACGATCCATACCGAAGTACTCGTTGGTGGTTTGCTCCAGAGTAACTTCCCTGCCAGCGTCTTGCCGAACCAAAGTCAAAATCTCCAGCAAATTAGAAATTCCCGGCTGATTTTCCTTGTCGTATTGAACTTTGCCAATTGAATCTGTTGTTGCGCTCATTATTTTCTTATGTGCCGATTTTGGATCGTCAGAAAGGAAGATAATTCCCTTGCCGCTCTCGTCAGATTTGCTCATTTTCTTCGCTGGATTCACGAGATCTTTAATCCTCAATCCTTGATCTTTTCCGAAGAATTGATGTTGCTGAATTACAGGTTTTGGCACGATAAATAGATCGCCAAACTTACGATTCATTCGCTCGGCAATATCACGCGTGAACTCCAAATGCTGGGTCTGGTCGTCGCCAACTGGCACGTAAGTCGCGCCGTAAAGTAGAATGTCGGCAGCCATCAGGACGGGATAGTTAAATAGTCCAACAGAAATACCTGTATGAACTACGTCCCACGCTTTCTGTCTACTAGTTGGTAGGCTTATTTTACTGTCAATCTCATCAAGAAATTTGTGTGATTTATCCTTAAACTGCGTCATTCGACTCATCTCGCCAAATCCAGTGAAGCAGTCCAGAATCCACGCCAGTTCGCTGTGAGCCGAAATACGACTTTGGCGGTAAAGATGAATGGAAGAATTGTCCAGCGGCAATCCGGCGGCGGTATAAACTCGCGCGTTGTTCAGGATGCTGTCATATAACTTACTGTGGTCAATTGGCGTCGTAAAACTGTGAAGGTCTGGGATGAATAGATTGATATCATATTCGTCCGAGCGACGTTTCGCCATGTTGATAATTGGCAAAATAGCCCCAAAGTAATTACCTATGTGGATGTTGTTGTTGGCGCGCACGCCAGTGAGGATGACGGGTTTAGATGGTTTCATTAAATATATTATAACACTCATTCGACTATTAAGCAGGTGCGAGATTGCGAAATATACGCCTGTAAAATTGTTCTTTAGATCCACGCTGTGGCGAAAGTTTATATCATCAATCTTATCCAGATCAACCCATTCTGGCGTGCCGTTAGTATAAGTCTTCTCACTGTCGGTTATGTTGTCGTTATTGATTTGCCCGTGCAGCTGACTGTGGGTAAAGTACAGTTGGATTGACTGATTGGCTTGCGACTCAGCGTTGCGCTTGAAGAAAGTAGTTGCTTGGTGAATGATTTTATCCGGCGTGATAGTCAGTCCAGTTTCCTCCTTGACTTCACGGACAATTGATTCCTCGATCGTTTCGCCCTTCTCGACACCGCCGCCAATCAAAATATAACCCTCAACATCGCCGAGCCCATAAACAATCTCAATTATCGTCAGATAATAACTGCCATACTACGCCGTACAAGAATACCAAACAGCGACAACAGAAAGCTCGGATATCAATAAATACAGAACAAGTCCGTACAGCCATGAAGAATATAGCCACGTGGCTCATCAACGATAAATCCCTCTTCGTTGGCTACGAAAATATGGTCTTTTTCGCCGTCAAAATAGCCAACCGCAAAAGAAAAAATAGCTCGACGATCAGCCTCGCCCTTCATCAACTTGATAATGCCGGGATAACTAAAGCTATTCAGTAGCAATTTAACAAACGGCCCCGGAAAACCATTCAGCGCCAGAAAGATAAAAACCGTACAACCATCAACCACACAGACAAGGTCATGTTCGGCAAAAGCTTTCTTGGCTTGGAAGATTCCATACAACTCACTTTCCTGGCAATAGATAACAATATCGGCAGAACTGACGCACTTCTGACTAAAACCTATAATACGAGAATCCAGTAAACCAACACCAAAAGCGGTCACCGAGCAACTCACACCAAGACATGGTGAACATCACTCTACAGTGGAAGTCAGAAAATAAATTCGGCCATTTCTCCACGTTCAAAGCAAAGTCAAGTATACACCAAAAAGACGCGATGATAGCAGATTTCTAAGGCTTGCATCGGAAAAAATATGACATAATTTGCCGTCAATATCCAGGTTTTTCAGAAAATTGCACATTTGTTGCTGAATGTTTTTTACGTCGGCACTGTCTTCGGTCAAAACTTCCAGTTCAATAAATAGTCCCAGTCCAGCAACTTCGTCGATGCAGATCGTATAGTCCTCGGTTTTTGATTCAAGGCGGACTTTATCAACCGTAACAACTTCTTGCCAGCCCAGCGCTGTGAGCATTTGGCGCGCCGCATTTCCGTCATCAACTGCAAATTCATATTCATCAGACACTAGCTTTGCCTGCCCCTCGACCTTCAGCGTCATCAAGCTCCGTTGCAGCTCACCAGTTTCCGGATTAAGAACATCGCGCACTCGCATAATTTTCGAGCCAGGAACAATTGGCGCGTCAACTTGCTCGGGCAATAAAAATACTGTATCAATTTGGCGTTTGCTTGAGATGGGCGCGATGAATTGGCCTTTAAGTATGGCGAGGAGATTATCGCGAGTAATATCAGATCGATAACTTAAATTTGGATTCTACTTCAATCATAAACTTTCTCGTTTGGACTTTGTTATAAGACGACTCGTTTTTGGTGAATATTTTCCCGCCAAATACTCTTTCATAATTTCCGACAACTTCTTCGCATATTTATCGGTTATTTCATGCCGCTGAGTTGCCATTGACGTATGAGTGATATTGTTATGATCTTTTGCCAATTTCTTCAGGTTTCTCTCGACAATCAGTGGATCAAGTTTTCCAGACAAAATAGCAATCGGAAGAGTGAGCTTAGTGCGATATCATTCATTGTCGTCTGATTGATAATCGCGGTGTTCAGGGCGATTAAAAACGACTCGGCGGTAACTTCATCGGCCTTAAATCCAGCGTCAGGCCAAATATTGTGCCGATCAGCGAATTGCAAAAAGCGTTTCGAACTGCGCGGATGACTATTGAAAAACTCATAAAGCGCACGCAAAATCTTCTCTGGATGATGAATTTTTTCGTCAACCCTCGGATAATATATCGGCGGACTACACAAAATCAGCGACTTGCTCAACTTCGGATATTGCTTGGCGAGCTCTACGGCAGCCAGCGACCCCATAGAATGACCGATGACAATATCGACGTGATTTATGAATTCCCTACGCAAAGTGGCGACGATGCTTGCGGCTTGGTCGTGAACATTGTAGGATTTCCAATCAGGCTTGGGCGAATCTGCCAAATCCCAGCATATCAATTGCTATAACTCGCGCATCTCTTCGGCAAATACGGCTCCAGCGGCGTCCATGTTCGCCAGGAAGTGCCCAATCCATGAATAAGTAAAATCGTCGTCTTCCCGGTTTTTCCGGACGAAAAAAATAATGCACGTTCAATACATACGGAATCCGCAACCAGCGATGCAGATAATCTTGTCCAACATATTTTTAGTATACTATGAAAATACTCCGCCTGCATATGAAACGGAGTATTTTGTGATAGCCTTTTTCTGTACTAACGCTTAGAGAATCGAGCCTGCGCTTACGAGCAGAACGAAGACCGTACTTCTTAAGCGCTCTTTTCTCGCGTGGGTCACGCTTCAATAGCTCAGCCTTCTTCAGAACTGGACGCAGGTCAGCGTGAGCAGCAGTCAAAGCTTTTGCGATGCCAAGCTTGATAGCGTCAACTTGACCAGCCAAGCCGCCACCCTTAACTAGGATAGTAACGTCGAATTCTTTTTGCTTGCTGACAATTGCAAGTGGATCGGTTACTTCTGCTAGTAAGGTTTTGTTGCCGTCCAGGTACTCAGCAGCAGGCTTGCCATTGATTGTAATGGTGCCTTTGCCAGGAAGCAAGCGAACGCTTGCTGAAGCACTTTTGCGTCGACCTAAGCCGTAGAAATAAGTATCAGCAGCCATATTACTTTACCTCAACTTTCTCTGGTGTTTGTGCTGTGTGAGCGTGGTCGCTGCCAGCAAAAATGCGTAGACGCTTTAGGCGCTCTGCTTGCAATTTATTCTTTGGCAACATACCTTTAACAGCTTCTTCAATAATTCGCTCTGGGTGGCGTTCGCGCATTTCTTTGAATTGCGTTTCCTTAATTCCACCTGGGAAACCACTGTGGCGATAGTAATACTTATCAGTTTCCTTGTATCCAGTAACAACTGTCTGCGCAGCATTGATAACAACTACGTAGTCGCCACCGTCAATATGAGGAGTGTAAGTTGGCTTGTATTTACCAGTCAAATGCTTAGCAATTTCTGTAGCCAAACGTCCAAGTGGTAATTCGCTAGCGTCAAACAATACCCAACGGCGAGAAACTTCAGATGGTTTTTGTGAATAAGTCTTCATCTTATTTTCCCTTCTTTGGCATTGGTTTAATATCGTCAACAAACTCGATGATCGCCATTTGAGCGCCGTCGCCAACTCGCAAACGTGTTCGTTCAACGCGAACGTGTCCGCTGGTTCGACCACTCAGCTGTGGTGCGATTTCATCAACTGGATGCTGCGGAAGCGAGCGGCGCCGCCGCAGAAGGCTACAATCACCTGACGTCGTGGTCGGGGCATATGGCCGCCGACTTCGCCAGCCATAGGGAAGAAGGCAGGCACACGCTGACCAGTCACCGCTCTTAGTACTTCGGCAAGGTGCGAGCGCATCGCCCCGTACTCAACCAAACTGATAGCCAGACGCTGTGAGCACGGCTCGCAGCTGATCACGCTCAGCGGCCGAACTTGCGCCCCTCATACCACGCGTCGACGCATACTTAAAACAACAACTCACGCCATCACGGCACGCACGGAATACAGCACCTACGAACCGAAACCGCGCAATGCTAGCAAATGCTGGAGCAGTTCAAAGTCACAAAATCGCGAAGAACGCGGACGGCGAGTGCTAATTAGCGCGTGCGGCGCACAGGCGCGAAAGGCGAGCGCCGCTGAATGGCATTGCGCAACGCCGAACGCGCCAACGATGCCATAGCTGCACCAAGCGCTGTAACAGCACCAGTAAAAAACGTGTTGCCAGCCGAAAGCTGCTGTATTACAATTTTGAAAAAAAATAGCAACGGCCGCATCAAACACCGTCACAGACAAGGAACAAAACCTGTGTAGTTTCAACAAGGAATTCGCCACAATTCTCCAAGGAAAATTTCATGGCTGCGATACACAAGTATGACCGCAACTTGGGAACCAAAACGTACAACTGGCGAATACAGGAAATCAACCAGGCAATCATGCCGCCTTGCGCCAGAAAGACGCCGCTCGCAATTACAGCGCGACAATCAACACGATAACCGCGAACCTGCCCCGAACCACACAAACGTGCTGCTTATAACCAAAAACTGGGGCTGGATGCGGCCATGCGCGAGCATTATTACGTCGCCATTCAGGCCAAGGAAAAGCCGAAAAAACAAACATTAGTTTTAATGTCAGCGGCAAAGAATACGCCAGCGACCAGTGCACTGCAAAACGCAGCTCAAAAGGAACGTCAGCAAACACACGAAGCTGAACGTCTGGAAAAATCAAAAAAAAGCGTCGACAACAGCACTCGCTGATGCCTTCAACAGTAGTAAACTCGTGAGTTGCGCCCTCAATCCTGAAAGCTACAACCGCGCCACCGCGAACGCTTGACAATAGAACGCGTCGCAATGAGTTACCAAGAGTATTACCGTAGCCTGGGTGAAGTGGCTCGATTAGAAAAGTAGCACTGGTTTCTGAAATATCATCAACGCTCGCGAGTGCTGGATTGTAAATTGCTTTTGCCATAATTCTTCCCTAACCCTTCTTTTATCGTGAGTAATACTCAACAATTAATTGCTCGTTGATGTCAGCTTCTGCTTCCTCGCGCTTTGGCAAACCAGTTACTTCAATCTTCAGCTTCTTGCTATCAGCTTTTAGCCAGCTTAGTGGGCCTTGGACTGAATTGTTGATTACATCGTCAATTCGTGTAAAGTACTCTGACTTGGTACTCTTTGGACGAACCGTGATGACATCGCCAGCTTTAACGCGAATCGATGGAATATCGACGCGTCGGCCGTTCAATTCAAAATGTCCGTGGCTAACTAGTTGACGAGCTGCGCGACGTGATACGGCAAATCCAGAACGATAAACAACGTTATCCAAACGGCGCTCTAATAGCTTCAACAAGTTTTCGCCCGCCAAACCTTCTTGAGCGCGTGTTGCTTCGTTCATCAAGCGAGCAAACTGCTTCTCAACTAGACCGTACAAGCGACGAACCTTCTGCTTTTCACGAAGCTGTGTAGCGTATAGACTTGGCTTATTCTGACGACCATGTGCGTGTTGACCTGGAATGCCAGATTTTTTCGCCAAAATTTTATGTGCTTTTGGATGAAGCGCATAACCTTCGCGGCGGCTTTGCTTGACAATTGGTGAATTATCTCGTGCCATAATTATGCCCTCCGTGCCTTTCGTGGACGAACACCGCCGTGAGGCACGCCAGTTACGTCCTTAATGCTTTCTACTGAGATGTCGAAGGCGCTGACCGCACGAATAGCGGCATCACGACCCAAACCGACACCTTTCACGAAAACGTCAACAGATTTCAAGCCGTATTGAGTTTTCGCAGCTTCAGCAGCTTTTTCAGCAGCAACCTGTGAAGCATAGGCTGTACCTTTTTTGCTTCCACGGAAACCACATGCACCAGCTGATGAAGCGGTTAGTACGTTACCCTTCTTGTCGGAAAAAGTAACGATAGTATTGTTAAATGTTGCCTGAATGTGCAGCTGACCAGCTGGGACTGATCGGCGCTGCTTCTTCTTGGTAGATTTTGCGTCTGCCATTTCTTAGTCCTTTCTTTAGGTCTTACTTGCTGCTTTTGGTTGTGTACCGCCCACGGCGATGGCGCGACCCTTGCGAGTTCGTGCATTCGTACGAGTCCGCTGTCCGCGTGTTGGCAGTCCTGCTTTGTGGCGAAGACCGCGATAGGCGTTGATATCCTTCAAGCGCTTAATATTATTTGCCACCAAGCGCTGGAGATCACCTTCAACGGTGTATTCGCTGTCAATAATTTCGCGAATCTTGTTTTCTTCAGCCTCGGTGAGATCTTTCACCCGAGTGGTCGGCTCAATTTTAGCCGCCGCAAGGATGCTCGAAGCGTGCTTTGGCCCAATACCGTAAATATAGGTGAGCGCAATTTGCACCTGCTTCTCTGTTGGGATAACTACCCCAGCAATTCGAGCCATGCTTAACCCTGCCTTTGCTTATTCTTAGGTTTTTTCTTGTTGATGATATATAGTCGGCCTTTGCGGCGAACGAACTTATCATCGGGACTGATTTTTTTCACACCTGCACGAACTTTCATAAAGTGCTTAAATCTCCCTTCCCGAGTAAACCCGAGATTACCGTTAATATTTAACTACCGACCTTGAGGTCGATCGTCACGTAGGCGGAAGCTGATTCGTCCCTTTGTAAGATCGTAAGGGGTCATCTCAACCTCAACCTTATCACCAGGCACCAGACGGATATAATGCTTACGCATTCCTCCTGAAATGTGCGCGATGATACTATGACCATTCTCCAGTTCCACCTTAAATTGAGTATTAGGCAGTGCTTCCACTACCTTTCCTACCATTTTGATGACTTCCTTTTGACTCGCCATAAGTTACAGTTGTCAATTATACAGTACTAAACACAGTTTGACAAGGGTTTTCGCCGTAAATTTAAGTGCTATAATATTAGCTCACAAATTTAACATAAGGATTTTTATGGCAAGAAGAAAAAACCGGCAAACTTGTAAGGTTACAAAATATAAAGTGAGATAATGACCACTTTAAGCGAACTGGTAGACGGCTATTGAACGTGAAATAATTGCGTAATCTTAAAGCAATACCCAAACCAGATACAGAACGAAATGGCAGCGCAAAGGACGAGATGATCGGATCGAAGTTTGGTCGATTGAAGCAGGCATAAAATATTACGGTGGTAAACGGTATTCCAAGTTCGCTAGAAAAGAACGCCCCGATAGATTTTCCAGAATATAAGAAATTCTAGCATGGCTTAAAGACAAAAACACGATGCAGAAGTAAATACGAAGGCAATGACCAGGAGGAAATACAGCGTCGGATAAATGAATGCCTCCCAGGTGCTGCCGGTAAAGGAGCCTGGGTTGAGAAAGTGACGGAAACAAAGTCAACAGAGTCCCCAACCAAGTTCAACAGGTTTGGATTGCCTGAGGCCTTCATGACTTGGCCGATGAATTGCGGCAAGCTGAGGAAGGCAACGGCAAAGATGACCGGGATGACGCCAGCAGCGATGAGCTTGACCGGCAGGATGCTCTTGATGCCACCGTAGCTGGAGTTGCCGTGGATACGCTTGGCGTAGTTGATAGTGATGACGCGCTGGGCTTCATTAATTTTCACCAGGAAGTAGAGAACGATGAGTGAGGCGATAGCCATGATCACCACCAGCCAAAAGACGGTTGGATTCGCCGGCAGAGTAAACCAGTTAAAGACGTTCAGCCCGCCAGCCGCAGTGATTTTTCGATTTTCCATCAATTTTCTATTTCCAATTTGAACTTCCTTGCCTTCAAATGCTGCACGAATACCGTAACCTGGCATTGCCCTAAATTTTTCATACGGCTTAATTTCAATATTTTTCTCTTTTGCTTTGTTTACGATTGCTTCTGCCAATGGATGCTCTGAATCATTTTCCACACTTGCAGCAATTTTTAACAATTCATTTTCATTATATTTCCCATAAGCAATCAAATTAGTAAGTATAGGCTTTCCTTTCGTAATCGTACCAGTCTTGTCAAATACAACTGTTTTTATTTTGTATGCTGTTTCAAGAGCTTCCCCGCTTTTTATAAGAATACCGTTTTCAGCCCCTTTTCCAGTTCCAACCATTATTGATGTAGGTGTTGCAAGTCCCAATGCACACGGACACGCAATTACAAGTACAGCGATGAAAAACGACAATGCAGTAACCAATCCACTTCCACTTAGAAACCAAGCAATTCCTGCAATTATCGCAATCCCAATAACAATCGGCACAAAATATGCCGACACAATGTCTGCCATTCTAGAGATAGGAGCCTTTGACCCCTGTGCCTCCTCAACCAGCTTTATAATTTGTGACAAAACTGTATTTTTACCAATTTCAGTCGCCTCAAATCTGATACTTCCATTTTTATTTATACTTCCGCCAACAACCTTATCTCCAACTTTTTTGCTTACTGGCAAACTTTCTCCTGTCAACATTGACTCATCAACAGAAGTCGCCCCTTCCACAATTCTTCCATCCACCGCAATTTTTTCTCCCGGCTTCACAATAACAATATCTCCAACTTTCAAGTTTTCAATCAGAACTTCCTTTTCCGCTCCATTTTCAATAATTTTAGCCTTTTTAGGTTGAAGTCCGATAAGTTTTTTTATTGCCGATGAAGTTTGACCTTTTGTTTTTGCCTCCAGCAGTTTTCCAAACAAGATTAACGTAATAATTGCACCAGCCGACTCATAATATAAATCCATATGTGCTTCAGGGTCTACAATTACAATTCCAAAAGTTGCGTAAATTCCATAGAGTACCGCCGCCGTTGACCCAATAGCAATTAATGAATCCATTGTTGGAGATTTTCTTACTAAATTTTTAAATCCATGTGAAAAAAAATCTCTCCCAGCATAAATAATAGGCAAAGTCAACACAAACTGTGCCAACGCAAAATTAAGCGGATTTACCTTAGGATTCAAAAATTCAGGAAGTACTGCCCCAAGCATATGCCCCATCGAAATATACAAAAGTGGAACAACAAAAATAACTGCTAAAATTAATCGATTTTTCAAACTTATTATTTTTTCTTGATAAAGTTCCACCTTTTTATCTTCTGTCATATCCTCAGCCAGTCCATACCCAGCCGACTCCACTATTTCCCTAATTTTATCAAAATTGTACTTCTTCTCATCATATTCAATATTCAATTTTTCAGTTGCAAAATTAACTGAAGCGTTAATATCATTATTTTTATTAAGTGCCTTTTCCACAGCATTGGCACAAGATGCACAGCTCATTCCGGTTACTGTATAGTTTTTTTCTGCCATAATCTTTTCTTCCTTCATTTAGTACACCATATCTTAAATATGCTTATGTCCGCTATGTTCGCAATTACACTGCCCCTCCACACAATCACACGAAACTTCTCCCATAGCCGTCTTCCTCTTTTCCTCAACAGCCTTTAAAATCAGATCCAAGTCGTCAAAACTCAGTTCACTGTTCTCAATAACTTTCCCTATCATTTCTCCAACTTTCGTTTTACAAATTTTATCAAAAGTTCCTAATATATAACTGTTAGCAACTTCCTTTTCTGTAAAATCTGTCGAATAAATATACTTGTTCCCAATTTCCTTCTTTTTCAAAATATTCTTTTTCAGCAGCCGATTCAACAGCGCCTTTATTGTAGCCTGTTTCCAGTTCATTTTCTCACAAAGCACCTCTGTCACAAACTTGCTCGTAACTTCGCTATTTGCCCACACAACTCGCATTACTTCCCATTCTGCATCGGTTATATGCTGTTTTTTATCGATTCTGCAATTTTCTTTCACATTCTTACCTCCTTTAATGTTTACGTTTGTAATCTTTTTACATTATATATTTTGACATCCGCCATAAGTTACAGTTGTCAATTATACAGTACTAAACACAGTTTGACAGGGTTTTCGCCGTAAATTTAAGTGCTATAATTGAGTCATCAAATTTAACATAAGGATTTTTATGGCAAGCAAGAAAAAACCGGCAAACTTTAAGGTTACAAAATCGAAGAATGAGATAATGACCGCGGTGCTAATCGGTCTGGTGACGGCTTTGATAGTGATAGATAGTTATTGGCGTAATTTTAACAGCCAACCACAACTCAAACAAGACGCAAACGGCGGAAAAGGTTGACAATGGATCTGTGAACTTGGGATCTTTAGGCTTCCGAATTGAAGGAGATAAAGCGGTTACTCGCAACGATTCAGCCACACAAGAGATTCGCGATTTTCTGAAAACAGAAAATAAAAAATCGGGCTGTAAGGATAACAACGGCGTGGCATGCGGTAATTGCCCATTCCCAGGACGAGAAACAATTGTTACTGGGCTATGGTTGCGGCAATTCTGTGGCGCGAATGTTTGCAGTCAAGAAAGACGACGGATGGAAAGCGATTTCCCCAACCAACCAATTTAATTTGTTTGACATTCCGAGTTGTAAGATGGTTGATGAAAATAACATTAGTAATGAAATTGCGCCAGTCTGCCAAAATGAGAAAAAAGTTGGCGACAATTTATCTTACGATTACAAAATACGATAATCCATTCACAAAAAGAATTCCCCGCTTTTCGGCGGGGATTTTTAATGTCAATTATTTTTTCTTAAACAAACGACGCTTCTTACTCTTCTTTTTGTCGCTATCAAGCAACTCGTCTGGATCAAAGTCGTCATACGTAACCATCAGCGCACGAGAGTTGACTTGTCGCAGAGTCTCAAGGGCAACTGATACGACAATCAAGATTCCAGTACCGCCGATTGACAAACGCAAACCTTGCAAGCCTGTCAAATTGTACGTGAGATATTCCGCGACGAATGGCAAAATAGCCACGATTCCCAGGACGATTGAGCCGAACAAAATCAAGCGATTGACGGTTCTCATAAGGTATTTTTCAGTCTGAGCGCCCGGACGCACGCCTTCAATAAATCCGCCTTGCTTCTGCAGATTTTCGGCAATTTCGTTAGCGTTAAAGACGATTCCAGTGTAGAAATATGTAAAGGCGATAACCAAGATAAAGTATAGCGTTGGGTAAATAAACGCTTCAGCGGTGCTTCCTGTGAACGAGCCCGCGTTTGGAGCTTGGAACCAAGTGATCAATTTGTTGGCGGTCGGCAGAAGATTGGCGTTACCAGACGCTTTCATAACTTGACCAACAAATTGCGGCAAGCTCAGAAACGCAACCGCAAAGATGACTGGAATAACTCCCGCAGCAATCAACTTAACCGGCAAAATGCTTTTTACATCGCCATAATTACTATTTCCATGAACGCGCTTTGCGTAGTTAATCGTAATGACACGCTGAGCTTCGTTGATTTTAACTAGGAAATAAAGGACGATAAGTCCGGCGATTGACATGATTAATATCGTCCAGAACATAACTGGGTTTACAGGGAGAGTGAACCAGTTGAAGACGTTTAAGCTGCCAGATGAGGTGTTGAACAATGATGAGATTAATGACGCGAGCATTTGTGGCAATTGGCTGATGATACCAGCGAAGATTACGATAGAAATACCGTTGCCGATTCCTTGCTCAGTGATCAACTCACCGAGCCACATCAGAAGGACAGAGCCTGCTGTCATTGAAGTGATTGAAACGATCCATTCCATCATCGTAGGGTCGGCTAATGTCGTGCTGCCGCCTTGAAGAACTGTTTGCCTTAAGATGAAGATGAAAGCGATTGACTGGACAATAGCAAGCGGCACAGTAATAACACGTGTCCATTGCTGAATTTTTCGACGTCCAGATTCGCCATCTTTGTGTAGCTCCTCAAGCCTTGGAATGGCTTTAGTTAGAAGCTGAATGATGATACTGGCGGTAATAAATGGACTAAGTCCAACCAACACCAGAGAGAAGCTCGACAGTGCGCCACCAGATAGCAAGTTCAAAATTCCACCGAGGTCAGATTGCCCAAGCACCGACGAAATCGCGTTACGTAGTTGTGTTGGTTCCGCCAACGGCACTGGAATGTGCGCCAATAATCGATAAACAACGATTATTCCCACGACAATAAATAGTCGTTTTTGCATATCTTTATTTTTCAGCGAGCGGAAAATTATTCTCCAATTCATGTTTTAGCCCCTCATAGTCACTAACAATTCTTAACTCTGTTAATTATACATTACCTTAGCGGATATTTCCATACCTAAAAAAAGAATCCCCTTATTCTATAGAGGGGATTCTTGTGATTGACGAGAAAAATTATTTCTCTTCAGCTTCTTTCATGCTTTGACGCAGAGGTGTAGCTACTTTCTCAAATGAGCCACCAGCTTTTTCGATAGCAGCAACAACTGAAGCTGAGGCAGCTTGTACTTTCAAGTCAACCTTAGCCTTCAATTCACCACGAGCAATCACCTTAACCGTGTGGAATGGAGTTGCAATGTAGCCTTCAGTGAACAACAAAGCATTGTCAACGGTCTTGCCGTCAAATGCGTTCAAGTGATCCATGTACACAACTTGAGCTGGAGTTCGCAAGCTCTTGAATCCGCGAGCCTTTGGCACAGCTTGAGCTAGTGGACGCTGACCACCCTGGAACATTACGCGAAGCTTCTTACCTGTTCGGGCGTTCTGACCTTTAGTACCGCGACCAGCAGTTTTACCTTGACCAGCAGCAATACCGCGACCAACGCGCTTTTTATTCTTGTTTGCTGAAACTTGGAGATCATTGTACTTCATTATTTAGCCTCCTTTTTAGCAACCTTTTTTACAGGCTGAGCGCTTAGCCATTGATCGCGTGGAACTAATGACTTTAGAGCTTCAATAGTCGCGTAAGCAATGTTAACCTTGTTGGTTGAGCCAAGAGATTTGGTCAATAGGTTACGAACACCTGTTACGCCGATAATCTGGCGAACTACACCACCAGCGATAATACCAGTACCAGGAGCGGCTGGCTTGATCAATACGCGTGCGCCAGAGAATTTAACTTCGCTGTCGTGCGGAATTGTTTCGCCGTTTAATGGCAATGTAATTAAGTGCTTTTTAGCGACTGACGTAGCCTTAGCGACTGCAGCTTGAACGTCTGCACCCTTAGCAACACCGACACCAACTTTATCTTTGCGGTTACCAACAACCACCAAAGCCTTAAATCGGAAACGGCGACCACCTTTAACCACGCGAGAAACGCGGTCAATGTTGATTACCAATTCTTCAAACTCTTTTGGTGCGTCATCGCGCACATTTCGCCGGTCATCGCGGCGACCACCACGTGGATTTCGAGGTCGACGACCTTCTGCACGTGGGGTAGTATTTGCAGCTTGCTCTGCCATACTAAAACTCCAATCCTTCTTGGCGCGCAGCGTCAGCCAAAGCCTTTAGGCGGCCAGCGTATTGACGACCATTGCGGTCAAACACTACTGCGCTAATCTTAATTTTCTTTGCTTTTTTAGCAATTTCAGTACCGATAGCAGCACTTTTTTCAGTCATCGTGCCAGTCGCTTTTGTGCCAACTGTAGTTGCTGCAGCCAATGTTTTACCAGCTACATCGTCAATCAATTGCGCGCTAACGTGCAAATTGCTAATAGTAACTGTCAAGCGTGGGCGCTCTGCCGTGCCTGAAACCTTAGCGCGAACGCGGTTTTTGCGAAGAGCGCGGTTGAGTAGCTTCTTATTTTCAGCCATGATTACTTACCTGTCTTTCCTGCTTTACGCAAAATCTGCTCGTCGACGTACTTAATACCCTTGCCCTTGTATGGTTCAGGCTTCTTCAATGCGCGGATTTCCGCTGCAACTTGGCCGACTTGTTGTTTATTAATACCGCTAACAACGATAATCATTTTTTCGTTGGTAACAGTTACGCCTTCTGGGGCTTTGTATTTGACTGGATGTGAAAATCCAAGTGCCATTTCTAGCTCGTTGTTGCTTGAGCTAACACGGAAACCGACACCGTTAACCTCTAGGCGCTTTTCATAGCCTTTGGTTACACCGATTACCATGTTGTTAATTAGCGCGCGCATCAGACCATGCTGACTACGGGCTACTTTGGACTCGTCCTTAGGATGTACCGTGACTTGTCCGTCTTCGACTTTCACCTCAACTGCTGGTGTGATGAATTGCGTCAATTCACCTTTCGGGCCCTTTACGACCACATCACCAGAGTCAACCGTGATTGTCACACCGGCCGGAATAACCACCGGCAGTTTTCCGATTCGACTCAGACTCATTACTCACCTTTCGTGTGATTTGATATTAACCCTGGTATTTTAGCATAGATTAGGGGTGAAATGCAAGGTTGTTTTGAGCCGATTACCGTAGATAGCAGAATACTGCCAAAATAGCGAAAGTGAGTTTGATAATGCTGCTTGGCAGAACGGCTCTGAAATATATCGTAATCGTAGATTTTTACGTACTTCGTAATAATCCCATAGCACGACTGAGAACTCAGAGATCATTATAAGAATGCTAGCGAAAATACTTAAATTGACACTGATTATCAATCGACAGGATGTAGATTTTATGCAGACGGTTGAATGCTTGCGGATTCGACAGCGCGATAATTTTGCCGAGATAACATACAAGCCACCAACCAATCAGCACACGCACACGGAAAATAAAATAATCATCAAGCCAGAAACAAACCTGCCAATTAACCCAAAAAACACAACAACCGCCAAGCAGCTACCGGCAAACCTCGGTATGATGAAACTGGTCGAGGTCAACAAGTTTCCACGAATATGTAAGTGCAGACAGTACGAGACAAGGCTAAGATCGCTAAAGAAGAAATTAGTCTTGAAGACGCTTCAAAACATACTGAACTAATAAATGTTCATAAATATGAGCGATTAGCCCGTCGTTATCGGCTGTTTTGTATATGGATGAAACTATCATTGCTTGGTTCGATGATATTATAATACCGTCAAATTAGCAATTTTTCGATATTTATGAAAGTGATATAATCATACTCAATGACAGCAACTATACTTTTCGCCACCAGAAACCCAGGCAAATACGCAGAATTCGTTGCCGCGTTTCATAAATTCTCTCCGCAGACGTCAATTATTTCGTTGGCAGATTTGGACTATCAAATACCCGACTGCATAGAAACGGGCGCAACATTTGAACAAAACGCCCTATTGAAAGCACGACACACAAGGAATCATTTACACGGAAATGACAAAAACCTGATAATTATCGCCGATGATTCAGGCATGGAAATTGAAGCCCTAAATGGCGAGCCTGGCGTATTTACAAGACGCTGGAATGGTCATGAGATGAGTGATCAAGAAATCGTAGATTATTGCCTGAAGAAGCTTGAAAATAAGACAAACAGACGAGCGCAATACACGACGTGTCTTGTAATAAACTTCCCTGATGGTCGTGAGGAGGTGATTTTTGGAAAAAATTCTGGCGTTATCTTAACTGAGCCACGAGAAGAATCGCGACTCAAAGGTATGCCGTTTCGGGAATTATTTTTCGTACCTGAGCTTAATATGATGTTTCACGAAGTGCGCGAACTGCCGAAGTTGAAGCGCAATGGATATTCACTCGGGCATGAAGTTGCAGTCGAAAAATGTGCCACTCTTATAAAAGAGCATGCAATGTTGCATTCTTCGACTGTTGTTTAGCGATGGGGATGTCTCACTGATTGATGTCGCAGATAAGTACAGCGAGCTTATTAATAAGCGTCGAATCGAGCTGCTTAGGGACAATATCCTGCGGATGAAGATAAGCTAACTCCTCGACTTCCTCACTCACCCGCCGATTACCTAGGAGCGTCAACTCAAAAGCAATGATAAGCATCGGGTCATCGAACTTGTTATGCAACGTTGGAATAATCAACGGATTTTCTGCAGAGACTTTGACATATGCCTCTAAATCGTCCAGAAACTCTCGTTTCAACGCTTCGATAACATCCTCACAATGTTCCAGACCGCCCTATGACGTCAAGAGGATGGTTTTATTTAGCATTGCAATACACCTCCATCGAGAAAGGAATTCGTGTATTTCAATTCTGTCTTTTCCTCAAGGCTTTTCTAGAATAAACTCTAGCATATACCTAAATCGTTACAAATAGCAGATTCTAGGTATTTCTTCTTATAATGTTACCCTAACCAATACCTATAGACTGTTCTAAAAGTTGCATAAAAGTCTCATCTACACCAATCTAATTCGAATTCAATTTCTTCATTTAGACTATTAAATAGTTCAACTTGTACATCTATATGAGAGCCTATTAACAAGCCATCCCCGTAATTCTGCTTGGTGAATAAAATCTCTCGATACGATTCTCTCCATTCAATTCCATTAAACTGACAACAACACCGAATCGAACTCCTTGCCCATCTCTAGTTTTTAGCCGTTCAATTGTTTTTATACTCATCCCCCACTGAGGATTAGACTGATTTAAAATTGGTTTAACTCGCTTTCGGGCAGTGAACGTCTCTCCTATATGCTTAACATTATCCCATTTTCTAAAAACATTTCGAGCTGCGTTTTCCTTCACATAACCTGGAGTATCTTCCGTATACTGATTATCTTTATTGATTGATTCAATGCCGTCTGGCTTTAGTCTACCAAAGGTAATTTGCATCTCTGTATTTGTATAGTCGACTCCCTGATTTCTTGAGCAATTCGGAGAATAACACATTGTTGCTTTAGCAACATATGGATAATTTCCGTTTGATATCGGCACTGGAAAATCATAGTTATATGTGTCATATGCTTTAGAAACATCCGAGACGATAAACTTGAT